>NZ_JBEXVL010000001.1:0-466748 GCF_040638805.1 Streptomyces sp. NPDC005925 | reverse complement strand
GTCCTGGGTGGTCTCGGTCCCGGACTCGGTGGCGGTCGGTCCTCGGTCCTGGGTGGTCTCGGTCCCGGACTCGGTGGCGGTCGGTCCTCGGTCCTGGGTGGTCTCGGTCCCGGACTCGGTGGCGGTCGGTCCTCGGTCCTCGGTGCTCTCGGTCCCCGACTTCGCGAGGCTCGGTCCCCGATGAGAATCTGGGTCCTGAGCTGCTACTTCTCGCGCGTTGCGGTCGGTCCTCCTGGTCGCTGAGACCCGCGCTGCGGCTTCTGGATCGGCGGGACCGGTCCCCGGGACCGCGCCGTCTTCAGGGGGCTTGGTCCCCGCGGTCGTTCCCGTTTCGTCGCCCTTGGTCCCCGCGCCGACCTTGGCTTCAGGGTCCGCCTCCTCGGGGACCGGTCCCCGACGAGTCCTCGGTCCTCGGTCCGGGACCGGCTCGTCGGAACTGTCGCGACCGGGGACGGGGACCGGCACATTCGATGTCGGCTGTGCGGGGACCGCGGCCGCCGATGCGCTGCTGTGCGCCGGGAACCAGGGAGAAGGGAGCGGGACGGTGGCGAGCGCGAGCGCGTGTCGCCGGGCGGCGAGCTGGTCGAGCAGCTGTGCTCGCTGGAGGGGGTCGGTGCCGACCGAAGCCCTGCCGACCGCCTTCGACAGGCGTCGGGTCAGCCGCCGGCCTCGACGGTTCCGCTGCTGCTCGGGTGTGCGCTCGGCGAGGCGGGCGGCGAGGGCGACCGCACGGGCGGTGGCCCGGTCCCGGGTGATCTGTGCGGCGTCGCGGTCTCGCGCGGCGATGCCGAGGCGGGACAGGAGCCGCTCACGTGCCTCCCGGCCCAGGACGGCGATCAGACCTTTTGAGGCGGCGCCGGGTGTGCGCAGGCGCAGTTCGATGCCCATGGCCAGGTGCCACAGCATCGCCGCCATGACTGGTCCGACGAAGGCGCGGACCGTGCCGCCGATGGGGCCGCTCTCTGCGTAGGCGGGGATCACCTGCACCGTGGTAATCACCCAGACCAGCATGCCCGGCAGGCCGGGGGCGCCCTGGACGGCGAGGTTCTGCCGTGCCATCAGCGCGGTGGCGAACAGTGCGAGTTCGGCGGCGGCGAACATGCCGGCGCGCTCGGCGGTGCCGGCCATGTCGAGGTAGTCGGCCGCGAACCGCCACGAGGTGTCGGCGCTGTAGGCGGTGCAGCCCAGGGCAGCGACGGCAGCGACCTTGACCGCCGGGCCGCCGAGACGCTTCTGCGCGCGGGTTCCCCGGCGCCGGACAGTCCAGGCGGTCAGCACGAGCGCGAGGGCGGCGGGCACGACGGCGGCGAGGAGGAGAGGGAGGCCCGAAGTAGCACCGAAGGCGAGGACGGGATGGGTCATGCTGCCTTTCCGAGAGGGACCTGCGCCGGGGTCGACGTTGCCGGGCGGCCTGCCGGCTGCTGAGTGCCGGGAGCTGCGGGCCCGGGGGTGCCCTTGGCCTTGGAGGTCTTCTTCCGCTTCTTCTTGGAGTGGGGCACGCCGTAATTGCGGTCGCGGTCGAGGACCTTGTTGGCCGCTTGCCGGAGCAGGTCGCGGGCGTGCTTGTGGCTGATCTGCAGGGCGGCGGCAAGCCGGTCGGGCCGCCAGCCCCGGACGTAGGCGTGGTCGATGACAACCTGCCGCTCGGCCTCGGTCAGGTGCACGTCGCGTCCTTGGAAGAAGGCTGTCACGCGCCGGTAGTCCAGGCGCCGGTGCAGTCCGTCGTGCAGCGGGCGCCGCTCGGCTTCGGTGAGCCCGCCCCAGACGCCCTCCTTGAGGACGTTCTCCAGAGCGAAGTCCAGGCACTCGCGGCGTACGGGGCACCAACCGCACAGCTCCTTCGCCTCCGCGATCTCCTCGTGATCCCGGGGCCCGGGGAAGAACACGGCGTCGGCGTCCTCGACGTCCATGCCGTGGCACGCTCCGCGGACGTGCCAGCTGGTGTCTCCGATGCCGCGCAGGCTGGTGGCCGGCGCGTCGTGGGTGGTGATGTGGCGCAAGGCGAGTCTCCGATGTGCTGCCGCGCCGGCCGGCTAGGGCGGTGCTCGGCGGGTGCGGCGTCGGGTGCCAGCTGCGGCGCAGGGCGTGCGCCGCAGCCGGTGCGGGACGGTGATGTTGCGGCGGTGCAGCGGACGGCATGCACGCGCCGGAGGCGCCGGATCAGGCCAAGGCGGGCTGCTGGGCCTGCTCGGTGCGCTGTGCCTGCTGGGCGGCGGCGAGGTCGAGACGGCCGGGGTGCGGAGTGGCGCGCGGGGCGGTTCCGCGGGCTCCGCCATCGGGGCCGATCCTCCGGCGGCGGCACGGCTCGCCGGGCTGGGCGAGGCACCACTCGCACCGCACGCTCAGGGCATCGGGCAGTCCCTGCGCGACAGCGGCCTCACGGACTGCGCGGGCGGGCCGGTAGGGCGCGAGGGCTGCTCGGGCGGCGGGCGGTATGCAGGAGCCGATCTCCCGCAACCGCGCCTCCAGCTTCGGGTCGACTCCGTCGCGACCGCCGGTGATCGCCCGGGCCTGCGCGGGCTGCGCGGTACCGGCGGCGACGGCGCGGCGGGTGCCGACCAGCTCGGCGGTCCAGGCGGCCTGGTCGTCCGGGTCGACGGACGGTGTCGGGTCGGAGTGCCTCGCCAGGCGGTCGCGCCGGTAGCTCTCCCAGGGACGGGCCAGGTCCGCAGGCAGGATCTGGTACGGCGAGGTGCGGATGTGCTGGCGGGCGGCGACGCGGACGTCCCAGCCATGCGGGGTGGCCATCGGCACGTCGCCGAGCAGCTCGTGCCACTGGGCGAGCTGGTCGCGGGCCTCGCCTTGGTCGGTGCGGATGGTGCGGGGGTCGAGTCGGCCGATGTAGGCCAGCAGGGCTGCGATTTCGCGGCGGTCCACGGTCAGCCCTCCGTGCCGGTCGGCTCGTCGAGGGCGGCCAGCAGGGCGGCGGTGTGGGCCTCCGTCCGCGTCATGCCCCCCGGTGCGGCGGTGTTCTTGCCGGGCACGGCGTAGAGGTTCGGGCGGTTGGGGGCGTGCTCCCGGGCGACCCAGGAGCGCCAGTCGGCAGCCCAGGCTTCCGCCGGCCTCGGCTTGAGGGCGGCTCGATGGGCACGCCACTTCGCGTCGGCGGCGCGAAGGCCCTCCTCGCCGAGGCGATCGAGGTGCCCCTGCTGGCGGGTCCAGGTGTGGGTGGCGGGGTCGACCTGCCACTCGGCAGCCGAGAGGACGGCAGCACCACTCCTGCTGTACCTCCGGTTCAAATCAGGTTCACTACGGTTCTGTGTGCCGGTAGCCGGTACATCGCTGTGCCGGTGGCCGGTACGTCGCTGTGCCGGTTTCCGCCTCGACCTGCCGGTTTCCGGTACTGCCGGTTTCCGGACCCTCGCGGGGGATTCCGGCACCTCACGCGGGCGGATCCCGTACCGCCGCAGAGCCGAGAGCCGGAGCTTCGCGGGGCCGACGGGCTCGTCTGCCGCCGCGGTGTCGCTGTCCTCCTGCTTCTGCTGCTCGCGCTGGTTCTGGGCGACCACTTCGGCGGCGAGAGGCATGCGGTAGACCGTGCTGCGCTGCGGACCTACGAGGTCATCGAGCTGTTCCAGCTCGCCGGCCAGGAGCAGGCGCTCGACGGCTTCGCGCACCGTGGAGACCGAGGCGCGGGTGCGCTTGGCCAGGCTGGACAGCGAGGCCCAGGAGATGCACTGCTCGTCGGCCACCCGGTCGGCGATCGACAGCAGGACCAGGCGCGCGGCCCCTCGGCTGGAGCTGTGCTCCCACACCCACTCGCGGGCTTCGCTGCTCATCGGCCGCTCCAGACGAGCGGGCGGGTCCGGCTGGTCACCGGGGCCAGGGTAGTGCGGTCCGGCTCGGGGCGCTGAGGCGCCGAGGCGGTGGTGGCTGCCGCGCAGGCCAGGCGGAAGGGCCTTTTACGCAGGGCAGGAGGCATGCGATACTCCCCTTTGCAGTGTTGCCACGCTGACGCGCCCCTCGGAAGGACTCAGCGTGGTGATGGTGGGCACTCTCCGCCCTTGCCGGGGCGGGTATGCCGCTTAGCGTTCGGCGTCCGTGAGTTACCGCTCTCGGGCGCCGTCGCTGTTTGCGGACCTTCGCGGTCCGGTCCGTGCTCGCGGTCTCCTCACGTTCGTCGCCGCAGGCGGGCTGCCCGGGGACGACGAACATACGCACGGACCGGTGTCAAGATCCAGACTTGGTTCTTAAACTCTGTACTGGTTGCAGGGAGTCACCGAACGGTCGTGTGCCGCAGCCGTCCGCAGAGAGCCTGGCGGGGTCCGTCCTCGCGTCGAAGTGCACCGTTGCCGCGGTTGCCTCGTACGCCAAGAGCCTGCCATTGTGCCCGAGTTGGAGCGGGAGTCTGGTATTCCCGGCAGCGGAAAAGCGATGTGGATGAGGAGTTTCCACGGTCGCCTCCGCGCTTTCCGATCGAAGATCAAATACGGCCTGCCAGACGTGACGTATGTGGCCGGGCGAATGTGGCTTGCGCCACGTCGCCCGGCGTACTCCAGCCGGTAGAAACGGACAGGTCGACCTGAAACAGGCGGTACGCGCCACACGGAAACGTGCTGGTGAAGAAGAACTTTCCACACGTGTGATCGGCGCGTCAAACTGGTGTTTATGGCGGGGTAGGGTGGCTGAAGTTACGGCGAACCCGTCCTGGAAAGGATCATGAAAGAGTGGCCGAAGGTCAGGTGAGCCCCAAGGGGCTCATGGATCGTCTAAACCGTCTGTTCGACACTGTGCACCCGCCCGATCGCGGCCCTTACAGCAACGCTGAAGTGGCCGAACTGATGGAGAAGCGAGGGCTGGGCAAGCTGTCGGGGCAGTACCTGTGGCTCTTGCGGACCGGGCAGCGCGATAACCCGACGAAGCGTCATCTCGAAGCGCTCGCAGGGTTCTTCGGCGTGGATCCCGCCTATTGGTTCGACGATGCCGTCGCCGAAAAGACCGTGCAGGAACTTGAGTTGCTCGCGCTGCTTCGCGACGCGAAGATCAAGAACGTTCTTCTTCGCCTATCCGACGTCTCCGCAGACGGAAAGGATGCCGTCCTGGGGATCGTTGAGAGCGTGCGAAAATCCGAGGGGTTGCCGCCCTCAACTGGCGCGTAAACGGCTGCAGTTCAGTAAATGATCAAGGAAAGCAATGTGGTCTGCACGTAGGCTGCGCCGGCCTGACCTCTTGGCCGAGCTGAAGCTCCCGCACGTCACCAACATCCGCGACCTCAGCGACGAGGTCTCTCGCCGCACGGGACGGACGGTGGTCCTAGAGCCCCGGGAGCAGGCGCCCTCGGTGTGCGGGGCATGTGCCGTTACAGAGAGTGCCGTCCACGTTTTCTACGACCCGTGGACCAGTGTCCTGCACCAGGACCACATCATCGCCCACGAGTTCAGCCACCTACTGCTCGGCCACCACGAGAACCGACCGGTCTCCGCGCTGGCTCCGGCCTTCATCATCAGCGTTGACCCGGCCACCGTGCAGATGATGTTGGGGCGCACCAAGTACGACGAGGACGAGGAGCGAGACACCGAACTCCTAGCATCGCTGCTCCAGCGCCGGATCATCGACCGGTGGTTGCGCAGCGACGAGTCCTCCGGGGACGAAGTGCAGGATCGGGTGACGCACACGCTGCTGCGCCGACGGGAGGCCCGGCCGTGAAGGACCTACTCCACCCGATCAGCCTCGTCGTCGCGACGCTCGGCTTCCTCTGCCTCCTGCGGGACGTGCCCACCCGGCGCCGCGACCCCGCCTCCGCCGCGCTGGCCGCTGTCTTCCTGCTGTCAGGGCTCTCATTCCTGTTCTCCATCACGCCGATGTGGAACTACCTCGACCGTGTGCTCGGCACCGTCAACATATCCGCGCCCCTCGCGCAGGGCTGCGTGGTGGCGCTCCTGGCCTGCCAACAGGTGGTCCTCACCTACTGGGGATCCCCGCCCGAGGTAGCCCGCCTGCTCAGTCGCCGCTGGCTCTGGGTCGGCTTCGCGGTGATCGCCGGGCTGCTGGTGCTGTTCGCCCTGCTGACGCCCAACGCGCCGCACCCGATCGACTTCACGCTCTACTACGCGCACGACGACTGGTACGCCGCGTACCTCACCCTGTACGTCACGGCCTACACCATCGGCGAAGTCTTCCTCGCCCGCGCCTGCTGGCGCCTGGCCCGCCGCAGCACTCGCGGGTCCGTCCGCGTCGGCCTGCGCATCGTCGCCCTCGGCGCGACCGTCACCCTCGGATACAGCGCCGTCCGCATCGGCAACGTGATCGCCGGCGCCTTCGACACCTCCCTCGCGGAATGGGAAGGCTTTGCCTGGACCTGCGGCGATGTCGGCGCCATGCTCACGCTGATCGGCTGGCTCGTGCCCACGATCAGCGACCAGGCCCAGAGCATCCGGTACCGGATCAAGCAGTACCGCAGCTACTACGGCCTGCGCCCCCTGTGGCTGGCCTTCTACAGCGAGGCACCTGAGATCGAGCTGCCGATCGACAGGGTCGACCCGGCCCAGCGGCGCCGTTTCCGCCGCATCTCGATCCGGCTCTACCGCCGAGCCGTCGAGATCCGGGACGGTCGGTTCGTGATCCGCCAGTACCTCGATGCCGCCGTCCGCGAGGCCAGCGAAGCCCGTCACCGGGCCCGAGGGCTTCACGGAATGGATCTGTCCGCGGCCGTCACGGCGGACCAGATCCTCGCCGGAATCGCCGCCAGGGCCGCGGGCACCCGCCCGGAGCCCGACCAGCTCACCGAGTTCGCCGACTCCGAACGCCAGACCGCCAGGCCCATGGACGACATCGACGCTCTCCTCGACGTCGCGCGCCACCTGCCCCGCCAGCCCGCACGAGCCCCCCACCTTGAGCGAGTCCCCGCATGACGAACGACCTCACCCACCAGCCCGCTCACGTCCAGCTCCAGGCCCTGGACCGCGGCGAGATCTCCAGCCGCGAACTGCTCGACCTGCACCTCGCCCAGATAGACGCCAGCCAGATCAACGCCGTCGTCACGCGCGACGACAGCGCGGCCCGAGCCGCCGCGCACGCAGCCGACGAACGCCGCGCCCGCAGCGAGAGCACTGGCGTCCTCAACGGCCTTCCCCTCACGATCAAGGACAGCTTCGAGACCGCCGGCCTGCGCACCACCAGCGGCGCCGAAGATCTCGCCGACCACGTCCCCACACGCGACGCCGACGCGGTCGCCCGGCTCCGCCACCAAGGTGCCGTCATCATGGGCAAGACCAACACTCCGGCGTACTGCCAGGACCTGCACACCGACAACGCCCTGTTCGGCCCCACGCTCAACCCGCACGACCCCAAGCACACCACCGGCGGCTCCTCCGGAGGCCCCGCCGCAGCAGTCGCCGCACACCTGACCCCCGCCGACCTCGGCAGCGACCTCGCCGGCTCCCTGCGGCTCCCCGCCCACTACTGCGGCGTCTACGGCCTGCGCCCCACCCACGGACTCATCCCAGCCCGCGGCCACATCCCCCGCCCGCCGGGATGGATCACCAGCAGCGACATGGTCACCCCCGGCCCCCTGGCCCGCCACCCCCGCGACCTCGACCTGCTCCTCGCCGCACTGACGGCACCGTCACCCGACGAGAACAACCCCTGGAGCGTCACGCTGCCCACGGCGCAGCACCCGATCGGCCAGCTCCGCGTGGCGGTGTGGGCCGACGACGCGAGCTGCCCCGTCGACCGCAACATCGCCGATGCTGTCGCCGCCCTCGAAGGGACACTCGCCTCCGCCGGCGCCAGTGTCCACCGCACTGCGGGGTCGGTCCGCTTCGCCGAATCCCTCCGCCTCTTCGAGCAGCTCCTCCACGCCACCACGACGGCCGCCACCGACGATGCCGCCGGCGCGGCCGAACTCGCCGCCGCCCGTGACCTGCACACGGACGACGCGAGCCCACGGGCCGCCATCCTCCGCCACCGCACGCAGACACACCGCGCCTGGCTCCGCGCCAACGAGGAGCGCCTCCAGCTCCAGCAGACGTGGCACCGGTTCTTCGCCGACGGTCAGTACGACGTCCTCATTACGCCCGCCGCTCCCACCGCGGCGATCCCAGCCGGGAGCCGTTCTCTCACGGTCGATGGCGTCGAACGGAGCTTCTTCGACCAGACCGGCTGGGCCAACCTCACCAGCCACGTCGGTCTGCCTAGCCTTGTAATGCCTATTGCGCACGGCGCCGACGGCCTCCCGATCGGTGTGCAGCTCGTAGGACCGGCCTATTCGGACCGGACCCTGCTCGTGATGGCCGAGCACCTGGCGCCCCTGCTCGGAGGGACGGCCGAGGGCGTCATCGCGCCACGGAGCGGATGACCTCTACGTCAGGGTCTGTACGGTGAGCGGTGTAACTCCCGATCTGGAAGCGACAGTTGATGACTGACGTGACGAGTGACATCGGGGCCGGAAAGGCCGCTGTGGGTGCGACGAGCACCGTGGATGACGGGCTGGTCGCCGAGCTGGTGGCCCGGGCCCAGGCCGGTGGGGTGAAGCTCACCGGGGAGGGCGGCCTGCTGCAGCAGCTGACCAAACGGGTACTGGAGTCCGCTCTGGAGGGCGAGCTCACCGATCACCTGGGGCGCGAGCCCGGTGAGCGGGCCGAGGGCGGCCGTGACAACTACCGCAACGGGCACCGGTCCAAGACGGTGATCACCGAGTCGGGGCCGGTCGAGATCTCGGTGCCGCGGGATAGGGCGGGGTCGTTCGAGCCTCAGCTGGTCAAGAAGCGGCAGCGGCGTCTGGGCGGGGTGGACGAGATGGTCCTGTCGCTGTCGGCGAAAGGGCTGACGCACGGGGAGATCTCCGCGCATCTCGCCGAGGTGTACGGCGCGGAGATCTCCAAGTCCACGATCTCCACGATCACCGACAGCGTGATGGCCGGCATGACGGAATGGCAGAACCGTCCGCTGGACAGCGTCTACCCGGTCGTCTTCATCGACTGTGTGAACGTGAAGGTCAGGGACGGCCAGGTCGCCAACCGGCCCGTCTACATGGCGGTGGCGGTCACCGCCGAGGGCCACCGGGACATCCTGGGCCTGTGGATCGGCGACGGCGGCGAGGGCGCAAAGTACTGGCTCCAGGTCCTGACCGAGATCAAGAACCGCGGCGCGGCCGACGTTCTGATGCTGGTCTGCGACGGCCTGACCGGCCTCCCGGACGCCGTGAACACCGTCTGGCCTGCGACGATCGTCCAGACCTGCGTCGTTCACCTGCTGCGGAACAGCTTCCGTTACGCGGCCCGGCAGGACTGGGAGAAGATCGCGAAGGCGCTCAGGCCCGTCTACACCGCCCCGACCGAGGAGGCCGCGCTGGAGCGGTTCGTGGAGTTCACCGACACCTGGGGCGGGAAGTATCCGGCGATCGTCCGGCTCTGGGAGACGGCCTGGGCGGAGTTCGTGCCCTTCCTCCGGTTCGACGTGGAGATCCGCAAGATCGTCTGCACCACCAACGCAATCGAGAGCATCAACGCGCGGATCCGCAAGGCCGTCCGGGCCCGGGGACCACTTCCCCACCGACCAGGCCGCCCTCAAATGCGTCTACCTGGCAGTCATGAGCCTGGACCCGACCGGCACCGGACGCAAACGCTGGACCATGCGCTGGAAGGCCGCACTCCAAGCCTTCGACATCACCTTCGACGGCCGGCTTACCGCCGGACGCCGCTGAACAAAACCGACCGAGTTCCACCGTTCGCTACACAGACCCGCATCTGGTTCCTTCTCCAGCCAAACGGACTATCCGAGTGCGTGTGCGAGTGTGGCGTTGCACTCTCAGGTCTTCCTCAAATCGCTCCCAGCGTTCAGCGTGTGCCGGGATGATCTGGTCTATGGCATCTTCACAATGGAGTGTCGGTCGCGTGCTTGCCCGCTGGAAACTTGCTCTAGTTCCTGTGGGCTTCCCGATGATCGTGTATGGGAACTCTCTTTATGGTGGCCCAAATCGGCGTCTCGGTTGGGTTCTATTTCTCGCTGGCTGGGTTATCACAGTCAGCGGTATGCCGGCCTGGAAGCGGTATGTGGATGAGGACCCTCTTCGTGCGGGGTATGAGAGATATGTCTGGGTGGTCTTCTTTCTGATCCTATTCCTGGCGGGACCTGCACATGTTGTTCTCAAGGCTGCTGTCGGAGCGGCCCATGCGGGCAACTACCGCACTGCCGCAACATCGCTGGGCCTGATCTACCTCATGCTTCCATTGATCGTGCGGTGGGCTGAGCCGAAGGACTACACCTTTGCGCGGCTCCCCAGTCGTATTGGGCGAGCCACATTCTTTCGCACCGTCGCCAACGCGGCTGGTATTGGCGCAGTCGGGGCGTTCCTTGGTGCACGCTTTATCGCTACCTATCCGGCGCCGCTTATTTCTACCGTCTTGACTCTCATGGTCACCATGGTTGTGGTCACGCATAAGACTTTTGCGCGGGCACGGAAGCTCTGCACGCAGACTTGTATTGACGTGCAGGCTCTGCTTTGGGCAATGGACGAGCTCGATGATGCGAAAAGGCGGGACAAGCCGGCGAGCGGACTGACGGATTGGCGGTGCTGGCGACGCAGCCGTCAGGCGACGGGCGCAAAGCACGCTGATAAGCAGATGGCGGCTCACCAGAGCTGGCACACTCTCAAGCTCGACCTCTGTACCACCGTAGACAGCGGCTACCGCCTGTTCGGGCTGCCGCTCCTTACCAAGGGTGAGGTGGACGAGTTGGAGAGAGAGGTGCTGGCTGAGATCGAAGCCGCCGGTCCCACGGACGCTGCCTCGACGCGTAAGAACCTGCACGCCATCCTGAAAGCGTGTGCTGGACGCATCGACGTCTTGGCCTAGCTCCATGCATCGGCGCCCCTTCCCGACGGCCTCCCTCACTTGCCTGCGGAAGCCGGACAGGACTACAGAGTCGATCACGTCACCTCGCCCCTCGAATACTGCAGGGTTGGAACACCGACTCTTCCCCAGTCAAACTCTTAGTTCACTTATCTCGCGGCGGGTGGTCTGAGCGGCCGGATCGAAAGGGGCCCACGATTTCCGTGGACGCGTTCGGTAGTGCGCGGAATCCGACCGTGCCTCGTCCTAGTCGTAGATCGCGGTTGCTTGATCAAGCAGGGAACGAGCGCTCTCGAAATCACCGAGAGCGAGTGCAGTTTCAGCTAGATCCCTTAGGGCCTGCCCCTGACCGAATCTGTCGTCGATGGCGCGATGGATTGCGAGGGCCTCGGTTCCGAATTTCTCGGCTTTCCGTAAACTTCCCTGTGCGCGGGCCGTCCTGCCTAGCAAGCGCAAACAATTTGCCTCACCTAGCCGGATGCCAACAGAGCGGTACATCTGCAGAGCCGCTGTATCACGCTGTTCAGCCGCCTGAAGGTCACCACGTCTATATGAAATATCTGCCAGGTGGTTCAGTACGTTGGCGATCCCGACTTTGTTGCCGATGGTGCGGAATGTGTTGAGCGCTTCAGCGCCCAGTTGTTCAGCCGCTTCGAGATCGCCGCACGCAGATTTGACGGCAACCAGACTGTTCAGGGCGCCGGCCTGACCGAGTGGATCATCTAGGGCGCGAAAGATCTCCAGAGCTTCCGCAGCACGCCGTTCGGCCTTCTGGTAATCGCCACGTTTGTAGGCAATACGGGATAGGGCATCCAGGGTGCTGCCCTCGCCGTACTGGTCGGAGACGGTACGGAAGAGCACAAGAGCTTCGGTGCCCAGCTGCTCTGCTGCTTGGTCATCGTCGCGGTCGCGAGCAGTGTCGGCGAGGGATTCCAACGCTTGAGCCTGACCTCGTCGGTCACCGATGGCGCTGAACAATGACAAGGCATCTCTATTTAGTCGCTCCGCCGTCTGAATATCATTCCCATCCAATGCAGTGTTAGCCAGGTCCCTTAGGGCTTGGGCTTGTCCGTGCTGATCGCCGACAGCGCTGAAAAGTTCTAGGGCCTCAGTGGCAATTCGCTCGGCGCTCTGAAGGTCGCCCTGGAGGCGAGCTGCGTAGGCCAAAGAGTTCAGAACTTTAGCCTCACCATGCCGGTCACCAAGATCGCCGAAGACATTCAGAGCCTCTGTGCCGAGCCGTTCGGTTTCCTGGAAGTCGGCGTTTGCGCGAGCGTGCTCGGCCAGATTATATAGAGCATGGGCCTGGCCGAACTTGTCACCGATGATGCAAAAGAGGGAGAGGGCCTCAGTCGGATCGTCTGCGACAAGCGCATATGCAAGGATTCGAATTTCGCCGAGTTCGGAGGCGAGGGCTTGGGCTGCGTCGACGGCATCCCATGCGAGAGACTCCTGTTTCTCGGCATCGGCGCGTTCAGTCAGAGACAGGA
Source organism: Streptomyces sp. NPDC005925 (assembly GCF_040638805.1). NCBI lineage: Bacteria > Bacillati > Actinomycetota > Actinomycetes > Kitasatosporales > Streptomycetaceae > Streptomyces > Streptomyces sp. NPDC005925. The sequence goes on along the minus strand of NZ_JBEXVL010000001.1, from coordinate 454,468 downwards.
CCGTCGTGGTCTCCGACGTCCGATTCAGGGGAACTGCTGTGCACAGGGAGGCATCGCAAACGCTTGTGAATGCGGATGCGGATGCGGATGGTTTCCACCGAGCTTTATTGGCAGCCAGATCGGCGAATGTAAGCTGAAGAAGGATCATGCATCGCTGGTCGGGACAGTGGCGTGCTGACGCGAAGCCGGCTTCTACGTGCCTCTGAGCCTCGGTGAGGTCCCAAGTGAAGAGGGCGCGTTCCGCGTGGAGGCGGTGGGCTTGGGCGGTGATGTGAGGATCACCGTCGGCGTGCGCAAGGGCTAGATCGGCGTGTTCGGCGGAGCGGGACCATTCGCAGAGGCGGGCTGCGGCCTCAGAGTACAGGCGGTGCAGATGAGCCGTGCGCAGCCGAGCCGGGATGGCGTCCGCCAATGCGGGGATCGGCAGCGCATGGCAGACGTCTCGCGGCCGTTCGGACTCCCGTAGCGCGGAGTGGGGTGGCCCTTCGTCAGCAGCTGGATATGTAAACCGGAGTGCTTCTGCGAGTAGCTCTTGCGCGCGGGACGAGTCCCCCATGATGAAAACAGTCTCCGCCAGAGCGCAGCGCAGCTCCGGGGCGACGGGGTCGTCAGCGCCGACGGTATCCAGGGCTGAGGTCCAGTGGGCGGCCGCGGCGGTGTAGCGGCTGTGGTTCCAGGCGGCCTGCCCGGCGATCAGCGCGGCCGCCAAAGCTCCAGCTTGGTCCGCCTCCCGATATGCGGCCAGGGCATGCTCGGCATGCTCGAAGGCGGCTGCAGGGTCTTCTCGGTGGGAGGCGAGGTGGGCGCGTGTGAGGTGGGCGTCCGCAAAGACGAGGGGGAGTGTGGTGCGGATCGCGGGCGCGGACAGCGCGGCGTCGGTGAGGACCTGAAGGTACAGGCCGTCGACCGGCTCGGCCGTCAGGGCGCGGACCACGCACTGCGCCCAGGCGGCGGCGTGCCTGTCGTCACCGAGTGCGAAGCGGTGGTGTGCGGCCTCTGCGCTGAATGCGCCCTCTGACAGCGCCTCGTGATACTCAGCTGCTGTTTTGTGCAGCCTGGGCAGAGTCCGCTGTTCTGGCATGCGACGGCTGTCGTCCTCAGTGAGGGCGGACAGCAGCCAGTCACGAATCGTGCCGTGCAACTCCCAGTGCCCGCGGGTACCGAGAAGCTGCCGCACGCATGACATGCGGCCGAACCGGTCGAACCAGTCGTCGTCTCCGGCCGGCTGCGGTAAAGCTGGGCCGAATGCCACGGTGTGCAGGGCCTGGGGTGTGAAGGTGCCCAGTACCGCTGCAGCGTGCAGGAGGCGCCGGTTGCGGTCGCTGATGCGGGTTAGCACATGGGTACGCAGCCACTCCTGACGGTCATCGTGCGCCAGTTCCTCGATGTCCACGGGCGCGGTCCGCAGCGTGCCGTCGGGAGTAGTGTCGTCGAGCAGCGTGCCAGTCAGCGCGTCGGCGATCCAGGAGATCTCTACAGGCAGGCCCTGTATGCGATCGGTGAGCACCTTTGCCAGACCGTCCGGTTCGGGCAGGCCACGCCGGGACAGATACGCGCTGGTGTCGCTCGTCTTCCATGGCGTCAGCTCGTGTACTTCGTAACGGCTGCTACCAGTGTTCCCTTGCCAGGCATCGGGGACAGCGGTGCCCGCCAGCACGACACGGAGCCGCGGCGCCTCGTCAATCGCTTGCTCCAGTACCTTGGCGAACCAGGCGCCGACCCCGAGGGACTCACCGGGCCTGGGCTGCTCGGCCTGGATGTCGTCGAAGTACATCAGCCATTCGCAGGTGTCGATCAGCAGCACGCACTGCTGTCGGCGCACGGCACGGGCCACCGCCCGCAGGTCCCGTATCCAGCCTTCACGGCGCTCGCCCTGGGTCGGGGTGCCCACGGTGACGGTCACCGGGGAGTTTGCGATCTTTCCGCCTCGGCTTGCCCACTGCCACACCCGTACCTTCCAGGCCCGCGGTATGCCGATGGCCTCGGCCTGCTGGCGAACCCAGCGCCGCCGCCACCACGGCGCGCTGGCCGACAGTGCCGCACCGACTTGGCGCAGCAGCTCCAGGGCGGCCTGATCACCGCCTTCCTCCTTGGCTGCCATGCCAGCACGCAGGCTCGCGGCGTCCAGCAGCCGGACGCACGAACTCGACTGCGGGTGGGTGGCGATCCGTGCCAGCAGCGTGGACTTGCCCATGCCTGACAGTCCGGTGAAGACCAGTACCCGGGTCTGGCCGTCGCCGTCGAGTAAACGTTGGGCTACCTGTAGCGCCGCCCGCTGGTCGGTGAACAGCGCTCCGACATCCTCCATGTCGCCCCCATCGCCTACATCAGACGTTACTGGTCGAATTCCTGACATGGTGACAGGTTCCCAGGGAATAATGGGGCTAAAGCCGTGAATGCCGGGCGGGACCGTGACCAAGCGTTCCGTGGACCATGGGAGTCGATGATGTTCAGTCCGAAGGCCGTGGCCGCTGCTGGGGTAGTGGTAGGCGTCGCTACCGGCATAATTACGAACCTCATCACCAGCCGATGGAGTTGGGGCCTGGCCGCTGCTCTGGCCGTGCTGGTCATCGCCGCCGTCGCCATCGCCGTACAAACCAGCGGCAGCAGCGCTCCCAGCCGCAGCCGGGTACGCCAACGGGCGGACCGCCATGGACGCATCACCCGCTCAGGCGTCACGGCACGCGATGGCGCCTCCGTCGAGATGAAGGCCACCCGTAACGGGCGTATCACCGACTCGCCCGCCATCAGCCGTGGCGCTGACACCCACCAGAGCGCGAATCGAGGGGGCTCGATCACCGGCTCCCCCCTGGACGCGGGCTGAGAGACCGCCGCACGTCGACGGATGACAGCCAGAGTGGTAGGCAGGGAGATGCTGACCTGTCGCTCTGTTCCCTGAGCTCGGTACCCATACCTGGTGGCAGACCGACAACTCCCATCCGTCACGTGCTACTTCGTCACCGCCCCGGGGACACCTCCACCGAATAGTGCACGGTTGGAACACTGCATCTTCCCCAGTCCGGCACGGCCTCGTATCCGGGCCACGGCGTGACGGCCTGGGGCGGGATCCCGGTCTCCTCGTGGAGCTCCCGCAGCGCCGCTGCTGCCAGGGACTCGTCGGCGGGCTCGGTGTGTCCGCCGGGGGCGAGGACCTTCCCGCTCGCCAGGTGCAGCACGTGCAGGACGCGGCCGAGCGGGTCGACGACGATCGCGCCGCAGGTGACGTGGCCGGTGAAGGTGGAGCGGCTGGCGATGTCGGTGGGACGGTCGAGGGCGGCCAGGAGTCCGCCGAGTTGGGTGCGCTCGTGAGGGTGGCGAACGAGGTAGGTAGCGACGGTGGTGCGGATGTGGTCGTGCGACAACGGCATGGGGCTACCTCAGAGGGACGTGGAGCGGGACGAGAGGCGGGGTGGTCGTTCGGGTCAGGTCAGCCCCATCCCCTCCGCCGGGATCTCCTCGATGGCGGCGGGGCGAGCAGTGGGGTGGCCCCACCGCTCTTGTGCTGTCTCCGCCGCGAGCTGGGCTTGCCGCGCGCCGGGCGGGCCCCAGCCCAGCAGGGCGGCTGCCTGGGCGGGGGTGGCGAGGAGGCGGGCGAAGGGGTGGCCGGTGGCGGGGTCGACGGCCGTCGGCCCGATGGCGGTGACCCGGGCGGCCAGGCGGAGCCGGGCGTTAGGCCCCACGCCGCCGTAGACCTCGCCGGTCTCGTCCAGCACCCAGCCCAGTCGCACCGGATCGGTCAGAGTGAGCTGGGCTTCCTCGGCGGATTCGCGGTGCAGGGTGTCCTCGGGCGTCGCGTCGGTCTTCTCCACGGTGCCGCCGGGCAGCATCGGCAGCGCGCCCCGCGGGCCGGGGTCGGCCACCAGGACGACCCGGCCGTCGGGGATGAAGCACCAGGCCCAGGCTTGCTGCACGGGCAGCGGCCCGGGGACGGGGCCGCGGTTGAGAGGGCTGTCCCACAGAGGCCGGTACCGGACGTGGACGTCATGGCGGTCCAGCGCCGGGACGTCGAGGATGTGCCAGCCATCGGCGAGATGAGCGGTGGCGGTGTTCCCGAGCCGGGCACGGTAGGCGGCGAGCATGATCTGCCCGTCCACGGGCCGCAGCCGCTGCACTGCGTCTCGGGTCTCCAGGAAGGCGTACTCGGATAGCTCCTCGTGCGGCAGGCGGATCGCCTCCACCTGGTCGGGGCGGAGGGTTCCCCCGTCGAAGACGAACCGGATCTCGCCGGGGCATGCCGTGGCGGGCTGGAGGTCGGGGTGGTGCGGGGAGAAGGAGTGGACGGCGAGCACGGCCGACAGGGGTAGATCCAGGCCCAGTTCCTCGGTGATCTCGCGCCTGCAGGTGATGTGCGGGTGTTCGCCGGCTTCGACGACGCCTCCGGGCAGCAGCCACGAGTCGTCCTCGCGGTAGGTGGGGTGCACCAGCAGGACTCGGCCGACCTCGTCGGTGATGATCGCGGCGGCGCCGAGCCACGCAGCATGCCGGGATGCGGCGTACTGCGCTGCGGGCAGAGCGGCACGCGGTGAGACGTTATCCGAAGGGGAGACGGGAGAGGTCACGTATCTCTGCCTTACGAGACGGTGTACGGGCGAGTGGGCAGCGCGGAACGGCTAGGGGTGATCAGGGGGTGTCGCCGCTCATCCGGCGCTGCAGCTCCCACAGGGTCCGGAAGAGACCTGGTTGCTGGGTGAGCTGGGCGTATGTGCCTTCCTGGACGATCCGTCCTTGGTCCAGGACCACGATCCGGTCGGCGACAGCCACGTTGGTGAGCCGGTGCGTGATCAGCAGGATGGCGCGGTCCTTGGCCAGTTCGCGCAGGCCGGCGAAGATCCGGTGCTCCGCGCGGGCGTCGAGGGCGGCCGTGGGTTCATCCATCACCAGCAGCGCCGCCTGCTGGTGGAACGCTCGGGTGAGGACCAAGCGCTGCCACTGCCCGCCGGAGAGCTGCTGTCCGCCGAACCACTCGCTGGTCAACAGGGTGTTCAGGCCGGAGCGCAGGCCCGGCAGCATCTCCGCGGCGCCGGACGCCTCGCATGCGGCGAGCAGGGCGGCGTCGCTGGTGTCGCCCTGCCCGAACGTGATGTTGTCGCGCATCGTCAGCGGCAGGTACGTGAACTTCTGCGGCACCAGCGCGACGTGCTCCCACGACCCCCACGGGTCCAGGTCCGCGGTGGAGGCGTGGTCCCAAGCCACGTCACCCTCGGTGGGCAGCAGCAGCCCGCACAGCAGGCGCGAGAGGGTCGTCTTGCCGGAGCCGTTCTCTCCGACCAGCGCCACGATCTCCCCGCGCCGCACGTGCAGGGAGACGTTGCTCAGGCTGTCCTTCGGGGCGCCGTCGTAGCGGTAGGTGACGTCGCGGACCTCGAAACGCTCCGGGGCCGCGGTCACGGGCGCGGTGCCGCGGGAATCGGTCATGGCCTGGCCGTGGGCGTTGTCGAGGAAGTTCTGCCAGTCCTGCACGTACCAGCCGGTGCGCACCAGGCGGGCCCCACCGTTGATGATGCCGCGCACCGAGCCGGTGGCGGTCTGGAGAGCGAAGACGGCGCCGCCGCCGGCCGCCAGGCTCAACCGCCCGGAGGCCAGGAGCCACAGCAGCGCCGCCCACACCGCGGTCGAGGCGATCCCGCCGGCCACTGCTCCTGCCAGCCCCATCCAGGCACCGGTGTTCGCGGCCTTGCGTTCGGCCGCGTTGACCGAGGCGGCCAGCTTTCGGTACCGGCCGATCAGGAAGGGCCCGGCCAGGCAGGCGCGCATCTCCTCACTGGACTCCTGATAGGCCATGTGCCAGCGCAGCTTGCCCAGCATCCTGCGCCGCCCGGAGGTCTCCAGCCCGGCCAGGTAGATCACGCGTGCGGAGCGCACGTAGGCGGCGGCCTGCGGCAGGCACGCGAGGAAGAGCAGAGGCAGGAGCAGCGGATGCAGGACGGTCAGGACGGTGGCGCCGGCCGCGAGCGTGGCGGTCGCCGCGAGGACGTCCTGCGCTTCTTCGACGAGGTCGGGGGTGACCTGGGCGCCGCGGTCGGCGATGTCGTAGGCGTCGTTGTAGCCGGGCTTGTTGTTGGCGGCCAGTTCCGCGCCGAGCGCGGCCTCGATCATCGTCAGCTCCGCTGCCCGGCCGAGCACCGGGCGCAGACGGCCAGTCAGCCAGACGACGGCGATGCCCAGCAGCGCGCGCAGGCCGGTGGCGGCGGCGATCACGGCCAGCTGCGGGGCGGCGTCCCACAGCCGCTCGGTGATGCCGCCCGAGGAGATCAGCGCGGTGATCGTGCCCGTGACGGCCAGGAGGCCGAGGGCCGCGAGGACGCCGGTTGCGATCTGGCACACCAGCAGGCCGATGGTCGCGCCGCGGTCTACGCGCCAGGCCATCTGCACCGAGCGCCGCACGAGCGAGGGTAGGCGCCGCGCCATGGTGCGGGAGGTCAGCTGGGAGCCGGCCTGGAGCCTCGACTCGTCGCGGTAGAGGTATTCCTCCTCTCGAACACCGGCCTCCTGCGGTTCGTCGTCCGGCGCGGCCCCCTTTGGCGGTTGCGGCGGCTGGTCCTGCGTAATGGCCGAGGTCATCGTTCCCCCTAGGACGGTCGCTGCGGCAGAGTCGTGAGGTCTAACGACACGGCTGCGATATCGAACACACGTCATTCGGTCGTGCTGGGGAGCCTGCTATTTCCTGCGTCAGGGAACCCCGCGGGCGCGGGATCCCTGGTCTGGCTTGGAGCGGCCGCGGGCAGGAAATGGCCGAAACGCCGACACCGCCAAACAGCGTGGGCAGCACGGCGGGCCCATCCCGGTCGCCCTCTCCTAACCGGGATCTGGTTCGGCCTGTAGCAGCCTTTCCAGCTCTGTCTCGGCGTGGCCGACCGCGCCCGTCAGAGCCTCATGGTGGTGGGCGGACAGGACGCCGGATCCCAGTCCGGCCGCGGCGATCACCGCGTTCAGCGCGTCTGCCGCCCGATCGTCCAGGGCGGCCGCGGCGACGGGGTGGTGCAGTGCGTCTCGTGCGGCGTAGGCGTCGAGTCGGGCAACGCTGACGAGGGAGTCGAGTACGCGGGCGACATGGCGTCCGGTGCGGTCCAGTTCCAGGGCTGACAAGCCCGTCCGGGTCTGGAAGGCGGCGGTCGGCGGATCGGGATGGTCGAGGAGCTGGACGGCTGCATCAACGGTGCGGTCGAGGTCGGGTTCAGGGACGGGGGTGTCGTTGGGCCGACAGTGGGCGTGCAGGAGGAGGGCGATGGCTCTCTCCCAAGGCTCCGTGGGCTGGGTGGTGTCGATCAGGTCGCGGGCCTGCTGGTCCAGGCCCTGCTCCATCAGGGCCATGATCTTGATCTGGCGACCGTCGAGGAGCCGGTTGCCAATGCCCCGATGCCGGGCCATGGCGTCGGCCGCGTCGGTCCACCGCCCGATTTGGGCGAGGGCGCGGGCGCCGTCCACGAGCAGGGTGACGTACAGCTCCTGGCACACCGTGCGGTGGTCCTCGTCCGTGCCGGTCAGAGCAGACAGGTCGACGGTGCGGCCCTCGATGTCAGCCTTGTTCCGATGTCGGGCAGCGTCGTTGAGGCAGTACAACAAGCCGTAGGCGAGTTCGCCGTGGCCGGCGCGAGTCTGCAATCGGGAGAGGTTGACGAGCGGCATCAGCGACATGACGGCGACCCGTCCGCTGAGGCGTCCGGCGTCGGTGAAGACCTGGTGCTGGCGCCAGCACAGATCCTCGGCCAGGTCGGGCAGGCCGACGTCGGAGGCGATGAGCGCGGCGTAGTTGAGGACCCCGCAGGCGCGGGCCACCAGGTCATGGTGGCTCGCACCTGCGGGCGCGACGGTCAGCCCGGTGAGGTGGTTGATGCGCTCCTCCAAGGGGAGCGCGGGCGCCTTGGTGCGGCGGACCAGGGGGATGCGGCTGGCTATCGCGGGAATCATCGGCTCAGCCCTTGCGCGCCCAGTCGACGACCAGTCGGCTGTAGGGCTTGTCGACGACGAAGCGGGCGTCGTCCGCCGTCAGCCGGTCACGCGAGTCCGCGACGGCCATCCGGAAGCCCGGCTCGGGGGCGTCGTTGCCGCCGGTCGCGTCCCAGGCGCGGATCTCGCTCACGACGCGCTCGGCGAGATCGGCGCCGCCCTCGCCGTGGCCGATCACGCCGACCTCCCAGTACCGGCCCTTCTCGTCCTCGCCCTCGCGGATGGTCAGGTACGTGAGCGACCCGGCGTCGAGGGCTGCCATGGAGCCCCACCCGAAGTGCGGGGTGAATCCGGGGCGCTGGCCCGGCAGGCGGGAGAGGCCGTTGGGCAGCACGCAGGCCAGGTACAGGTACAGCCACTCCCACGCCGATCCCTGCCGGAACTTCACCCCGGTGTAGAGCTTGGTCTGCTGCTGGTCGAGGACGCAGCGGAGCGCGTCGCGGTCGACGTCCTGCTCGCTGAACGTCTCCAGGCGCACGTTGCCCTCGCCGGCCATCGGCACGAGGGTGTACACGTCGTCGCAGACGCCCTTGCGTAGGGGGATGAAGGTGGCCATCTCGCAGGAGACGGTCTTCCACGTGTCGCCGTCGCGTTCGAAGGCGAAGGAGCGGGAGATGCTGCCGCGGATGCGCATCGGCAGGACCAGGCGCCCGCCGGGGGCGAGCTGGTCGAGGATCTTCACGGGGACGTCGCCGGCGCCGACGGTGAAGATGATCCGGTCGTAGGGGGCGTGCTCGGGCAGCCCGGCCGCGCCGTCGGCCATCACCGCGGTGGCGTTGTCGACGCCTGCCTCGGCGAGGTGCTGGCTCGCGCCGGCGACGAGGTCCTGGTCGACGTCGAGGGTCCACACCTGCCCGCCGGGGGAGACGATTTTGCCGAGGAGGGCGGCGTTGTAGCCGGTGGCGGCTCCGGCTTCCAGGACCTTGTGGCCGGGCTGGGCGCCGAGCTGTTCGAGCTGGGTGGCGACGATGGACGGCGCGGAGATGCAGGAGATCATCTCCCCGTGCTCGTCGTGCTTGATCGGGACCGCGTCCTCTTTGTACGCGCTCTCCAGGTCGACGCCGGGCAGGAAGGCGTGCCGGTCGGTGGTGCGGAAGGCGTCGATGGCCGCCTTGCTGCGCAGGTGGCCGCTGTCGACGAGCCGCCGGGCGAGGGATTCGCGCAGCTGGTTGGGGTCGGTGACGGGTGTCATGGTGGTCTCCATTCGAGGGAGGCTAGGGTCCGCCGGGGCGGACTTGCGGGTAGACACGTCAGCTCCTTCTCCGGTGGAGAAGGCGACGTGACGGCCGAGCCACGCGGTGGCGGCCTGCGCTTCGGCAGGCACGCCTGCGCGGTTGAACGCGAAGATCGCGTGATGGGCGATGACGCCCCGGATTCCGCGTATCAGTCGGCCGTCAGCGGCGAGCCGGCGCAGGCGGCGGCCGGCGTCCTCATACGCGGCGACGCGCTCGACCCAGCCCGCTTCCGCGTCTGGGCGCAGGGAAGCGTCCGCGTTCATCAGCCGCCGCATCGCGGAGACGGCTCTCTCCAGCGCGGGCCCCTGGGGCGGGGTGACGGGGGGCCGCAGGGCAGCCCACCGGGCCCATGCATCTCCGGCTTCGAACGGGTCCAGTCCCGCCTCGCGGATCATGGCGGACAGCAGCATCACGCTGCGCTCACGGGCGCCGGGGGTGCCAGTCTCGGCGAGCGCGGCCGGGCTGTCGGCGCAGAACACGTCGTGCGCGACCTCCATGCCCTCGGGGCCGCCGAAGGCATGGATCTCCGGCTCGTAGATCCCGCCCGTCCAGCCGGTGATCACGCGGGCGGCGACGAGCTGGTCCAGTAGGCCGCTGGCGGGCTGTTCGGTGCGCAGACGCACGCCGGCGTCCTTGCGCAGGAAGTGGAAGCGGCGCCCGGACAGCGCGGTCGCCAGGGCCCGGGCGGCGTCCGCGCGCGGGTCGGGGAAGGCCACAGAGGCGTGCCACCAGGACGTGTCCAGGGGGATCAGCAGGTTCTCGTCGTCGAAGGTCATAGGCAGAAAACTCCTTGCGAGGCGGCGGGGAGAGGGTCAGGTGAGCAGGAGGACGCGGGTCCATCCGGTGCTGTCGGTGGCGTGCAGGGCGAGTTGGGCTCCGGCGCGGCCTTCCATAAAGCCGGGTTTGGGCAAGTGCGCCCAATCGGCGGCCAGACGCCGGTGCAGGTCCTGAATGATCGGGGTGAAGCGTGAGGGTGCGGGACTGTCGGCGGCGACCGCGCGGGTGAGGGTCAGCAGGCCGGCCCAGCCGTGGCACAGGGTCGAGTCGGTGATGCGGGCGAGCCGCAGCGGGTCGGTCAGGATGGCCTCGACGATGTCCTCGGCCGCTTGGCGCCGGGCGGGGTTGCCGAGGGCGAGCGCGGCGAGCTGCTGGGCGCGGGCGATGCCCGGCTGGCCGTAGCACCAGGACGGGCGGGCCGGTTCCGCTTTGGGAGGCTGGTCTGCCTCCAGGTGTGCTGCGGTGGACCAGTAGTGGGCGCCGTGCCGGTCGAGCCAGGTCGCGAACGTGCCGACCGCCTCCACTTGTCCGGGGACGCTGACTCCGGCGCGCAGGGCGAGGGAAAGCACAGCCAGAGGCCCCGCGATGCCGTGAGCCATACCGTTGTTGCCGTGACCGCCGGCCATCGTCTTCCCGTCGGGGCCGACCAGCGACCACCACCCAGGCAGGATCCGGCCTTCACCACAGGTGGGGTGTGCGAGCGCGACGAGGCAGGCGAGCACGTCGGGCAGCCGGGGCGCGATCGGGCGGCGGGACAGCAGCAGTGCGGCGAGCCCGGTCAGGCCGCGGATGAGGTCCCACTCGGCGAGGTGGGGCAGCGTGCCGGCCGCCTGACGGCGGTGGGCGGCGGCGAGCCGGGCGTCCACGACGCGGTCGACGGCCGCACGGACGTCGTCGCTGGCCCCGTGGGCGCGGGCCAGGACGAACTCCAGGGCGGGTGCGCCGTGGAAGAGGCTGGCATTGCTGCCAGTGCTCACCCCTCGGACGGTGGCCTGGGCGAGGTGGCGGCGAGCGGTGGCCAGGTCACGCCGCTCGATGTCGAGAAGGGCCATCCCCAGGGCGCCCTCGGACAGGTCCTGCATGCGGGGCACGGTCGTCGCGGTCATGAGCGCCTGGCCAGGGGGACAACGATGCTGTGGGCCCGGCCGCCGATCCACCTGTCGGCGTCCAGCGGGGGAGCATCGTGCAGGGTGGCGATGCCGAAGGGGCTGGCGTCCAGGTGCGCTCGCAGGAGGTCCAGATCGACGTCGCGGGTGAGGTCGAGGGGCAGCTGCTGGTCGTCCTCGGCGAGCAGTACCCGCTCCGGCACCCGGAACCGGGCCCGCCAGGCGTGGAGTTGGTCCGCCCACTGCTGGAGCGTGGCGGTGCGAGCGGGCAGGGTGCGGCTGCGGATCTTCCACCGTGCGGCGGTGAGGATGGTGCGCCGGTAGGTGAGGGCTGGCGTGAAGGGCAGGGTCCAAGCGGCGCCCCAGTCGAACCAGGTCACCTGCGGAGACGCAGCCCGGCTGATCTCGCCGAGGAAGCGGGCCATCGGCGGGGTGTAGTTGTTCCACAGGAAGTTGATGGCGGTGGGGGCCAGCAGCTCCAGCGGCTTGCCCGTCGCGGACTCCACCAGCTTGGGGCGGCCGTCGGCGACGGTGACCGCGAGGTCGCGGGGGAAGAGGACGTGCGGGGCGGGGCGGCGGAATTCGCCGACGCTGACGATCCGGGGCAGCGCCTGTGGCGCGCGGGTGAGCAGGTCGGCCGGCACCCGTCCGGCGTGGAAAGAGAGCTGCGCGAGTTCCGCCTTCGGATCGACGGTGGGCAGGTTCCTGTACGCCGCCTCGGTGCCGGGGAACAGATGCCAGAACCGGCCGGTCATCGATCCGGCCGAGCGGGAGACGGTCAGCACGCGCAGCCGGAAGTCGCCCCGGTCCAAGGCCGGAACAGAGGTGGCGTGGACCTGTGCGGCCAGTTCGAGGTGGGGCGCCAGGTCGTGAGGTTTGTCGCCGGCCGCTGCTTCCAGTTCCTCGATCATCGCTCCGGTCACCGCGACGGTGCGGTTGCCTTCGGCGGCGGCGGTGCCGGCCAGCTCCAGCAGCAGGCGGTCACGCCGGGACATCGGCCGGGGCGGTTCGCTCGCCGTGACGAACCCTGCAGGGAAGCCCAGGCCCCGGTCGGCATCCGTGGCCACGCCGACCGGCACCGTGGTGTTGTCGCCGTAGCGCTCGGAGAACTGCTCGATCCACCGTCGCCAGGTCGGTGTTCCGGTCGGATGGGTGACCAGGCGGGCCAGGATGGTTGCCGCGGTCTCCACTTCGGTCAGCACCTGCTCGGGCAGCCGCACGTCGGCGTCCAGCCGCAGGTCGCACGTATCCCGCAGGCCGGCTGCCTGAGTGCGCGCCGCGGGCGGTAAGACGTCGGTGGGGTCGGCAACGGTGGCGGGTGCGCGCAGCGAGGAGCGCAGCAGCCGCACCCGCAGCAGTTCACCGAGAAGCCGGTCGCGCGCGGTGCAGCTCACGTCGGGGAACTCCGCAGCCAGCTTGTCGGACAACTGGCGGTACCCGATCGGCGATCGGGCCAGGTCGAGGACGAGACGCAGTGCGGGGCTGAGGGCGAGGCGGAACTCGGAGTCACCCTCGGAGGGCACGTGGATGTGTTTGTCACGCTGTCGGATCAGGGTGTTGACGCAAACCTCGGCGTCGGACATGCGGGCGTTGTCGCTCTCCCAGACACCGAGCATCTCGTTGAGACCGACCGGGTCGGGGCGAGCGACGGCCTGGTGCTCGTCGCCGATGCGGACAAACGTGGTCTGGTCGAAGCCGAGCGGGGCGACGCCGGCGAACAGGCCGAAGGGGGTGGAGCGGCGGGCGTAGCGGATCGCGTAGCGGGCGGTGGCCAGCGCCGCCCGGCGCATCCGGCGCACCTTCGGCGTGCGGCCGTTGACGATGGCGTGCACTTGGTCCACCAGGTGAGGGCTCGCCTGCGACACGGTCCGGCGGAAGTCGCTGTCGGACCACACCGTGCTCAGCCACGCGCGCCACTCTTCCACGGGCGCCGTGGTCGCCGGCCAGGGCGGCATGGCGGGCTCGGTCGTGTGTACCGCGGCGCGCAGCATGGCCTGTCCCGCGCCCTCGTACAGGCTGGGCCGTTGCCGTGTCATCTGGGCTCTCCTCATCTTCTGCGTGGCGGGCGGGGCGGGCCGGACGGGGAGAGCCCCGTCCGGCCCGCGCTGCCGGGATGGTCCGGCTTACGAGGTGGTGCAGGCGCTGGGGCAGGAGCTGCCGCAGGTGTCGCCCGTGCTGCACATCAGGACCGTCTCGGTCGCCGGCGTGCCCTCGATGAAGGAGATGTCGAGCCCGAACGGGTCGTCGTCGGTCTTCGCGAGGTCGGCCTGTGCGGGAGCGGTCGGCCTCTCGGCCTGGATGGCGGTCATGCGTGCCTCCTAGGAGTGGTGGATGGTGCGGGATGCCGAGGTCCGGTCGGGCCCCGGGGTCTGCTACCAGACGGCGGTCGCAGCCGAAGTAGCCTCAGCGGTCGCGCATCTGGGGGTCGGTGTGTGGTGTCGTCAGGCTCCTGCGGGCTGCGCCTGCGGGTGGTTCTTCGCGGCCTGGTCCAGCACGCGGGTGAAGTGCTCGGCCCGCTCGTCGCCCTCGGCCTCCTGAGCGCGGAGATCGCCGAAACGGTTCCAGTACCGTCGACAGACGTCGCTTTCCATCAGCATCGAGGCATAGAACGGCAGTTGACCGTTACGGACGAAGCCGAGGCGGTCACGCAGGCTGAGGGTGCAGATCTGCTGGTTGGCATGCAGCAGCTGCATGTACTCCTCGACATCCATGTCCTCAGGTGCCCAGAGTTTGGCGAGGTCGGCGTTGGTGGACATCTGCGCCAGCCAGTCGAGCTGGTTCCGGGCGAGGACCGCCTCGTTGTGCTCAACCTGGTGTCGTGCGTTCTGCCTGAGCCGGGCCATTCCGAACACGGCGGTGGTGAGGGAGAGGGCAGCACCGGCGGCTAGGACGGCGGAGGTGAGCTTCATAGCGTGAATGGTCCTTTCGTAGGGCGAGGTTGTGGACAGGTGTCTGGCTGGTGGAGATGTAGCGGCTCCGCTCACGCGGCCTCCGGAAACGCGACGGTCAGGGCGTTCTCGGCACGGTGATCCGGGGTGTATCGGCGATGCACCGTTTTCAGGGCGACGGCGAGGGGTGGCAGCCCTACGCTGGCCCGAAGCTCGTCCAGCGATTCCGGGGCGCGCAGCGGGCATACTTCGATGCCGTCGGCTCGGAGGAGGAGTTGGGTTCCGTACTCCTGGGCGTGCCCGTTGTTGACGAGGGCGCGGTCGTGCAGGTGTGCCCAGTGCTGGATGAGCGCGTCGCCGGCCTGAACCGCGCGCTGCAGCAAAGTCGTGGCGGCGCGCTGGGAGTCGGGCTCGTAGTCGCTGTGCAGGGCGATGCTCCAAGCGGCGCGGGCGGCAGTGGGGCCCACGAGGAGGTGGCCGGGCCAGTCGTGTTCGCTCAGGATGCGGCGCAGCACGTTGGTGTTGGCGTGATCAGCGTGACGGCCCTGGCCGAGTTGGACGGCATCGAGCTGGTTGCGCACTCGTTGGGCCCGGCACGCGGCGGACGCCTGCGCGCGGGCGATCAGCTCGCGGGCGAGGTCGGGCCGTTGGGGTCCGGCGGTCGTCATGCGCTGCTCCGATCACTCGGGGCGGCCTGCGGCTCGTGGACGCGGCAGCCGATCAGCGCGCTCAGCCCGGGCCGGGATTCTGCGGCGAGTTCGAGACGGGCGACTCGGTCGCCTTCTCGTCCTCGGCCGGAGCCCTGTACATCCCAGCCCATGCCGGTGAGCCGATGCAGAAGGGCGGCGACGGGCTCGGCGTCGAGGGCGTGGCGGGCCAGGGTCTCGGTCCGTACGAGCCGGAGGTCGAGCCGGGCGGCGAAGTCGGATGCCCAGAGGGTGACCAGCCGGGTGATGTCGTCGGGCTGGTCGGGCAGGGTGTGGCTGCAGCCCAGGTAGAGGCACGGGCCTTGGCCCCATCGGAGGCCGGGGTCGCGTTCGGGGATCATGCAGGCCAGCAGCTTCCCGTCCTCGAACAGGCCGGCCGGCCTCGTCTGCGGGTTGCGGAAGATGGCCGGGATGTCGGCTTGGGCGGGCACCGGGAGACTGCGCGTGCTGAGCCAGCGTTGACGGTCCTGGACGAGTGCGGCTGCCTCGTCTCGTTCGGCGTCGGTGCACAGTGTCCGCATCTCGTACACGGCCGGTAACGCTGTCGAGCGCCGGTGCAGGGAGGCGTGGGAGGGCTCGGTGGCCACAGAAACGGGTGACGCGTTCACTGGCTCGCTCCGCTCCCCGTCGTGGTGGCTGGCTTGGTGCCCAGCAGGCCCCACGCGTGGGCAAGGACGACGAGCTGGGTGGTGTTGGCCGCCCCGGTCTTGTCGAGCAGTTCGTCGTGTGCCGCTCGGACGTCGGCGGGGGCGATCTTGGCGGCGACGGCGATGTCGTGGGGGTTGCTGTGCTCAGCGACGGCCTGCAGCAGCAGTTGCTCCTCCGGGCTGAGCTTGGGCGTTGGCCTGTCCGTTGTGGGTGGGACGACCTGCTGGGCGGCGAACAGGCGGTGCACGATCACCGGGGGCTTGCAGCGGGGCGGGCAGTGGAGGCTCTCCCGGATGTCGCGGACGTACTGGCGGACGGTAACGGCCGACAGCCCTGTCCTAGTGGCGATCTCTCGGGGGGTGATCGGTGCGCTGGTCGTCACGGGCGGGGTCACGGGTGTCTCTTTCTCGGCTGGGTGGACGGTCACCGGAAGGGGTGCCGCCGGCCCCCGCGGGGGACCGGGGGCCGACGACATGGGCCCGTGCGCGGCAGTTTGGATTTACGGGGTGCCGCGCACGGGGGCTCATGCGGCGGTGGGGTCGGGGCGTGCCCAGGCCGCTTCGGCGGCGATGCGTTCGGACCACTGGATGTGGTCCTCGTCGAAGGCGGCGTCGGCGAGGCGTATGCGCTGGACTTCGCCGGTTCCGGCCGGTGGGTAGGTGTGCTGGATGTCGCGCCACAGGCGCTGGAGGACGTAGTCGCGGTCGAGGGCGTGGGCGCCGTGCAGTTCCATGGCGTCCTGGGTGGACTTCATGGCCCACTGGTGGCCGAGATACTTGGCGTTGATCAGGTCGGCGTCGCAGGGCAGGCCCTGGTCGAGGAGGTGCACGGACTGGTAGGCCAGGATTCGTCCGGCGCGCAGGCGGGCTTCCATGTCACCGATGCGGTCCCGCAGGACCGGCAGATCGGACAGGGCGCCCCGGTAGCGGGCGCGCGCCTTGAGGCGGGCAGTCGTGGTGGTCACGACCGCCTCGTGGATCCCGAGGCTGAGCGCTGCCAGGTTGGGACGGCCGTACAGGATGCTGCTGCTCTGGGCCACGCTCAGCCCCTGGCCGATCTCTCCGACCACGTTGTCCTCGGGGACGCGGACGTGGTCGAGGTCGAGGCGGCCGGCGGAGAAGCCGTGCAGGCCGAGGCCGGGACGGTGGTCGGAAACCGAGAGCCCGGGTCGGTCGGATTCGACCATGAACGCGGTCAGCGCCTGGGAAGTACTTACGCCCGCCTCGGCGGTTCGGGCGACGACGAGGTGGGCTCCCGCGAGATGGCTGTTGCCGATGTGGACCTTACTGCCGGTGATCACCCATTGATTGCCAACGCGTTCGGCGGTGGTTTCGATGCCGCCGATGTGTCCGCCGGCCCGCGGTTCGGTCACGGCGATCGACAAAAGAAGTGACCCGTCCGCCACCTGCGGCAGCCAGCGGCCCTTCTGTTCATAAGTGGCGAAGTGCAACAACCCGCCGACGGGGATCAGGGTGGCCTGCAGGATGGCCGCGGCAGCCGCCGACATGCAGGCGACGCGGTGGACCAGGACCGTCTTGGCCACATGGCCGGCGCCAAGACCGCCGAAGACGGCCGGGACGGTGACGGCGAACCAGCCGCGTGCGGCCATCAGATCGGCGACCTTGCGCTCCACCCTGCCCGGAGCGGCCTCCATACGTGCAGCACGCGGCGCGATGTGCTCTTCCGCGAAGGCGTCCGCCTCGTCCCACAGCAGTTCGTGGCGGGCGGTGAGGTAGGGACGCAGCGCCGGTGGCGGAGCAGTGGGTATGGCGGGCATGGTCGTCTCCCTCTCCCTGGGGGAAGGTCGCACAGTGGAGCGGCCGGGGAACGCCTGCGGCTCCCGGGTGGGGGTGGTGGAACGGCCTAGCGGACGGGCGCGTGGGCGATGTGGTCCATCACCTGGGCGCCGGCGTTGATGACGATGTCTCTGAGCCGTCGGGCCTCGCTCAGGGGCCGCTTCTCGGGGTCGATGACGCACACCGTGCCCAGCACGGTGCCGCTGTCGTGGATGAGCGGTGCGCCGAAGTAGGAGCGGATCCCGACTGCGTCGACCACGTGGTTGCCGCTGAAGCGCGGGCTGGCGTGCACGTCGTGCAGCGGGAGGGCCTTTTTGCGGGCCATGACCTCCGGGCACCAGCCGTAGTCGCGGCTCATGGTGCGGCCGACGATGACGTACCCGCTGTCCGCGGGCGGCTGGTGCAGCCCGACGAAGGTCTGCTCCTCCAGGAAGAGATTGACGAACCCGTACAGGAATCCGGCCTGCGTGGCCATGTCGCGTGCCAGCTCGTCGAAGTCCTGGCTGGCAGCGGTGGGCACGCCCAGGCGCTCGAGCAGCTCATACCGCCGCGCCAGTTCGGTCGTCTGCTGGTCCTGCGGGCCGGTGACGGCAACGTCGGCCGAGACGGACGGCTCAAGCGCGATGTCTCGCATGATGCGTCGCGGCAGTGACCGCGTCGCTGGGGCGGTCTGCGGCACGAGGTAGGGGTCGTTGGGCTGATATGACATCAGGCGTCCTGGAGAGTGGTAGTGGCTGCTGGGCGAGCGGGGCCTGCCGATGCGTTCTTCACTGCGTGGCCGACGAGGGTCAGCAGGACGCCGGCGACGTGGTTCGGGTCGCGGGCATCGCAGGTGACCACCGGCGCAGAGGTGGGGAGTTCGAGGGCGGTGCGAACCCGTTCGGGGTGGTAGCGGTGTGCTCCGTCGAACTGGTTGATTGCGACGACGAAGGGCAGGCCGATGTCTTCGAAGAAGCTGAGGGGGGTGAAGCTGCTTTCCAGGCGGCGGGTGTCGACCAGGACGACTGCGCCGACGGCTCCGCGGGAGAGGTCGTACCAGAGGTCGACGAACCGGTCCTGGCCGGGCGTGCCGAACAGGAACAGTTCCAGGGGCACGGGCGCGTCCGGCAGGCTGAGTCGGCCGAAGTCGAAGGCGACCGTGGTGGTCTGCTTGGCCTCGACGCCTTCCAGGCTGTCCACGTCCGCGCTTGCCTCGGTCAGGTACTCCTCCGTGCTCAGCGGCGTGATCTCACTGACGGCACCAACGGCG
This sequence comes from Streptomyces sp. NPDC005925, assembly GCF_040638805.1. Classification (NCBI taxonomy): domain Bacteria; kingdom Bacillati; phylum Actinomycetota; class Actinomycetes; order Kitasatosporales; family Streptomycetaceae; genus Streptomyces; species Streptomyces sp. NPDC005925. Next base: position 436,115 of record NZ_JBEXVL010000001.1, on the reverse strand, counting down.
GTGGTCTTGCCCGCGCCGAAGCCCCCGGCAATCACGATCTTCAGCACAGTCGGTACACCGGCCTGCGGGCGCGACGGACTCCGCAGCGCCACGGTCGAGTCATCCGGCCTGGGGGTAGGCGATGGCATCGGGCCACTTCCTCTTCAAGCCCACAGAGAGGGCTGCCAATAGGTGGGTGGTGGGACGCTCATCCGCGTCTGCGTCGGAGGCGGCATAGGCATCGGTGACGGAGACGACCAGGGCGTCGGCGTCCAAGAGGTCCGAGACGAGGATCTTGACGGCAGTGACGGGGCGGCCGAGTCGGCCCGCCAGCTCGGTCACCGAACGCCGGCGCTCTCGGCACAGGGCGAGGATCTCTTCGCACTCCGCGGCCTGCCCCGGGCCCGGCCGCCCCGACCCGGCGTTCAGCACGGTCTCCAAGCCCAGCAGATGCCGCGGCTTGGTGCGCCCGCGCGTCAGCGTGTAGGTCCGCACGAACGTCGACTCCTCGGCCGAGCGGCCGTGTGTGCTCACCGGACCTCAGCACCCGTGCCGACGCGGACGGGGATCTGCATGTAAGGAGCGAACTTCTGGACGAGGCGCCCCATCTCGAACCCGACGGTGCCCGCGTCAGCGTCCGTGGTGGCGATGACGGCGAGGATCGTGTCCACCTCACCGCGTTCGTTGCCGGGATGGCCCTCGAACGCTGCGCTGCACCCGGCGCTCTGGACGAAGAACAGGCAGTCGTCTCGCTCGATGATGACTTGCTTGGCCGGCCTCTTCTTGTGGCTGGGGCCGGTGATGTTCGTCGCGAGGGAGGCCACTCCGCTGAGCGCGGCCGACAGTTCGTCCGCCCAGTCCTTGTCGACGTCGCTGTCCAGCAGCCGCAGTCCGTCGCGCGACAGCAGGACGGCGTGCGTGACGCCCGGAGTCTCGGAGGTGAAGTGACGCAGCAGCCAGGCCATGTTGTCCCGTTGACCGCTTGCCGTCGTCTCGGATGCGGGCGCGTCGCTGGTCACGTTGTTCATCGAGGGGTGAGTGCTCATAGGGATCGCTCCAGAAGGGGGAAGGGCCAGCGGATGTAACAGGCCACCGGGAACGTGAAGGAAGGGCGAAATCAGGGCCTGGGTTGCTCTGCCGAAGCGGGCGAAGAACCAGCGGTCCCGCTGGCCTGGATGCCTTTGCGGAAGGCGGCTGCGAGCCCTGGCGTCGCCGCGGTCACGGGGGCTTGCTCCCGCTCGCGTGGTGGACGGAACGAGCCGGCCTGACGCGTACGCGTGGGAAGGGCGGGCGCATCAGCCGAGTGACCTGCCTCTCCGGCTCTCGGCGCCCCTGCGGTGCCCGGGCGTGGTACCTGGCCCGCCGGGATGGCTGGAGCCGTGGCACTTTGCCGAGGCGGCGCGGAGGGGCGGGGTCTCCTGGGGAGCGCGCCCGAGTCCTCGAGCGAGGGAATCGCGACGATGAGCCGTGCCGGAATGACGACCAGGGCGGTGGTGCCTCCCGTCACGTTCTCCTGGAGGAGAACGGACAGCCCGTGCGACTGGGCGATTTTCGCGGCGACCAGCAAGCCGAGCTGTCCCGCTCGTACCTGACCGCTGACGTCCACCTCGTCAGGGGCCTTGAGCAGGTGGTTCATCTGCGCGCGTGTCTGCGGATGCATAGGGATGGCCCGATCCTCGACCTCGATCGCCAGCCCGTTGGAAACCCGCTGCGCTCGCACGGTCACCTTCGTTGCCGGATCGGAGCACTCGCAGGCGTTCTCGATCAGCTCGGCCAGAAGGTGGGTCAGGTCCGGACCCACATGTCCCGGAAGCCCCAGCTCAGCGCCCACGGAACCAGCCGCGACGGCCACACGCGGATACTGCACAACTTCGGAGACCGCGCCGCGCAGCGCCGTCGCGACGGGGACGGGCCGACGCACGCTGCGCAGGGACTGCCCGCCCAGCACCGCCGTGCTCTCGACCTGGCGGCGCATCCGCGTCACGAGGTGATCGATCTCGAAGATCTTCGAAAGCAGCTCCGGGTCGTCGGTCAGCATCTCCAGCTGGCTCAGTGCCTGGAGCGCCTTGCCGACCAGTGCGTGCTCGCGCATCGCAAGACGGCGCAACACTTCCAGGAGAACGACGGACTGGGACTCGTCGTGCACGCGTATCAGCGACGCGATGGCCTGCGCCTGGAGGGAACTCAACGCCTTGTTGATCTCGACGGTCGGACTGGCCGACGGTGGCGTCTGCATGTCCGGCAGCGCCGGGCGTCCCCCGCGGCACAGCTCGTCCGCCGACCACTGCACCGACTTCTCGACGGCCGCCCCTGCCTCGGCGACCGCTGTCAGCGCCGCTGCCTGGGCCTCCTCCACCGCTGCCTGCATGGCCCCTGCGGCCGTGCGCACTCCGCGAGCCGCCACCAGCGCGACCCCGGCCAGCCCACAGACAAGGCCAGTCAGGAGCCAGCCGGGACCTACCGCAGACATCAACCAGAGGGTGAAGGCGGCACTCAACAGCGCGGCCAGAAGCACCACGGGCAAGGCCACGGCGCGGCGGACACGGTGCAGCGTGATCGGGTCGATCCGTGGAGGCCGACGTCTGCGGTGGCCGGGAGCGGCCGGCCGTGCAGGGAAGGCGCTGTCAGGCATGGGAATCCTCGTCAGGGGGGTGAGGTTGCTAGGCGTGCTGCGGCGTCAGGCTTGTGCTGGTCTGGAGCGGTGAGGTCGAGCGAGGCGCCGGAACCTCGACCGTGCCTCGGTGGCAGGAAGACTGCGTCGCCAGCTGATGAAGGAGCCGGGCACTTTGGATCAGGCCCATGTGGCTGAATGCCTGCGGGAAATTACCGACCTGGCGCTGCTGGACGGGGTCGTATTCCTCGGCGAGGAGCCCGAGGTCGCTCCGCAGCGCGAGAAGGTGTTCGAAGAGGGCGTGGGCCTCGCCGAGGCGGCCGGTCAGGGCGAGCGCATCGACGAGCCAGAAGTTGCAAAGGAGGAAGGTGCCCTCATCGCCGGCCAAGCCGTCCACTCCGGTGCGCTTGCCGCGGGTCGGGTACCGGTACACGAGCCCGTCCGGTGTGGAGAGTTCACGACGTACCGCGTCCACGGTGCCGATGACGCGCGGGTCGTTCGGCGGCAGGAAACCGACGCGGGGGATGAGCAGCGTGGCGGCGTCCAGTTCCTGGGAGCCGTAGGACTGGGTGAAGGTGTTGCGCGCCGGGTCGAAGCCCTTGGTGCAGACCTCGTGGTGGATCGTGGCCCGCAGTTCGACCAAGAGGGTCAGGTCCACGTCGAGGGCACCGACTTCCGCCAGGCGGATCGTGCGGTCGACCGCCACCCAGGCCATCACCTTGGAGTGCACGAAGTGCCGGCGTGCCCCGCGGATCTCCCAGATTCCCTCATCGGGCTCCTGCCAGCGCTGCGCCAGGTGCTCGATGAGTCGCTGGTGCAGGACAGCGGTGTCGGCACAGTGGGCGACACCGCTCTGGTGCGCGAGGTACAGAGTCTCGATCACCTCGCCGTACACATCGAGCTGCAGTTGGTCTGCCGCTCCGTTGCCGACTCGCACCGGGGCCGAGTCCTCGTACCCCGGCAGCCACGCCAGCTGCCGCTCCCGCAGATCACGCTCTCCGGTGATCCCGTACATGATCTGCAGGTTCTCCGGATCACCGGCCACCGCACGCAACAGCCATCGCCGCCATGCTTGCGCCTCCTGCCGGTACCCGGTCCCCAGCAGCGCGGCCAGGGTCGTGGAGGCGTCGCGCAGCCAGGTGAAGCGGTAGTCCCAGTTCCGTCCGCCGCCGATCTCCTCAGGCAGTGATGTGGTCGGCGCCGCGACGATCCCGCCGCTCGGCCCATAGGTCATCGCCTTCAGCGCGATCAAGGAACGAATCACGGGCTCGCGGAAGGGGCCGTCGTAGGTGCATTCCTGCGCCCACTCCTGCCAGAAGGTGAGAGTCTCGGTGAGTGCGACCTCCGGGTCGGGAACGTCAGGCGCGGCTGCATGGGATGGGCACCAACTGAGCACGAAAGCCACGCTCTGCCCGGCGGCGACGGCGAAGGCGCTGACGATAGCGCCGTCCTTCTCCACCTGCTGGACGCAGGTGTCGAGCCACAGAGCGTCCGCGCCGGCCTCCGCGACCATGCGGCCCCCGACCTCGTGGATCCACGGGCTGACGCTGCCGTAACCCGGCCGCGGACGCATGGCAGAAATCATCGGCACTTCGCCGGTGAGACCCTCTACGATCCGGATCACCTGAGGTGCCCCGTCGCGTGGCGGCATGAAATCCAGGACGCGGACCGAACCGGTCGGGATGCGCCACACCGATTCGAGGACGAGTGAGTCACCGCAGTACCGGCGTTTGGCTTCCGTTTCGGAGCCGGACGGGACAGGAGGCGGCGAGGCCGGGGCGATCTGCCAGGTGCCGTGTTTCTGTGTCCCGAGCAGGCCGGCGAAAACGGCCGGCGAGTCGAAGCGGGGCAGGCACAGCCAGTCGATCGAACCGTCGTCGCAGACATGGGCACTGGTCTGCATGTCGCCGATCAGTCCGTACTGCTCGATACGCGGAAGACGTTCCATCGCTTATGAATCTCCATTGACCCGCAGGCCGGGGGCATCGGGGGCCGCTACAGCGGCCGGGAACACTGAGAAGGAGGGGTCCCTGTGGTCACCGGGGTGAGGTCGGGTCGTTCAGGGTCGGCGGGGAGTCCTTGTTGGCCGCGACAGGACTGTCTGCGCGCTCGCCGCGGAGGACCAGCCAGGCCGTCGGCCCGAGAATCAGGCCGATGACGACGCCGGTTACTGTCACGTCCGTGTCACCGAGGCGGCCCAGACCAAACAGGCGAGGGCGACTGCGAAAACCGCCCCAGCGCAGCATGTTGATCCGGGGCTTCCACGAACGCCGCCTGCGCTCCGGGCGCAGGGACCCGGGATCACCGCGCTCCACATGCGTGACGAGTTCCTGCGTCGCTTCGGCGAGCTCGACCAGGTACACCCGGCTGGGCATGTAGCCCTCGGGGCCGCTGTCCGAGTAGAGCCGTTGCGCGCGCAGCAGGACGGGGGTGCCCGAAGCGGTTCGTGCTCCCAACTGAGCAACGTGACCGCGCAGACGGCGAACGAGGTCCTCCACATCAGCAGCGCTCTCGGGTAGCGGTGAATCCTCGCCCAGCACGAGCGTCACCGTCTCCGACGCGGCCACCACGTGATCACGCTGCGGCGCCCGCGTCACGGTGACGGACCCTCGCTCTCCGCTCCCGCCCACGCTCTGGATGTCTCCTCCGCGAGGGACCAGCGAAAGGCGCATGACACAACTCCTGTTCGGATCAAGCCAAAGTGAGCCGAAATCGCCGGTTGGCACCGACGGCTGGCGTGCGAAGTGAGTGATCTGGCAGCTACGTTGAGCGAACCGTGAATCCCGTCTGAGGGGTATGCCTGTGCGGACCGGAAGGCCGCCAAAGGCGCCAAAGATCATTTCGGACCCAAGGGGCAGTCCATGGCCCGTGAACGAAACGTCGCCCTCGCCGCACTCCTGCGCGAAGCAGGCTGGTCCCAGCCACAAGCAGCCGCTGCCGTTGCTCGAGTGGCCGCGGAGAGCGGAGTGCGTGAGCTGGAGGCGATCTCCCGCTCGCACATCTCCATGTGGGTGCTCGGCACGAAGCCGAGTGGCAGAGCGCCGCATATCCTGCGCGAGACGCTGTCCCGCAGACTCGGCCGCCACCTCACCCTGGCCGACCTCGGGCTGGAAGAAGAGCCAACAGGCACGACCGACACCGGATCCGACTGGAGCGTCGACCCTCTGACCGCACTGGCCGAGCTGGGAAGCGACGATCTCGACATGCACCGACGCAAGCTGCTGTCCACCGCCGCCTACTCCGCGGCCGGCCTCGCCCTGCCCACAGCCTCGTGGTGGGCAGCCGCCCCCGCCGCAGCGGCGAAGCGCCGGCCGGCATCCCCGCGCCCGGTGACCCAAGCAGACATCGACGACGTCCGCGACCTCACGGTCTACTACTCCGCGCGAGACCAGCAGCGAGGCGGCGCCTCCGGCCGCAAAGCCCTTGCCAGCCACCTGCTCGACGAAGCAGTGCCGCTGCTCGGCGGTCGATTCCGCACAGATCAGCTGCGCCGCGACACGTACTCGACCGTGGCAGAGATGACCTACCTCGCCGGCTGGATGGCGTTCGACGCCAGTGAACACCGCACCGCCCAGCGCTACCTCACCATCGCCGCCCGGATCGCGGCGGAAGCGGGAGACGGACCGCTCGGCGGCCATGTCCTGCGCGCCCTCGCCCACCAGGCCGTGGACCTCGGGCATCCACGCCGGGCGCTCGCCCTGGCCGACGCCTCGATGTCCCGCGACCGCTACGGCCAAGCCAGCCATCGTGAAAAGGCACTTCTGGCGATCGTCCACGCTCGCGCACTCGCGGCCGACGGCGACCGGGTCGGCTCTCTCGCGGCCATCAGCCGCGCGGAGCGGGACCTCGCCCGCGCCGACACCAACGAGGCGCCAGCGCGTGTCGGCTTCTTCCAGGAAGCCTCCCTCGCCCACGAGACCGCCTGCGCTCTGCGCGACATGGGCCAGCAGCTCGACGCGGAGATCCACTTCAAGCGCAGCGTGGCCACCCGTCGGCGCCAGCAATACGCCCGCACCCACAGCGTCACGCTCGGCTATCTCGGCGCCGTTCAGGTCCAGCAAGGCCGCCTCGACGAGGCGTGCGCCACCTGGAACCAAGCACTCGACGCCATGACAGGCGTCCAGTCCGGTCGTGCCCGCGACGTCATCGTCCGCATCCAGAGCGACCTCTCGCCCGTCCGGCAACGTGGAGGCCGTCATGTCGCCGAACTGGACCACCGGGCACGGAGCATGCTGCGGGCCATAGGCTGATCCCGACACGGGCTTGTGGCGTCCAGCGGCAGCTCGCGGGCCAGCATCTCCAAGGGAGAGGAACCAGTACCGGTGACGACGTACGAGGTCGAATCGATCGCAACGGTCGTCGGCGGCCACACCCGCGTTCAGGACGACTTCCAAGGCGGGGTCCAGTCGGTGATCCGACTCAACGAGGAGTACCCTCTCGAAACCCTTCTGGGGATTGAAGAGTTCTCCCACCTGACGGTGACGTGGCGCTTTCACTTGGCGCAGCCCGAGGATGTCCAGCTCCACGCTCGCAGCCCCCGGGGGAACCCGCAGTGGCCGGCGACCGGAACTTTCGTCCACCGGAACCACCGGCGCCCCAACCAACTGGCCATCAGTTACCCGAGGTTGCTGAGTGTGAAAGGCCGCGACCTCCTGGTGACGGATCTCGACGCCGTCGACGGGACACCGGTTGTGGACCTGGCTCCCTACTTTCACGAGATGGGGCCCCGAGGCACGGTCCGCCAGCCGGCCTGGCCGAGCGAGATGCTTTCGACCTACTGGCGTGACGCGTCGGAGCGCGCGTAGACGGGCTTGCCGTAAGTCCTCGACGGTGGCGTCGCCGCGGGCATTCATCACGGCCTGCCTCCGGAGATACGGAGGAGGGTAGGCCCGGAGGCACGGTCGTCCTCGCTAACGGTTCCCTCTCCGGAGAGGTTCCGCACGGGGGCCAGGCCCGGGACCGAAGCCTCACCCGGGCTCTCCGAACGCATCGTCGCCGCCGATGAAATCCCGTCGAGCTTCGGATCGGTTTCGTCGGCCCTGGGCAACGGCAGCGAGTGCCGGCACATCGTGGTGGTCCTTTCGCGGCTCTTGTGAGACGGGCAGGTCTGGCTACGCGGAATGCAGGATCGTGGCCCAAACGTCCTTGCCGTGTGCAGTGGACGAGCAGCCGTAGCTGGTGCTGAGCTCCTTGATCAGCACCAGGCCGCGACCGCATTCGTCCTTGTCGCCAGCCGAGACGGGAGCCGGGAGCCGGGGCTCCGGGTCACTGACGCACAGGAAGACACCGTCAGGGGTTCGGGTGAGAACGACCTTCACTGGAACAGAGGACTCGTGCTCCTTGCGGGCGTGCTCGAAGGCGTTCGTCAGCAGTTCGGACACGGCGAGAGTGGCCCGCCAGTCGAGTTCGGTCAGGCCCCACAGACGTAGGCATGCCCTGACGAGGTCACGCACGCCCGAGATGGCTGCGGCTGTCAGAGCGATGTCGATCTCGCATGCTCCGGCGCGCGTCCGGACCGCTGAGCTAGTGCCCTCCGTGATGGGCTGTTGAGCCAGCAACAGGTCTGCCTGCATGGGGAGTCCCTCGTTCGACGAAATCTCACCAACCGGCGCCGGATGCGGTGTGTACTGGGGTGGCGGCCGTGAGCAACCATTGAGCCAGGCCGACAGGACCGCGTGCAGATCTTGATTCGGAAACCTCGATCTTCCGTTTCGTGAGCGAGGAACAGCCCATGCCAAGACCCGAGAAGCAGTTGACTCCGGATGCGTCTCCGCGCGACTGGTTCGGCTATGAACTGCGGACCTGGCGCAAGAAGCGCGGCCCCCTCACACACTCCGAGTTAGGCGTAAGAGTGCAGGTCAGCGGCTCTCTTATTGAGAAGATCGAGAAGGGGATCGCCACCTGCTCGGAGGACTTGGCCGAGCGCCTGGACGAGGTCTTGGAGACCGGCGGGGTCCTCACCAGGGCGTGGGGGATGGTGTTCGGCCAAACGGAAAAACCCCGCCCCGAAACGGAAAGTGCATCCCCCGGCAGGGTGGAGGCGTCGGTTCAGGTCCATGCAGGCCGCATCCTGGGCAGAGGTAGTACAACACCTCCAAGTGGGAGCCCTGCCTCTGTGGACCGTCGTGCCTTCCTCGCCACGAGCGGCCTTGCCGCCATCGCCCCGATAGACCTCGTCCACCTTGTGACCCCAACGGCCCCACGGGAGATCCCGACTCTGATCCGCCCCCGCGAGATCGGGCAGTTGAAGTCACTGGCCGATGTCATCCACCGCCAGGACAATGAGTACGGAGGCGGCGGCGCGGTGCGAGAACTCGCCCGGAGCGCCATCATGTGGGGTGCCTCCCTGCTGCCGGTGCCTTGCCCCGGGCCACTGCGCCCCGAACTTCTAGCCTCTGTGGCCCGCTTGGGGATTGTTGTCGGTGCGTCGCAGTTCGACGCTTACGCCCACGACGATGCCCGAGTCAGCTTCCGGCTGGCCGCCGAGTGCGCGGAGGAAGCCGGGGAGTGGCACCTGCGCGCCAAGACGTACTCGTTCATGGCTCGGCAGGAAATCTGGGTCGGAGATCCGGACACCGGCCTCACCCATGCGGAGAAGGGCCTGGTGCGCTCCGACCGCCTTACCGCGACCGAGCGTGCCATGCTGCAGACCGCCCGGGCCCGCGCCTTCGGCAAGATGCGCGACGTGGCCAACACCCTGCGGGCGGTCGGAGAAGCCGACGCCGCGTTCGAACAGTCAGATCCGGCACAGGATCCGCCGTGGATGGCGTACTACGACTACGCCCAGCACCACGGTGATACCGCGCACGCGCTCTTCGATCTCGCTGTCCACGCGGACCAGGACCCCGGGCAGGCGGCCCGCCGCTTTGAAATCGCGGTGAAAGGACACGGCAACGCTTTCGCCCGCTCGCGCGCCATCTCTGAGACAAAACTCGCTTCCCTGGTCATGGCCAAGGGCGACGATCCGCGGCACGCGGTCGTGCTCGGCCACCGAGCGCTGGACGACGTCGGCAAGCTGACCTCCTGCCGAGCCGCCGAGGACCTGCGGGAACTCGCCCGGTTCGCAGGCCGGCACCGGAAGCTCCCCGAGGCCAGCGACCTGCGCGAGCGCATCGCGGCTACGGTGCAAGCGTGACCACTTCGCCCACGCCCACCCAAGCCGTACTTGAGGAGGCGTGCCTCGCCGCCGGCCTCGACGCGACCAACGCCCAACCGATACGGATCGCCGAGAACGCCATATGGCGTCTGCCCGGGGGGATCGTGGTGCGCATCGCTCGGCCCGGCCAATCCGCCGCCGCAACGCGCGAAGTTCAGGTCGCCCGCTGGCTGGCCGCTAAGGGCGTGCCCGCCGTACGCGCCCTTGACCTGCGGCAGCCGGTAGCAGCCAGCGGGCACCCGGTGACGTTCTGGCAAGAGCTGCCGCCGCACGAAATCGGAACCGTCACCGATGTCGTCGTGCTCCTCAAGCAACTGCACGACCTGCCAAAACCAGCCCTGCCATTGGGTGAGCTAGACCCGTTCGTCCGGCTGGTTGAACGCATCGACGCAGCGAGCACAATTTCTGACGATGACCGGCAGTGGCTGAACGGCCGGCTTGAAGATCTCAAGCAGCAATGGGCTTCGAGGCCGAAGGGACTGCCCGAGTGCGTAGTCCACGGGGATGCATGGGTCGGCAACGTAGCGCGCACGGAGGCCGGCCCGTTGTTGATGGACTTCGAGCGCGCTTCGTTTGGCCCGCCGGAGTGGGATCTCGTGTCGACCGCGGTGAAGCTCACGACGACCGGCGCGGTGTCTGCAGAGGAGTATGCCGCGTTCTGCGAGACCTACGGCGTTGACGTCACGGAGTGGGAAGGGTATGAACTCCTCGCTGGCGCACGAGAGTTGCGTATGGCGACGTACGCCGCGCAGCACGCTGCCAGCCGGCCGGAGTGGAGGCGCGAGGCGCAATACCGCATTGACTGCTTGCGCGGCCGGGCCGGGGCGCCGCCGTGGCGATGGAAGGGGATCATGTAGCCCACGACCGGGCCCACTACCAGTTGCTGACGGCCTTCGTCGACCACGGCCCAGGCGGCAGCGGAGAGCCGGTCGCTGGCCCGTTGCGGCCCGGCAACGCGGGCAGCAACACTGCGGCCGACCACATCACCACCGCCCAACTCGCCCTGCCCCAGCTGCCGAAGAAGTACCGGCGCGGGCGTCACACATTGATCCGGATCGATTCCGGCGGCGGCACCACGAGTTCGTAGCCTGGGTGGCCAGACGCGGCCGGTAGCTGTCGTACTGGGGCAGGACCATCACCGGCGCCATCCACCATGCCGTCATGAAGGTTCCCGCCTCTGCTTGGACCGCGGCCACCGAACCCGACGGAGAAGTCTGTGACGGCGCCTGGGTCACCGAACTCACACGTTGCCGGGCCGTCTGAAGCGCTACGCCTTATCCCCGAGGTCGTCCGGGTCGTCGTCGATGTCCTCGATGAGTCTGGGGCCGCCACCGTTGTTCTCCTGCACACGGCGCTCCCAGGCGGCGCGGAAGGCAGGCAGGTGCTCCTCATCGAGGTAGTAGCCAGCCGTCTTCGACCAACCCTTTTGCGGGTCGGGCGTCGTCGGGCGCACCGGGTTCGGGATGTCCGGAGACCACCAACCTTCCTTCGCCCCCCGCTTGATGGCCTTCGTGAGAGCAGCTGACGGCCCGCGAAGCGAGTTCTGCCCCCACTTCTCGCGATAGGCGTAGGCGTCCAGCCAGCCGTCTCCCTGCACCAGCTGGCTCATGAACAGCTGTACGCGGGTGTTGGTGTGGCGCAGTAGCCGGTATGCGCGGTCGGCCGTCCATACGGTATCCGGCGCTTCTTGCGTGGCGACCGTTACGCCCTCGGCTCCGGCGAACATCGCCAGCACCTCGCGGGCAAAGTCCTCGGTCGCGTCCTGCACGTGGATGGTCAGGTCCATCCGCCCCCCTCAGAGAAACAACCACAGAATGGCCTCGATTCGGCCTGACTGACAGGGTGGCACGTGGCGCTGTGTCAGACAATCTCGATTCTAAGGTTATTCAAGCTCAATCATCCGGGACCGGACGTCGAACGCACCGCCAGGCAGCCACAGAGCCGTATGTCTGGTCTGAGTCGTTCGGTTCGCTCCAGGAGCAGACCGACGCCGAAGCCCGCGCCCGGCGAGCGAACCGCGTCCGTCGGCACCGCGGCCCGGGCAAGCAGTACGACAGCGGCCGGCCCTGACGACGCCGCGGTCAGCGGGCGCGGTTCCACCACTCGGCGGCATTCAGCACCAGTACCTTCTTCTCCAGCGCCTTGGCCGCCGTGCCGCTCTCGGTGACGGCCCAACAGACATGAAGATCCGCCCAGGCCAGCGCGGCCTTACCCCACTCGGTCGCCCGCCTGGGCCGCCCACTTTCAACCTCCGCCAGCCGCTCGCGAAGCCACTGGGGGTCGGCCAGCGCCCGGTCGAAGACCGCCTCTCCGAGCCCGGAGGCCAGCGCCTTGCCGCTGGTGTAGCGACGCAGCCGCCCGCGCAGACCTTCTCCCTGGCGTTCGCCTGCCATACCGACATAGACGAGCGGGCCAGCCGCGCCCTGCCTGGCGAGGTAGACGCCCGGCATCTGCGGCACTTCCGCGCCGGCCAAGGGAACCCACTCCGACCACGAGGCTAGGTCCAGAACTTCCCGGCTGATCCCCTCGACGTCCACGGGCTCGGGCATGCGCAGTCCTCTCGCAGACGTTCAGTGTGCGGCACACATGCAGAACGAGCCGCCGCAGGTGTAGCAGCGTGGACGCCCGACGCACCGGCACGACTGCCCGCAGTTCACAGGCTCGGTATGCCACTTCACTTCGTCCGGGTTGCCCGGGTCGTACGCGGCGCGGCAGTCCCGGCAGGCAACCTGCCCCGGTGGGAGGTCCTCAGCAGCTGGTGTCCGGGGCGGCTCCGCAGCGGGCGACTGCCCGGGGTCTCGCAGCGCATCCGGGTCCTCGTCCTCGAAGAGGCGAAACACCTCAATGCGGCTCCACTCGTCGGACATGGTCACATCCTGCCAGACGGCACCGCAGCCGCCGCCGCGGTGCCTTCAGTAGTCCATGGCGGACCGCATCTCGGCCTCGCACTCGGCGTCGTGCTCGGCGTAGTACTCGGCTTGGTTCTCCGCATGCGCGTCGAGGACACCTGAGCAGCCGGCGTACAGCATCCAAGCGGCATCATGAAGACGCCGGACGTCCGCGTCGAAGTCGACTCTCTGCTGGTTCGGCCGCGCCCGCACCAACCCCTGTCCCTTGCCGCCCTTCACCGTGCTGTATCGGAAGGTCTGCCCGTTCTCGTCGAGCTGGTGCAGCCAGTCCAGGGTGTCTTGAGTGGGCGGGTCGATCCGGTCGTTCGGGGGCGGCATCAGCCGGCTGAGGTACTGGTTCAGGCGGTCCGCCAGGTGCGCGATCACGTGGGACCTCGCCAGGAAGTTGTCGAGCTCGCCGGGCGGCACCGACACTCCGTGGCGACGCAGGCAAGCCGCGGCCGACCGGATGTTCCACTTCAGGGAGAGTTCGATGGCGTGCCGGTACTGGTAGTAGATCGGCACGGGCAGAGCGTCGTTCGTGCCGGTGCGGATCCAGTGGCTCGCCAGGATGGCACCTGCCTCCAGGTAACCGAGAGCCAGGTCGAGATCGTCCTCGTGGGCACCTCCGAGGACAGCGATGCTGTTCCACTCTGACCGGCGCGGAGGCAGCCGGGTCATATCAAGCGGGTCATCCCCCGCGGCGTCCACGTCATCCACAAGCGCATCGTCCATGGAGCCATGGTGGTGGTCCGGGCACCCGACACGCCCCGCATTTTCGGCTCCTGTGTACTTCCCGCAGGGCTCGAACCGCAAGATCGGCCGGCGTCGCGCTGGCAGGCGCTCCGACCAGGGGGCCGCCGCTCCGGAGCCCTCAGCATACTTCGCGTCGACGAGGAGACCGCGTAACACTACTGGCCGGGCCACCGCGTCGCCGCCCACCATCTGCGGCAAGTCGGCAGGAGGTCCTCGTGGTCCTGGCCCACTCCGAGAAGCAGGACGCCGGTCATGTCCTTGATCTCCGCGGCTGAGTAGCCCGCGGCGCCGAGGTCGGTCGGTACGCAGGCCCGGAGGCCGTGCGCGGTGACCTCGTTGGCAACAAGTGAGCCAGGGACCGCGGAGCTTGACCGCGCGTCACGTAGGGAGTGGGATGACCGAGACCCTGCCCGCCGTGTCGGCCAACACCGACATCGTCGACGCCGAGCTGGTCTCCAACGACCCGCCGAACCTCCCAGGCGTCCCTGTCGACATCAAACAGCTCACCCCCGAGGCCAACGAGGTGATGGCCAACTCTGACCGCGCCAACACCCGCCGCACCTACACCGAGCGCTGGAGCGCATTCGCCTACGGCAGACAAGAAAGATCACAGAAACACTGGATAGCTGCGCGAGGTCATGTCAACGTACAACGTCCCGCAAAAATCCAGGCCAGGTGGTGCCATTGCTCGGCCGCGATCACTTCTTCGAAACCACTCGGATGGGCGTCGCGAGGTTGGCCCGCTGGCGTGGCTCCACCTTGGGAGGCCCGTCTGTCTGAGTCTGCTATCCGATTTGCCCGCTTCACTTCCCCGACGCTCTTTGCCCTCGGCGGCCTGAACGCCTGGGTCGGCCAAAAGGCCGGTGACTACCCTGCGGTCTCCACGGGACTCTGTGCCTCCGTCTGCGCGGCCGGCCTTTTCGGTGCGGATCTCTTGCAGCGAGGCTACCGCGACGATCGTGTCGGCCTCGTGCACGTGGCACGGCATCCGGGTGCAACAACACGGCAAGCGTGCCCTCGGGGCTCGCGAGCGCCGCGTCACGGTGAATCTCGACCGGCTCACGGACGGCGGTCTGCTAACGGTCGCCTCGGACGGCGCGCCCGTAGCCGCGCACTCGTACGCACTTCCCCCTGCCGGCGGGGAGGCCACGCAGGCGTTGGGCGCGTGATGCGGCGGGCAACATAGCCGACGATCGCCGGTTAGCCAAACCGGCGATCGTCGCGAACATGAAGGTGTTCGCTTTCGGCTGTGCTTGGCGGTGGAGTCGTGGCGGACGCGGGCCGCTTCGCGTTGGCAAGAGGAGGCGCGGGGCAGCTCTGCTGCGGCGTATTGCCGTAGGCAGCGTGTGTCGCCGACAGGTGGCCGTCCTGGCGCACTCCGCGCGAGGTGATGCTGCCGCGCCCCTGTCGCTCCTCGCTCTCCCCGCAAGGAAACCCTGCCATGCAACGATCGGCGATACTGCCTGCCCCCGCGGCTTCCTCCGTAGCCGTACGTACGGCCTTTCTGACCGTGAAAGACGCCGCCGATTACCTCGGCCTCTCACCTCACACCCTCTACGTCTGGCGCCATCGTCGGCAGGGACCGCCGAGCTTCCGCATGGGCCCTCGTGGTCGCGTCATGTACCGGGTGGAAGCCCTCGACGCCTGGGTCCTCGAACAGGAGCAGGCCGACTCCCGCTCTAACTCGACCCTCAACCCGCTCAGTACCCGACCTCAGGAGCGTTTCGCCAGGTTCACCAGAGCCTGACGCCTCCCAAGCGTCGTAATGCGCGCCGACATCGTCGCCCTCTAGCAAAGGAGTTCGCCCTGGCCGGCTACATAGAAGATCGGTGGTTGAAGAAGCGTCCCAACCTGACAACCGGCAAGCGCGATCGCACTACCATGTACGGCAAGTGCACCCGATACCGCGTCAAGGGCATCCCGGGCATCAAAGGTCGTTCCTTCGACGCCCTCCAGGACGCCAAAACCTGGCTCGCCCAGGCCCAGACGGACGCGCGCCGAGGGGAGTTCGTCGATCCCCGCGATGGGGCCATTTCCCTCAAGGACTACATCTCAACGCACTGGTGGCCTACCCAGAGCGGTGACCCGTCCACGATCGAGCGGATCGAGCAGAGGGTGCGGCGGCACATCGTTCCCCATCTGGGTGCTCTGCCGCTCAACGCCATCGGTTCGGAGGTCCTGCGTCATTGGAAGAAGCGGCTGGAGAAGGACCTCGGTTCGACCTCCATCCGTATGGTCTGGGCGACGCTTTCCAGCGTCCTCCAGGCCGCGGTCGAGGACCGTCGCCTCGGACGCAACCCATGCCGGTCCAGCACGGTCCGCCCTCCGGCCGCGGCACCCGGCAGGGTTGAAGCGTGGTCGCCCGAACAGGTCCTGGCGGTACGGAAGGCCCTGCCGGATCGCTACCGGCTCCTCCTCGTGATCGGAGCAGGTCTCGGGCTCCGGCAAGGGGAGGCGCTTGGGCTTTCAGCGGACGACATCGACTTCGAGAAGGAAGTCGTGCACGTCCGGCGGCAGGTCAAGATGGTGCGGGCGAAACTGTGCTTCGCGCTCCCCAAGGGTCGCAAGGTCCGGGACGTGCCGCTACCGTCCAGCGTCGCCCGGGCCATCCGGCAGCACATGGAGCAGTTCGCGCCGGTGCCGGTCACGCTGCCCTGGGACGACCCGACTCCGGCCGAGACGCCGGTGGAGGCTAAGCACCGGCGGCCGAGGACCTACAGCCTCCTGGCGACGGGACGTGAGCGGAAGGCCATCAACCGGAACTACTTCAACTCCTACGTGTGGAAGCCCGCTCTGGCCGAGGCAGGAGTGATCGCACCGCTGGACGAGGGCAGCAGGGACGGTGCTCGCGTGTGGGAGCCGTCCCGGGAGCACGGCTTCCACGCCCTGCGCCATTTCTACGCTTCCGAGGAACTGGAGGCTGGCGAATCGGTCGTCTCCCTGGCACGCTGGCTGGGGCACTCCGACCCCGGGTTCACGCTGCGGAAGTACTCTCACTTCCTGCCCCGCGCTGGTGCACGAGGCAGCGCCGCCATCGACGCAATCTTCGCGTAACCGAGGCCGGTCGCCAGAGCCTGTGGACCATGGCTCGTAGCCCGCCGCAGGCGCAAAGTCCCAGAGAAGTCCCAGAGATGCCGCCGCACTCCTCCCTGTCCCGCTAAGTAGCAGGTCAGACGGGGTGCGGCGGCACTCGCATATCAAATGTCGCGGAAGATCTCGATCTGGGCCCCGATCGAGTTCAGCCGTTCCGCGAGGTCCTCGTAACCGCGGTTGATGACGTACACGTTGCGCAGGACGGACGTGCCCTCGGCCGCCATCATCGCCAGCAGGACGACCACCGCGGGACGCAGCGCCGGCGGGCACATCATCTCCGCGGCGCGCCAGCGGGTCGGGCCCTCGACCAGGACGCGGTGCGGGTCCAGCAGCTGCAGGCGTCCGCCGAGGCGGTTGAGGTCGGTGAGGTAGATGGCGCGGTTGTCGTAGACCCAGTCGTGGATGAGGGTCTTGCCCTGCGCGGTCGCCGCGATGGCCGCGAAGAACGGGACGTTGTCGATGTTCAGGCCGGGGAACGGCATCGGGTGGATCTTGTCGATCGGCGCCTCCAGCTTGGAGGGCCGGACCGTGAGGTCCACCAGGCGGGTGCGGCCGTTGTCGGCGACGTACTCCGCGGAGCGGTCGTGGTCCAGGCCCATCTCCTCCAGGACCGCCAGCTCGATCTCCAGGAACTCGATGGGGACCCGGCGCACCGTCAGCTCGGACTCCGTCACCACGGCGGCGGCCAGCAGGCTCATCGCCTCGACCGGGTCCTCGGAGGGGAAGTAGTCCACGTCGACGTCGATGACCGGCACGCCGTGCACGGTGAGCGTGGTCGTACCGATGCCCTCGACCCGGACGCCCAGCGCCTCCAGGAAGAAGCACAGGTCCTGGACCATGTAGTTGGAGGAGGCGTTGCGGATGACGGTGACGCCGTCGTGGCGCGCGGCGGCCAGCAGCGCGTTCTCCGTCACCGTGTCGCCGCGCTCGGTCAGCACGATCGGGCGGTCGGGTCGGACCGAGCGGTCGACGACCGCGTGGTACTGGCCCTCCGTCGCGGCCACGTCCAGGCCGAACCGGCGCAGCGCGATCATGTGCGGCTCGATGGTGCGCGTTCCGAGGTCGCAGCCGCCGGCGTACGGCAGCATGAAGCGGTCCGTGCGGTGCAGCAGCGGGCCGAGGAACATGATGATGGACCGGGTGCGCACCGCGGCCTCGGCGTCGATGGCCGCCATGTCCAGCTCCGCCGGCGGCACGATCTCCAGGTCGACGCCGTCGTTGATCCAGCGGGCGCGCACGCCGATGGAGCTGAGGACTTCGAGCAGGCGGTAGACCTCCTCGATACGGGCGACGCGGCGCAGCACCGTACGGCCCTTGTTGAGCAGCGAGGCGCACAGCAGCGCCACGCAGGCGTTCTTGCTCGTCTTGACGTCGATGGCGCCGGACAGGCGCCGTCCGCCGACCACGCGCAGGTGCATCGGACCCGCGTAGCCCAGCGAGACGATCTCGCTGTCGAGGGCCTCGCCGATCCGGGCGATCATCTCAAGGCTGATGTTCTGGTTGCCGCGCTCGATGCGGTTGACGGCGCTCTGGCTCGTGCCGAGCGCCTCGGCCAGCTGCGACTGCGTCCAGCCCCGGTGTTGCCGGGCGTCACGGATGAGCTTGCCAATGCGTACGAGGTAGTCGTCTGCCATGACCTCGAGGCTATCTCAGATATGAGATGGCGCCCGTTCAGAGGGCCGTCCGGGTGACGGCTTGTCAGGGCCGTTTGGCTGAACGGGTCCGCCGCCAGCCGAAAGGTCCGGGCAGATCCATCGATGTCGTACGACGTCCCGTGCTGCTGTGGGTCTGGCGCGGCCCGCCGTTCGCGCCGCCGGTCGTCACGGACCAGGAGCGCTTGTTGATGGTGAGCCGCACTCCGGGCAGGATCCGGAAACTCTTGCGGAACGTCAGGGGCATGCGTGCCTCCTCGGCGGTGCCGGTGGGTGTTCGTCCCCGACGGTTACCCAGGCCGGGGCGGTCGATGACAGCCGGCGGGGGTCCGTGTGCTGCGCCTGCGGCGCCGCCGCCGCGTGTCCGGGGCCGTGGACACGCCAGGGCCGCACATGACCGGACCCGCCTCATGTACTAGAGTTATCTCGACATCGAGATATCTGCCGAGGCGCACCGCAGCCGCACGCCGTAGTCGAGTCCGGTGGTAAGGCTTGCCTAACTAAGCCTTACCTTAGCGGATCGGCCGGGACGTCGTGGCGGCAGGATGCGGTGGAACGCGCACATCAATGAAGGAGACTGTCGTGTCGGCGAACAGCTTCGACGCCCGCAGCACGCTGCAGGTGGGCGACGAGTCGTACGAGATCTTCCGGCTGGACCAGGTCGAGGGCTCCGCGCGCCTTCCCTACAGCCTGAAGGTGCTGCTGGAGAACCTGCTCCGCACCGAGGACGGCGCCAACATCACCGCCGACCACATCCGCGCCCTCGGCGGCTGGGACTCCCAGGCCCAGCCGTCGCAGGAGATCCAGTTCACGCCGGCCCGCGTGATCATGCAGGACTTCACCGGCGTGCCCTGTGTCGTCGACCTCGCCACCATGCGTGAGGCCGTGAAGGAGCTGGGCGGCGACCCGGCGAAGATCAACCCGCTCGCGCCGGCCGAGCTGGTCATCGACCACTCCGTCATCGCCGACAAGTTCGGCACGGCGGAGGCCTTCGGCCAGAACGTCGAGCTGGAGTACGGCCGCAACAAGGAGCGCTACCAGTTCCTGCGCTGGGGCCAGACCGCGTTCGACGAGTTCAAGGTCGTCCCGCCCGGCACCGGCATCGTCCACCAGGTCAACATCGAGCACCTGGCGCGCACGGTCATGGTCCGCAACGGCCAGGCCTACCCCGACACCCTCGTCGGCACCGACTCGCACACCACCATGGTCAACGGCCTCGGTGTGCTCGGCTGGGGCGTCGGCGGCATCGAGGCCGAGGCCGCCATGCTCGGCCAGCCGGTCTCCATGCTGATCCCGCGCGTCGTCGGCTTCAAGCTGACCGGCGAGCTGCAGGCCGGCACCACCGCCACCGACCTGGTGCTCACCATCACCGAGATGCTGCGCAAGCACGGCGTCGTCGGCAAGTTCGTGGAGTTCTACGGCGAGGGTGTGGCGGCCACGAGCCTCGCCAACCGCGCCACCATCGGCAACATGTCGCCGGAGTTCGGCTCCACCGCCGCGATCTTCCCGATCGACGACGAGACTCTGAACTACCTGCGCCTGACCGGCCGCTCCGGCCAGCAGGTCGCGCTCGTCGAGGCGTACGCCAAGGAGCAGGGCCTCTGGCTGGACCCGAAGGCCGAGCCGGACTTCTCCGAGAAGCTCGAGCTGGACCTGTCGACGGTCGTCCCGTCCATCGCCGGCCCGAAGCGCCCGCAGGACCGTATCGTCCTCGCGAACGCCGCCGAGCAGTTCAAGCAGGACGTCCGCAACTACGTGGACAGCGTGGACGAGGCGGGCCAGGAGTCCTTCCCGGCCTCCGACGCCCCGGCCGTCAGCAACGGCGTGCCGAGCAACCCGATCCCGGTCACCGCCCCCGACGGCACCACCTACGAGCTGGACCACGGCGCGGTGACGGTCGCGGCCATCACCTCCTGCACCAACACCTCCAACCCGTACGTCATGGTCGCCGCCGCGCTCGTCGCGAAGAAGGCCGTGGAGAAGGGCCTGACCCGCAAGCCGTGGGTCAAGACCACCCTCGCCCCGGGCTCCAAGGTCGTCACCGACTACTTCGAGAAGGCGGGCCTGACCCCGTACCTCGACAAGGTCGGCTTCAACCTCGTCGGCTACGGCTGCACCACCTGCATCGGCAACTCCGGCCCGCTGCCCGACGAGGTCTCCCAGGCCGTCAACGAGCACGACCTGGCCGTGACCTCGGTGCTGTCCGGCAACCGCAACTTCGAGGGCCGGATCAACCCCGACGTCAAGATGAACTACCTGGCGTCCCCGCCGCTGGTCGTCGCGTACGCCCTGGCCGGCTCCATGAAGGTGGACATCACCAAGGACGCCCTGGGTGCCGACCAGGACGGCAACCCGGTCTACCTGAAGGACATCTGGCCCTCCGAGGCCGAGGTCAACGACGTCGTCGCCAACGCCATCGGCGAGGACATGTTCGCCAAGTCCTACAGCGACGTCTTCGCGGGCGACGCCCAGTGGCAGGCGCTGCCCATTCCGACCGGCAACACCTTCGAGTGGGACCCGCAGTCGACGTACGTCCGCAAGCCCCCGTACTTCGAGGGCATGACGATGGAGACCACCCCGGTCTCCGACATCTCGGGCGCGCGCGTGCTCGCCAAGCTGGGCGACTCGGTCACCACCGACCACATCTCCCCGGCCGGCGCCATCAAGGCCGACACCCCGGCCGGCACGTACCTCACCGAGCACGGTGTGGAGCGTCGTGACTTCAACTCCTACGGTTCCCGCCGGGGCAACCACGAGGTCATGATCCGCGGCACGTTCGCCAACATCCGCCTGCGCAACCAGATCGCGCCGGGCACCGAGGGCGGCTACACCCGCGACTTCACGCAGGACGGCGCCCCCGTCTCCTTCATCTACGACGCCTCGCGCAACTACATCGAGCAGGGCATCCCGCTGGTCGTCCTGGCCGGCAAGGAGTACGGCTCCGGCTCGTCCCGCGACTGGGCGGCCAAGGGCACCGCGCTCCTGGGCGTCAAGGCCGTCATCGCCGAGTCCTACGAGCGCATCCACCGCTCCAACCTCATCGGCATGGGCGTGCTGCCGCTGCAGTTCCCCGAGGGGCAGACCGCCCAGACCCTCGGCCTGACCGGCGAGGAGACCTTCTCCTTCACCGGCGTCGAGGAGCTCAACAACGGCACCACGCCGCGCACGGTGAAGGTCACCACCGACACCGGTGTCGAGTTCGACGCGGTCGTCCGCATCGACACCCCCGGCGAGGCGGACTACTACCGCAACGGCGGCATCATGCAGTACGTGCTGCGCAGCCTGATCCGCAAGTAGGCGCCGGCGCACCACGTGAGAGGGCCGTATCCCCGTATACCGGGGATACGGCCCTTCGCCGTGCCCGCCCGGGCGGAACACGACACCCGGGCGGGGCGGGGCGGGACAGGACGGGCAGCTGCGGCAGGCCCCCGGCATGGACACCCCGCGGAGGACGGGCTGTCAACGCGCGTCGTGAACCGGGTCGTTGGCGCCCGGGGCCGACCGCGTCGCACGGATGCCCTCCCGTCCCACGGGGTACGCCGTGGGACGGGAGGGGACGGCGGGTCCGGACGGAGGCCGCGTCCGGACCCGCCACGACCGTGCGTCAGGACAGCAGCTCCACCTCCGCGAGCGTGGCCTCGCCGTCCAGGACGAGCCGGTAGTGCCGGTACGCGCCCGGCTCCGGCACCGAGAACGCCCGGGTCTGCCGGTCCCAGCGGAACGACTCGCCGGAGCGTTCGTCCAGGTCCTGCCAGGTGTCGCCGTCGGCCGAGCCCTGCAGGACCCACCCGGTGGGCGCCTTCGCGTGGTCGGCGGACGTCAGCGTGTACTGCACGGCCTTCGTCTCCGCGCCCGTCGGCAGCTCCACCGTGGACACGGCGGCGCCGGTGCCCGACGTGTTGTCGAACAGGGCACCCTCGCCCTTCAGGACGTCCGCGCGCGGCGTCGGCACCTTGTCGTCCCGCGTGACCGACACGGGCGCAGCGTCCTTGCCGGTGCCCCACGTCGAGGGGCGCGGGCCCATGTCGAACTCCAGCACCCCGCCCTTCGCGAGCAGCGCGTGCGGCAGCGAGGTCTTCGTCCAGGCGCGGCCGTTGACCTTCAGGCCCTGGACGTACACGTTCTTCGCGCTGTTGTCCGGTGCCTTCACGACCAGGTCGTGGCCGTTCTCCAGGTGCACGGTCGCCTTCTTGAACAGCGGGGAGCCGATGGCGTACTCGCCGCTGCCCATCACCAGCGGGTAGAAGCCCAGCGAGGAGAACAGGAACCAGGCCGACTGCTCGCCGTTGTCCTCGTCGCCGTGGTAGCCCTGCCCGATCTCGCTGCCGGTGTAGAGCCGGGACAGCACCTCACGGACGTTCTTCTGGGCCTTGAAGGGCTGCCCGGCCGCGTCGTACATGTAGTTCACGTGGTGGGCGACCTGGTTGGAGTGCCCGTACATGCCCATCCGCACGTCACGTGCCTCGGTCATCTCGTGGATGACACCGCCGTAGGAGCCGACGAACTCGGGGGAGGCCGTCTCCGGGGTGGAGAAGTACTCGTCGAGCTTGTCGCCGAGGCCGCTGCGACCGCCGTACAGGTTCGCCAGGCCCCGGCTGTCCTGCGGGGCGGTGAAGGCGTAGCCCCAGCCGTTGGTCTCCGTGTAGTCGTGACCCCACACGCGCGGGTCGTACTCCTCCGACTTCACGCGCCAGTCGCCCTCGGCGTCCTTGCCCTGGAAGAAGCCGGCCTTCGTGTCGAAGAGGTTGACGTAGTCCTGGGCGCGGTTGAGGAAGTACTCCGACTCCTCCCGGTAGCGCTTCTCGCCCGTGTCCTTGTAGAGCTTCTGGCCCATGCGGGCGATGCCGTAGTCGTTGAGGTAGCCCTCCAGTGCCCACGACAGGCCCTCGTGCGTGCCGGTGCTGGTGTAGCCGAGGAACGGCGAGGTCGCCATGCCCTTGCGGCCCACACCGGACGCCGGGGGCACCACGGTCGCGTTCTTCACGGCCGCGTCGTACGCCGCCTTCTCGTCGAAGTCCACGCCCTTGACGTACGCGTCGGCGAACGCGACGTCCGAGGAGGTGCCCGTCATCAGGTCGGCGTAGCCGGGGGAGGACCAGCGGGAGGTCCAGCCGCCGTCCTTGTACTGCTGCACGAAGCCGTCGACCAGCTCACCGGCCTTGCCCGGCGTGAGGAAGGAGTACGCCGGCCAGGTGGTGCGGTAGGTGTCCCAGAAGCCGTTGTTGACGTACACCTTGCCGTCGACGATCTTGGCGCCGGTGTGCGTCGGGGTGTCCGGGTCCGGCATCGGCGAGAACGGAGAGGCGTACTTGTCCTTCCCGTCGACCTTCTCGAAGCCCGAGTTGGGGTACAGGTACAGCCGGTACAGGCTGGAGTACAGCGTGGTCAGCTGGTCCGGCGTCGCGCCCTCCACCTCGACCTTGCCGAGCAGCGCGTCCCACTGCTTCTGGGCGCGTTTCTTGACGGCCGCGAAGTCCGTGCCGCCGGGGATCTCCTGGCGCAGGTTGTCCTTCGCCTGGTCGACGCTGATCAGCGAGGTGGCCAGGCGCAGCGTCACCCTGCGGTCCTTGCCCGCGTCGAACCGCAGATGGCCCTTGACACCGCTCGCGGAGCCCTCGGTGACCGGCTTGTCGAACGTGCCGTACACGAAGAGACGGGTGGCGCCCGCCGACAGGCCGGACTTCACGTCCGAGTAGCCGGTGACGACGCCGCTGTCCTCGTCGAGGCTCAGGCCCGCCTGGTCGGTGACGTTGTCGAACAGCACGCTCGCGTCGTCGCCGGGGTAGGTGAACCGGAGCATCGCCGCGTGGTCCGTCGGCGTCATCTCCGCCTTGAGGCCGTTCTCGAACCGCACCCCGTAGTAGTACGGCCGGGCGGTCTCGTTCTCGTGCCGGAAGGCCAGCTCACGCGCCTCACGGCCGTGGTCCGGGGTGCCCGCGGCGGTCGACGGCATCACCTGGAAGGTCTGCCGGTCGCCCATCCACGGGCTCGGCTCGTGGCTGGCGCTGAACGCCTGGATCGTCGGCAGGTTGTCCGCGTTGTTGCCGCGCGCGTAGTCGTACAGCCAGCTCAGCGAGCCCGCGTTCGTCACCGGCGTCCAGAAGTTGAAGCCGTGCGGCACGGCGGTCGCCGGGAAGTTGTTGCCGCGCGAGAAGCCGCCGCTGGAGTTCGTGCCGCGCGTCGTGAGCGCGTAGTCCGACGGGTGGGCCTTCGGTGCCTCCGGCGGGACGGGCCGGATCGTCACGTCGTCCACCCAGCCCCGGAACTTCGCCGGGCCCTTCGGGGAGTCGTACGCCACCAGGATCCGGTCCACCGTCCTGCCCGCCGCGACCGTGCCGATCCGCGAGGTGACGTTGTTCCACTGGTTGACGTACAGCACCTTCGACGTGCCTTGACCGCGTGGCGTCAGCGCGAAGCCGTGGCTGTCGGTGGCGCCCAGGTCGCTGAGGTAGGTGCCGTCGGTGAAGGCGAGGTCCACGGAGACGTTCGTGGCGTCGTAGTCCAGGTCGCCGTCCGCCATCGAGGGGAAGATCCGGTAGCCGAGCCGCGTGTCGCGCTGCACGGCCACGTTCACGTCGAAGACCTTGTTGTACGAGTATGCTCGGCCGTCCGCCGTGTGCCGTCCCGCGTACTTCAGGGCCCGCTTGCCCGTGAAGCCGGCCCCCGCCTTCGCGGTGGGGGAGCCGCTCGGGCCGCGGTCCACCAGCGACAGCATGTCCGGTGGGACGGGCCCGTCACCGCCGCCGACCGAGAACTGCACGTCGGCGAGCTGAAGGATGTCACCGCCGTTGTTCTCCGTGACGTCGAGCCGGAAGTGCCGGTATTCGGACGGTTCGGAAAGGTCGTACGTCTTCGTCTGGAACCGCTCGGAGAACGACTGCCCGGAGCGCGTGTCGAGCGTCTTCCACTCCTTGCCGTCCGCCGAGCCCTTCAGCGTCCAGCCGGCCGGGTCGCGCTCGTCGTGGTCGTTGGCGGAGGTGAGCGCGTAACGGGCGAGCTTCACGGGCTCGTCCAGGTCGAACTCCACCCAGCCGGTCGGCTCGAACGCCAGCCACTTGCTGCTCGGTTCGCCGTCGACGAGGTTCTCCTTCACCTCCCCGCCGCCGGCGTTCTCGTCGCTCGCCCGGACGTCCGTGACCCGGTCGGTCACATTGCCCGGTATGCCGTTGCTGTATCCGCCGTCGACACCCGAGGCGCGCTTCCCGCCGCCGGGACCCTCCTCGACGGTGCTGCGCCAGTCCGGGGCGGGGTCGCCGGCCTCGAACGACGAGGCGAACTCCCGCCCCGCGTCGGCGTCGGGCGCCTGAGGCAGGGCGACCGCCGCGCCCTGCGAGCCCACGGCCATGGCGAAAGCGGCCGTGAAGACGACCGCCGGGCCCCATCTGTGCCGAGCTCTGTGCTGCATACCCGGGCCATCCTCCCTGCGTGCGGACAACGTTGTCAGCTTCCTTGCGCAAGGAACAGTAGTGGGGCAAGCGTTCGGCGGTGTCAAGGGCGTCGACCGTGGCTTTCGAGGGCAATGCCGGGGATATTCCCGGCGCGGAACGCACAGGTCGCTCATATTTCCGCGAGGTCTCACTTCGGAAAAGACCCGCCGTCAACCTTGCATTCGATCTTGCTCCCCCGGAGGTAAGTGGACTATACCTGTCGGCGTCCGCACCCTTCGGTTCTCACCGGTCGGGAGTGGGCCCGGGGGAGTCGGAAGGCGTCGTTTCTCGGCAGGTTTCCTGCAGTAACACGCCAGCCGTGGGGCCATTTCCCGCAAACCCGGAACATCATGCAGTGAAGTAGTCCAGACACCCGAGTACGCGTCGCGCACGACCCGCACATCAGGTACGACCCAGCTTGACCCGATCGCGGTGCCGGGGAGGATCCGGTTCACCGCCTGAGTCCTGGAGAAGGCGAGGACTTGAGCATGGGATCCACCCACACCGAGAACAACGGTTCCGAGCACAGCGGCACGGCGGGAGTAGGCCGCCGCAGTCTGATCAAGCGGTCCGCCGCGCTCGGCCTGATCTCCGTCCCCACGATGAGCTTCCTGGCCTCGTGTGCCAGCGGCGGCGGGGACGACGAGCCGGAGAAGGCCAAGGGCGGCAAGAAGACCGCCAAGAACCCGCTCGGTGTCAACGAGACCGCCGGCATGGAGTTCGTCCTCTTCGACGGCGGCTTCGGCACGCAGTACGCCGAGGACGCCGTCAAGGTCTACGAGAAGAACTTCCCCAAGGCGAAGGTCAAGTTCTCCGCCACCCAGAAGATCCAGTCCACGCTCCAGCCCCGCTTCAACCAGGGCACCCCGCCGGACCTCATCGACAACTCCGGCGCCGAGCAGATGGACATGGGTGTCCTGGTCGGCAAGAACCAGCTCACCGACCTCACCCCGCTGCTCGACGCCCCGTCGGTCGACGACCCGAACAAGAAGGTCCGCGACACGCTGCGCCCCGGCATCGTGGAGATGGGCCAGTTCGACGGCGAGAAGGTCTGGATCATGTACTACGCGTACACGGTCTACGGCGTCTGGTACTCCAAGAAGGCCCTGGCCTCGCTCGACGAGGAGTACCCGGAGACCTGGGACCAGATGCTCGCCGTGTGCGCGAAGGCCAAGAAGAAGGGCATGGCGGGCTGGACGTACGCGGGCAAGTACCCGTACTACGTGCCCTTCTCGCTGTACCCGATGATCGGCAAGGTCGGCGGCCGCGAGGTCCTGGACGCCATCGACAACCTGGAGCCGAACGCCTGGAAGCACCCGGCGGTCAAGGCCTGCTTCGAGGCCTACTACGAGCTGGTCAAGAAGGGCTACGTCCTCAAGGGCACCCCCGGCCTCGACCACGTCCAGTCGCAGACCGCGTGGGCCAAGGGCAAGGCCCTGTTCATCCCGAACGGCTCCTGGGTGGAGAACGAGTCGGCGAACGTCATCCCCGACGACTTCGACCTGGCCGTGTCCGCGCCGACCGGCCTGGACAGCTCCGACAAGCTGCCCTTCGGCGCCCTGTGGGCCTCCGGCGGCGAGCCCTTCGTCGTGCCCGCCAAGGCGAAGAACGGCACGGGCGGCATGGAGCAGCTGCGCATCATGCTCAGTGAGGCCTCGTCGAAGAACTTCACCAGCACGGTCAAGTCGCTCACCGCGTTCAACGGCGGCACCGACGGCATCGAGCTGACCCCGGGCCTCAAGGCGGGCGTCGCGGCCCTGGAGAAGGCCGGCGACAACGTCCTGAACCCGCGGATCCAGGACTGGTACGTGCAGCTGCAGAAGGAGAAGATCGGCGTCGGCGGCATCGGCGAGATGATGGCGGGCCGCATCACCCCGGCCGAGGCCATCAAGAAGATCCAGGGCTACGCCGACGAGGCGGCCAAGGACTCGTCGATCAAGCACTACAAGCACTAGTGAGCCACCGCCACCAGGGCCTGCCCGGCGCCGCACGCGCGCGGGGCGGGCCCTGGTGGCAGCTCCCGCGCGCGCAGATCGGGGTCGGTAGCAATGCAGCACGGCAAGTACCGGTTCATCGTGGGGTTCCTCGCGGTGCCTCTGGGGCTGTACGGGCTTTTGGTCGTCTGGCCGTTCATCCAGTCCATCTACTACTCGTTCACTGACTGGACGGGCCTCAGTCCCGACTTCAAGATGGTCGGCTTCGACAATTACGAAAGGATGCTCGACGACGACGTCTTCTGGAAGTCGCTCCAGCACAGCCTGCTGTTCGCGGTGCTGCTGCCGGTCGTGACGCTCGGTCTGGCGCTGTTCTTCGCGTTCATGATCAACGTGGGCGGGAAGCGCCGCAGGGGCGGGCCGGTCATCACCGGCGTCCGCGGCTCCGGCCTGTACAAGATCGTCTACTTCTTCCCGCAGGTGCTGTCCATCGCGATCGTGGCGCTGCTGTTCGCCTTCGCCTACAACCCGGACAGCGGCGCCATCAACTCGCTGCTGCGCGGCATCGGCCTCGAGAGCGTCCAGCCGCTGTGGCTCGGCGACCCGAGCCTCGCGCTGTGGTGCGTGATGGCGGTGATCGTGTGGTCCACGGTCGGCTTCTTCGTGGTGCTCTTCTCCGCGGGCATGGCCTCCATCCCCGCGGACCTGTACGAGGCCGCCCTGCTGGACGGCGCGAGCCGCGTCACCACGTTCTTCCGGATCACCCTGCCGCTGCTGTGGGACACCGTGCAGTCCGGCTGGGTCTACATGGGCATCCTGGCCCTCGGAGCCGAGTCCTTCGCGGTCGTGCACATCATGACGACCGGACCGGGCGGCCCCGACTACTCGACCACCGTCATGGTCCTGTACGTGTACCAGAAGGCGTTCCGTGACGGTCAGGCCGCCTACGCCACCACCATCGGCGTCGCCCTGCTCATCGTGACGCTGGCCTTCGCGGCCGTCGTGATGCGGCTGGGCCGGCGCGAGCGGCTGGAGTACTGACAGATGAAGACGACCGAGACCCCCGCCCCCGTACCGGCCGAGCGCGGCACGACCGTGACGAAGACGGACGGGAAGCCCGCGCCCCCCGCCGAGCAGAAGAAGGAGGGCGTGGTCCTCAACGCCTTCTCGCACGGCATGCTCGTCCTGTGGGCGTTCATGGTGGCCCTGCCGCTGCTGTGGGCGGTGATGACGTCCTTCAAGGACGACGCCTCCATCTTCGACTCGCCCTGGTCGCTGCCGGACAGGCTGCACTTCGACAACTGGTCGCGGGCCTGGAACCAGGGCCACATGGGCGACTACTTCTTCAACACCGTCCTGGTGGTCGGCGGCTCGCTCATCGGCACCCTGGTGCTGGGCTCGATGGCGGCGTACGTGCTGGCCCGGTTCGACTTCCCGGGCAACCGCTTCCTCTACTACCTGTTCGTCGGCGGCATGAGCTTCCCGATCATGCTGGCGATGGTGCCGTTGTTCTACGTCGTGGACAACATGGGGCTGCTGAACACGATCCACGGCCTGATCCTGGTCTACATCGCGTACTCGCTGCCGTTCACCGTGTTCTTCCTGACGGCGTTCTTCCGGACCCTGCCGACCACGGTGGCGGAGGCGGCGCTCGTGGACGGTGCCTCGCACACCAGGACGTTCTTCCAGATCATGCTGCCGATGGCCAAGCCGGGCCTGATCAGCGTGGGCATCTTCAACTTCCTGGGGCAGTGGAACCAGTACATGCTGCCGACGGTGCTGAACACCGACCCGGAGAAGCGCGTCCTGACCCAGGGTCTGGTCCAGCTGGCCGTCTCCCAGGGCTACAAGGGCGACTGGTCGGGACTCTTCGCGGGCCTGGTCATGGCCATGCTGCCGGTGCTGGCGGCGTACATCGTCTTCCAGCGGCAGGTGGTGCAGGGCCTGACGGCGGGCGCGCTGAAGTAGTCCGCGCGCCCTCGCGAGAAGTTTTTTTCCGACACCCGTGGCCCTGCGCCACCGCTCGTGCGCACGCCGTTCCCGCTGCGGGGACGGCGTGCCGCGGCGTGCCCGGGTTCCGGATGTGGTTCAACCTCTTGACGGTAGGCGACCCGAACAGGTCAGCTTAGAGTTCACTAGTTGGACATAGACGGGGCCTCATCGATGCGGTCCCGTGCGCAGGAGGTCGTCGTGGAGACTCCGGGGTCGCAGTCGTCGCTGCACCGAGCCAACCTGGAGAGGGTCGTCCGAGCCGTACGGCTGGCCGGCTCGCTCACCCAGGCGGAGATCGCGAGGACGACGGGCCTGTCGGCCGCGACGGTCTCCAACATCGTGCGGGAACTGAAGGAAGGCGGAACCGTCGAGGTCACCCCCACCTCGGCCGGTGGCCGCCGGGCCCGTGCCGTCTCACTGAGCGGCGATGCCGGCATCGTCATCGGTGTGGACTTCGGGCACACGCATCTGCGGGTCGCGATCGGGAATCTCGCCCACCAGGTACTGGCCGAGGAGGCCGAGCCGCTGGACGTGGACGCCTCCTCGGCGCAGGGCTTCGACCGGGCGGAGCAACTGGTCAGCCGACTGATCGAGGCGACCGGCGTCGACCGTACCAAGATCGCCGGTGTGGGCCTCGGCGTGCCCGGCCCGATCGACGTGGAGTCCGGCACCCTCGGGTCGACCGCCATCCTGCCCGGGTGGAGCGGCACCAGACCCGCCGAGGAGCTGCGGGGGCGGCTCGGCGTCCCCGTGCACGTGGACAACGACGCGAACCTCGGCGCCCTCGGCGAGATGGTCTGGGGGAGCGGGCGCGGGGTGCGCGACCTGGCGTACATCAAGGTCGCCAGCGGTGTCGGCGCCGGGCTGGTGATCGACGGAAAGATCTACCGCGGCCCGGGCGGCACGGCGGGCGAGATCGGACACATCACTCTCGACGAGTCCGGCCCCGTCTGCCGCTGCGGCAACCGGGGCTGCCTGGAGACCTTCACGGCCGCGCGCTACGTGCTGCCCCTGCTCCACTCCAGCCACGGCACCGGCCTCACGCTGGAAGGGGTCGTCCGGCTGGCACGGGACGGCGACCCGGGCTGCCGCCGTGTGGTCGCCGACGTCGGCCGTCACATCGGCAGCGGGGTCGCCAATCTGTGCAACCTGCTGAACCCGAGCCGGGTGGTCCTCGGCGGCGATCTCGCGGAGGCCGGTGAGCTGGTGCTCGGTCCCATCCGGGAGTCCGTCGGCCGCTATGCGATCCCCAGCGCGGCACGCCAGCTGTCCGTTCTCCCCGGGGCGCTCGGGGGCCGTGCGGAGGTGCTCGGGGCGCTCGCTCTCGCACTGAGCGAGATGGGCGATTCCACCCTTTTGGATGGTCCGCTGTCCACACCGGCACCCGCCTTCACTTAGAGAACGTATGGCACCGTTGCCAACCCGTTAAGGATTTACTTCTTGACGTCGCATGTGTGGCCGAGTTGACTTCCAGCCACCTCGGCCGCAACGTCGCGGCCTCGTCAGGGAGGTTTGTAGAAGTGAACACGCGTATGCGTCGTGCCGCTGTCGTCGTCGCCGCCGGTGCGATGGCCGTCTCGCTGGCCGCCTGTGGCAGCGCCAAGGAGTCCGGCGACAAGGCCGAGTCCTCCGGCTCCGCCGCCAAGGGCGACGACATCAAGGTCGGACTGCTCCTGCCGGAGAACAAGACCGCCCGCTACGAGAAGTTCGACCGCCCCTTGATCGAGAAGAAGATCAAGGAGCTCACGAACAACAAGGCCGAGATCCAGTACAACAACGCCCGCCAGGACGCGAACCTGCAGGCGCAGCAGGTCGACACCATGATCACCAACAAGGTGGACGTCCTGATCCTGGACGCGGTCGACGCCAAGGCCATCAAGAACTCGGTCCAGAAGGCCGTGGACTCCGGCATCAAGGTCGTCGCCTACGACCGCCTCGCCGAGGGCCCGATCAGCGCCTACACCTCCTTCGACAACGTCGAGGTCGGCCGCACCCAGGGCAAGGCACTGCTCGACGCCCTGGGCGACAAGGCCAAGGACAGCCAGATCGTCATGATGAACGGCTCCGTCACGGACCCGAACGCCGCCCAGTTCAAGAAGGGCGCCCACGAGGTCCTCGACGGCAAGGTCAAGGTCGGCAAGGAGTTCGACACCAAGGAGTGGTCGCCGGACAACGCCAACGCCAACATGGAGGCGGCGATCTCGGCGCTCGGCAAGAGCAGGATCGCCGGTGTCTACTCCGCCAACGACGGCATGGCGGGCGGCATCATCACCGCCCTGAAGGCCGCCGGCATCAAGGTGCCCGTCACCGGCCAGGACGCCGAGCTCGCCGGTGTGCAGCGCATCGTCTCCGGCGACCAGCACATGAGCGTCTACAAGCCCTACGCCCCGGAGGCCGACGCCGCCGCCGCGATGGCCGTCGCGCTCGCCAAGGGCGAGAGCCTCGACTCCGTCGCCAAGGACAAGGTCTCCAGCGGCAGCGCCAAGGACGTCCCGTCGGTGCTCGTCCCCGTCACCTCGCTGACCCAGGACAACATCAACGACACCGTCATCAAGGACGGCGTCTACACCGCCGCCGAGATCTGCACCGGCAAGTACAAGGCCGCCTGCGACAAGCTCGGCGTCAAGTAGCAGCCCCGACGTGCCCCGCGGGTACGGGAGCCTGCCCGGGCTCCCGTACCGCGACCGCATGTCGGGACGGCCGCACCCCAGGCTCCTCCGGCGCCCCGCGCACCGACAGCCCCGCAAGCTCGTGGCGGGGCGCCGGACGGATCACCTTCCCCCCATTCCTCTGCACTACCTTCCGCCGGGTCTAGGCGGCGAAGGAGATGGTTCACGTGTCCGCTACGCCCGTGCTGGCGTTGCGCGGGGTCTCCAAGCGATTCGGTGCCGTCCAGGCGCTCACCGACGTCGAGCTTGAGGTCCATGCCGGTGAAGTGGTCGCCCTGGTGGGCGACAACGGTGCCGGAAAGTCCACGCTGGTCAAGACGATCGCCGGCGTGCACCCCATCGATGAAGGCGCCATCGAGTGGGACGGCAGAGCCGTCCAGATCGGCAAGCCGCACGACGCCCAGGAGCTGGGCATCGCGACCGTCTACCAGGACCTCGCGCTGTGCGACAACCTCGACGTCGTCGGGAACCTCTTCCTCGGCCGTGAGATCCAGCGCCGCGGAATCCTCGACGAGGTCGAGATGGAGCGGCGCGCCCGCGACCTCCTGCAGACCCTCTCGATCCGCATCCCCAGCGTGCGCATCCCGATCGCCTCGCTCTCCGGCGGTCAGCGCCAGGTCGTGGCCATCGCCCGCTCCATGCTCGGCGAGCCCAAGCTGGTCATCCTCGACGAGCCCACCGCCGCCCTCGGCGTCGAACAGACCGCGCAGGTCCTCGACCTCGTGGAGCGGCTGCGCGAGCGCGGACACGCCGTCATCCTCATCAGCCACAACATGGCCGACGTCAAGGCGGTCGCGGACAAGGTCGCCGTGCTGCGCCTGGGCCGCAACAACGGTGTCTTCGAGGTCAAGACGACCTCCCAGGAGGACATCATCGCCGCGATCACCGGCGCCACCGACAACGCCGTGACCCGCCGTGCGGCGCGCTCGAACGGGGAGGTTTCCAAGTGAGCACAGAGAAGACCTCCGTCAGCGGGCAGGGCACGCACGACGTGGTGAACCCCGAGGCCGCCGCGGCCGCGGTCACCGCCGTCGACCCCCGCCTGCTGGTCCGCGAGCAGGGCCTGGCCGGCTACTGGGGCGAGTTCAAGCGCAAGATGAAGGCGGGCGAGCTGGGGTCCCTCCCCGTCGTCGTCGGCCTCGTCCTGATCTGCGTGATCTTCCAGAGCCTCAACTCCGCGTTCCTGTCCGCGCAGAACATCAGCGACATCACCGTCACGATGGTCGGCACCGGCATGATCTCGGTCGGCATCGTGTTCGTGCTGCTGCTCGGTGAGATCGACCTGTCGGTCGGCTCGGTCTCCGGCGCCGCCAGCGCCATCGCGGCCGTCCTCGCCGTCAACCAGGGCATGCCCGAGTGGCTCGCGGTGCTCCTCGCCATCGTCGCCGGCGCGGCCATCGGCGCGCTGCACGGCTTCTTCTTCGCGGTGCTCGGCGCCCCCGCCTTCGCCGTGACCCTGGCCGGCCTGCTGTTCTGGCTCGGCTTCATGCTGAAGATCCTCGGCGAGAACGGCACGATCAACCTCGACAGCGACGGCTTCATCGGCAAGCTGACGACGTACTTCTTCACCGACGTCGCCGCCGCGTACGGGCTGGCCGCCGTGGTCGTGGTGGTGTTCTTCGTCACCAACTTCCTCGGCAACCGCCGCCGGGAGTCCGTGGGCATCCCCTCCCGGCCGCTCAGCGACATCGTCCTGCGGACCGTGCTGCTGGCGGTCGTCACCTTCGCCGGCGCGATCATGTACAACCAGTACAAGGGCCTGCCGCTGGCCACGGTGATCTTCCTCGGTTTCCTGTTCGGCACGGACTTCCTGCTGCGCCGCACCGCGTTCGGCCGCAAGGTCAACGCCCTCGGCGGCAGTGTCGAGGCCTCCCGGCGCGCCGGTATCAACGTCACCGCGGTCCGCATCTCGGTCTTCGCCATCGCCGGTGGCTTCTCCGCGATCGGCGGTCTGTTCCTGGCCTCGAAGATCGCGTCGGCCAACCAGAGCGCCGGTACCGGTGACCTGCTGATGAACGCGATCGCCGCGGCCGTCATCGGTGGTACGTCCCTCTTCGGCGGCCGGGGCCGCACGTGGAACGCGCTGCTCGGTGTGCTGGTGATCGTCTCCATCCAGTACGGGCTCCAGCTGGAGTCCATCGCCGAGCCGGTGAAGTACATGATCACCGCGGCGGTGCTGCTGACCACCGTCGTGATCGACTCGGTCACCCGCAAGACCCAGAAGACGGCCGGCCGGGCCTGAGGGTCCGCCTCTCGCCGCAGGGGGCGCGGAGGATCTGCGGCAGCGGGCCCGTCGTGGCCCGTCGCGCGGTCCCCCGCGCCCCTCGGACGTCAGTTGCCCGGTGCCTCCTCGGCGCCGGGCAACTGACGTTCGGCCGAGGTCCGGCGTTCGCGTGACGTACGACGCACCGCCCGGGCGCAGCCCGCCGAGCCGGAAGATTAGACTCGACAAGCCCGGCAAATGCTCAACAGCTCAAACCGCAAGGAGGCACGGGTGCCGCTGCTGACCCGCATCAGGGGACCGCGCGATCTGGACACGCTCAGCCCGGAGGAGCTGGACCAGCTGGCCCGGGAAATCCGTACCTTCCTCGTCGAGGCCGTCTCCAAGACGGGCGGCCACCTCGGACCCAACCTCGGCGTCGTCGAGCTCACCATCGCCCTGCACCGGGTCTTCGAGTCACCCCGGGACAAGGTCCTGTGGGACACCGGCCACCAGTCCTACGTGCACAAGCTGCTCACCGGGCGTCAGGACTTCTCCAGGCTGAAGATGAAGGGCGGCCTGTCCGGCTACCCCTCGCAGGCCGAGTCCGAGCACGACGTCATCGAGAACAGCCACGCCTCCACCGTCCTCGGCTGGGCCGACGGCATCGCCAAGGCCAACCGGATCAAGCGGCGCGACAGCCACGTCGTCGCGGTCATCGGCGACGGCGCGCTGACCGGCGGCATGGCCTGGGAGGCGCTGAACAACATCGCCGACGCCAAGGACCGCCCGCTCGTCATCGTCGTCAACGACAACGAGCGCTCCTACGCACCCACGATCGGCGGACTCGCCAACCACCTGGCGACCCTGCGCACCACCGACGGCTACGAGCGCTTCCTGGCCCGCACCAAGGAACTCCTGGAGCGCACCCCGGTCGTCGGCAAACCGCTCTACGACACCCTGCACGGCGCGAAGAAGGGCCTGAAGGACTTCATCGCCCCGCAGGGCCTGTTCGAGGACCTGGGCCTGAAGTACGTCGGCCCGATCGACGGCCACGACATCGAGGCCCTGGAGTCCGCGCTCGCCCGTGCCAAGCGCTTCAACGGCCCCGTCATCGTGCACTGCCTCACCGAGAAGGGCCGCGGCTACCAGCCCGCCCTGGCCGACGAGGCCGACCGCTTCCACGCCGTCGGCAAGATCCACCCCGACACGGGCCTGCCCATCGCCTCCTCCGGCGCCGACTGGACGAGCGTCTTCGGCGAGGAGATGGTCCGGCTCGGCGAGGAGCGCGAGGACGTCGTCGCCATCACCGCGGCCATGCTCCAGCCCGTCGGCCTGGACAAGTTCGCCAAGCGCTTCCCCGACCGGGTCTACGACGTCGGCATCGCCGAGCAGCACGCCGCGGTCTCCGCCGCCGGCCTCGCGCACGGCGGAGTCCACCCCGTCTTCGCCGTCTACGCCACCTTCCTCAACCGCGCCTTCGACCAGGTCCTGATGGACGTCGCCCTGCACCGGTGCGGCGTCACCTTCGTGCTGGACCGCGCGGGCGTCACCGGCACCGACGGCGCCTCCCACAACGGCATGTGGGACATGTCGATCCTCCAGGTCGTGCCCGGCCTCAGGCTCGCCGCGCCGCGCGACGCCGACCAGGTCCGCGCCCAGCTCCGCGAGGCCGTGGCGGTGGACGACGCGCCGACCGTGGTGCGCTTCTCCAAGGGCGCCGTCGGCCCCGCCGTACCGGCCGTGGGCCGCGTCGGCGGCATGGACGTCCTGCGCGAGGCCGGCACCGACACCCCGGACGTGCTGCTGGTCTCCGTCGGCGCCCTCGCCCCCATGTGCCTGGAGGTCGCCGCCCTCCTCGACCGGCAGGGCATCTCCACCACCGTCGTCGACCCGCGCTGGGTCAAGCCCGTCGACGCGGCCATGGCCCCGCTCGCCGAGCGCCACCGCGTCGTCGTCACCGTCGAGGACAACGTACGTGCCGGCGGCGTCGGCTCGGCCGTCGCCCAGGCCCTGCGCGACGCGGGGGTCGACGTGCCGCTGCGCGACTACGGCATCCCGCCGCGCTTCCTCGACCACGCCTCCCGCGCCGAGGTGCTCGCCGAGATCGGCCTCACCGCACCCGACATCGCCCGCCAGGTCACCGGCCTGGTCGCGAGGATCGACGGCCGGTACGAGCGCCCCGCCGCCGAGGTGGAGGCGGCCCGCGACTGACGGCTACGACGGTCGCGCTGGGCCGGTTGCACCACTCTTCACAGTGGTGTGACCGGCCCATTCGTGTGAAGGGGCGCATGCCGGGTCATACGTGCCACGCCCCCTCTCGATCATGTCGAGGACGACCAGCGTGTGAGGTACCCGTGAGCAGCAATCTCTTCAGGACGAAGAAGGTCGAGCAGTCCATCCTCGACACCGAGGAACCGGAGCACGCGCTGAAGCGGTCCTTGTCCGCGCTGGATCTGACCGTCTTCGGTGTCGGTGTCGTCATCGGCACCGGCATCTTCGTCCTCACCGGTGCGGTCGCCAAGGAGAACGCCGGCCCTGCCGTGGCCCTCTCCTTCGCCGTGGCCGGCCTCGTCTGCGCGCTGGCCGCACTGTGCTACGCCGAGTTCGCCTCCACGGTCCCCGTCGCCGGATCCGCCTACACCTTCAGCTACGCCTCGCTCGGTGAGCTGCCCGCCTGGACCATCGGCTGGGACCTGGTGCTGGAGTTCGCACTGGGGACGGCGGTGGTGGCCGTCGGCTGGGCCGGCTACATCCGCTCCCTGATGGAGAACGCGGGCTGGACGATGCCCGCCGCGCTCGGCGGCAGGGACGGCGCCCAGGGCTTCGGCTTCGACATCCTCGCCGCCGCCCTGGTCCTGGTGCTCACCGCGATCCTCGTCGTCGGCATGAAACTCTCCGCGCGGATCACCTCGATCGTCGTCGCCGTCAAGGTGACGGTCGTCCTCGTCGTGATCATCGCCGGCGCCTTCTTCATCGAGGGCGCCAACTACCACCCGTTCATCCCGGAGTCCAAGCCGGTCCCCGCCGGCGAGAGCCTCAACTCGCCGCTCATCCAGGTCCTGTTCGGCTGGGCGCCCTCCAACTTCGGCGTGATGGGCATCTTCACCGCCGCCTCGGTCGTCTTCTTCGCCTTCATCGGCTTCGACATCGTCGCCACGGCCGCCGAGGAGACCAAGAACCCGCAGCGCGACATGCCCCGCGGCATCCTCGGCTCCCTGCTCATCTGCACCGCGCTGTACGTCGCCGTGTCCGTCGTCGTCACCGGCATGCAGAACTACAGCAGACTGAGCGTGGACGCCCCGCTCGCCGACGCCTTCAAGGCCACCGGCCATCCCTGGTACGCGGGCTTCATCAGCTTCGGCGCGGCCGTCGGCCTCACCACCGTCTGCATGATCCTGCTGCTCGGCCAGACCCGCGTGTTCTTCGCGATGAGCCGCGACGGGCTGCTGCCCCGTTTCTTCTCCCGCGTCCACCCGCGGTTCAGGACCCCCCACCGGCCGACCATCCTGCTGGGCGTGCTCATCGCCGTCCTCGCGGGCTTCACCCCGCTCAGCGAACTTGCCGCGCTGGTCAACATCGGCACGCTGTTCGCCTTCGTCGTCGTCGCGATCAGCGTGGTCATCCTGCGCCGCACCCGCCCCGACCTGCCCCGCTCCTTCCACACCCCGTGGGTGCCGGTCCTGCCGGTCCTGTCGGTGGCCGCCTCCCTGTGGCTGATGCTGAACCTGCCCACCGAGACCTGGATCCGCTTCGGCATCTGGATGGCGATCGGCTTCGTCGTGTACTTCCTCTACAGCCGCACCCACAGCCGCCTGGCCCGCGGTGAGACACCGGCCGACGGGGCGGCCGAGCCCCGCGGCGACGCGACGTAGGAGCCGGGCGCTCTACGGCCGTACGGTCCGGGGGCCCGTCACGTCCGCGCCCAGCCCGGTGACCCGGCGGCGCAGTCCACGGTCCGCGGTGACGACCAGGACGGGGCGTTCGCCGGCCGCGGCGACCAGGCCGACCATGTGGTCGTCCCCGCTGCCGGGCGCGTCCTCCACCCGTACCCCGGGCACGGACGCCACGCCGCGGGCCGCGCCCTCCACCACGAGGACGATGTCCACCGGGCCGTCGTGCCCGGGCAGTCCGTCCGCCGCCAGCCGGTCGCGCAGCCGCTCGGCGGCCCCGCGCCGGTCGCGCCACCACCCGTCGGGCACCGACCCGACGACGTTCGCCGCGTCGACGATCAGGAGCAGGCCGGGGCGGTCCGTGGGGTCGGTGGGGGCGGCGGTCTCGTCGGTCATGCGGTCAGGGTCGCAGACGAGGCCCCGCGAGGTGGAAAACGTGGGGAAGGCGAAGGGCCCCCGCCGAGGCGGGGGCCCTTCTCACGCACGGCCGGGCATCACGCCGGGACGGACGCCACGCCCTGCTGAAGGAACCGCCTGCCGGTCACGCGCTCCGAGACACCCTCGCGGTCCAGGTACGGCGTGATGCCGCCCAGGTGGAAGGGCCAGCCGGCGCCCGTGATCAGGCACAGGTCGATGTCCTGCGCCTCGGCGACGACACCCTCGTCCAGCATCAGGCCGATCTCCTGCGCCACCGCGTCCAGGACACGGTCGCGGACCTGCTCCTCCGTGAGGACCGTGTCGCCCTGCTTCAGCAGCGCGGCGACCTCCGGGTCCAGCTCGGGCCGCCCGCTGTCGTAGACGTAGAAGCCGCGCTTGCCCGCCTCGACGACCGCCCTGAGGTTCGGGGAGACCGTGAAGCGGTCCGGGAACGCCGTGTTGAGCGTCTGGGAGACGTGCAGGCCGATCGCCGGGCCGACCAGCTCCAGCAGCACCAGCGGGGACATCGGCAGACCGAGCGGCTCGATGGCCTTCTCCGCGGTCTCGACCGGGGTGCCCTCGTCGATGACGTTCTGGATCTCGCCCATGAAGCGGGTGAGGATGCGGTTGACGACGAACGCCGGGGCGTCCTTCGTCAGGACGGCCGTCTTCTTCAGCTTCTTGGCCACGGCGAAGGCCGTGGCCAGGGACGCGTCGTCGGTCTGCTCACCGCGGACGATCTCCAGCAGCGGCAGCACCGCGACCGGGTTGAAGAAGTGGAAGCCGACGACCCGCTCGGGGTTCTTCAGCTTCGACGCCATCTCCGACACGGACAGCGACGAGGTGTTGGTGGCGAGGATCGCGTGCGCCGGGGCGACCGCCTCGACCTCCGCGAACACCTGCTGCTTGACGCCCATCTCCTCGAACACCGCCTCGATGACGAAGTCGGCGTCCGTGAAGCCGTCGGCCTTGTCCAGGACGCCCGTCACCAGCGCCTTGAGGCGGTTGGCCTTGTCCTGGTTGACCCGGCCCTTGCCGAGCAGCTTGTCGATCTCGGCGTGGACGTACCCCACACCCTTGTCGATGCGGTCCTGGTCGATGTCGGTCAGCACGACCGGCACCTCCAGACGGCGCAGGAAGAGCAGGGCGAGCTGCGAGGCCATCAGGCCGGCGCCGACCACGCCCACCTTGGTGACCGGGCGGGCGAGCGACTTGTCGGGCGCGCCGGCCGGGCGCTTGCCGCGCTTCTGCACCAGGTTGAACGCGTAGATGCCGGCGCGCAGCTCACCGCCCATGATCAGGTCGGCGAGCGCCTTGTCCTCGGCGTCGTACCCCTGCTGGAGGTCGCCGTTCTTGGCGGCGGCGATGATGTCCAGGGCACGGTAGGCGGCCGGGGCCGCGCCGTGCACCTTGGAGTCGGCGAGGGAA
This sequence comes from Streptomyces sp. NPDC005925, assembly GCF_040638805.1. NCBI lineage: Bacteria > Bacillati > Actinomycetota > Actinomycetes > Kitasatosporales > Streptomycetaceae > Streptomyces > Streptomyces sp. NPDC005925. Next base: position 396,020 of record NZ_JBEXVL010000001.1, on the reverse strand, counting down.
CGGCCCTTGGCGACGGCCTGGTCCCAGCCCTCGCCGCGGTCGATCACCGGGCGCTCGACGACGAGGTCGCCCTTGAGGACGGACGCCGTCCAGATCAGCGACTGCTCCAGGAAGTCCGCGCCCTCGAAGATCGCGTCGGCGATGCCGAGCTCGTGGACCTGCGTGCCCTTGAGCTGCCTGTTCTGGTTGAGGCTGTTCTCGATGACGACCTTGACGGCGTTCTCGGCGCCGATCAGGTTGGGCAGGAGTGTGCAGCCGCCCCAGCCGGGGACCAGACCGAGGAAGACCTCGGGCAGCGAGAACGCCGGGACGGCCGCGGACACCGTGCGGTAGGTGCAGTGCAGGCCGACCTCGACGCCGCCGCCCATGGCCGCGCCGTTGTAGTAGGCGAACGTCGGCACCGCGAGGCCCGCGAGGCGCTTGAAGACGTCGTGGCCGCCCTTGCCGATGGCGAGGGCGTCCTTGTGCTTCCCGAGCAGTTCGACGCCCTTGAGGTCGGCGCCGACGGCGAAGATGAACGGCTTGCCGGTGATGCCGGCCCCGACGATGTCGCCGGCCGCGGCCTCCTTTTCGACCTGGTCGATCGCGGTGTCCAGGTTCGCGAGCGACTGCGGGCCGAAGGTGGTCGGCTTGGTGTGGTCGTGGCCGTTGTCCAGGGTGATCAGGGCGAAGCGCCCGGCGCCCAGGGGGAGGTCGAAGTGGCGTACGTGCGCCTGCGTGACGACCTCGTCGGGGAACAGCTCGGCCGCGCCCTTGAGGAGTTCAGTGGTGGTGCTCACTTGGTGCCTCCGTCGAAGTGCGGGTTCTCCCAGATGACCGTCGCGCCCATGCCGAAGCCGACGCACATGGTGGTCAGGCCGTAGCGGACGTGCGGCTGCTCCTCGAACTGGCGGGCCAGCTGCGTCATCAGGCGGACGCCGGAGGAGGCGAGCGGGTGGCCGAAGGCGATGGCGCCGCCGTACTGGTTGACGCGCTCGTCGTCGTCGGCGATGCCGTAGTGCTCCAGGAAGGCCAGGACCTGGACGGCGAAGGCCTCGTTGATCTCGAAGAGGCCGATGTCGGAGATCGACAGTCCCGCCTGGGCGAGTGCCTTCTCGGTGGCCGGGATGGGGCCGTATCCCATGACCTCGGGCTCGACGCCCGCGAAGGAGTAGGCGACCAGGCGCATCTTGACGGGGAGGTCGTTCTCGCGCGCGAAGTCCTCGGACGCGATGAGTGAGGCGGTGGCGCCGTCGTTCAGACCGGCCGCGTTGCCCGCGGTGACCCGGCCGTGCACACGGAACGGGGTCTTCAGACCGGAGAGGTTCTCCAGCGTGGTGCCCGGACGCATCGGCTCGTCGGCGGTGACCAGGCCCCAGCCCGTCTCACCGGCCTCGGGGCTGGTACGGCGCACCGAGACCGGCACCAGGTCGGCCTGGATTTTGCCGTTGGCGTACGCCTTGGCGGCCTTCTCCTGGGAGCGCACCGCGTACTCGTCGGCGCGCAGCTTGGTGATCCCCGGGTACCGGTCGTGCAGGTTCTCCGCGGTCATGCCCATGAACAGGGCGGACTCGTCGACCAGCTTCTCGGAGACGAACCGCGGGTTCGGGTCGACGCCCTCGCCCATCGGGTGGCGGCCCATGTGTTCGACACCGCCCGCGACGGCGACGTCGTACGCGCCGAACGCGACGGAGCCGGCGACCGAGGTGACGGCGGTCAGCGCGCCCGCGCACATGCGGTCGATGGAGTAGCCGGGCACGGACTGCGGCAGGCCCGCGAGGATGCCGGCGGTGCGGCCGAGCGTCAGGCCCTGGTCACCGATCTGGGTGGTCGCGGCGATGGCGACCTCGTCGATCTTCTTCGGGTCCAGGCCGGGGTTGCGGCGCAGCAGCTCCCGGATCGCCTTCACGACGAGGTCGTCGGCACGGGTCTCGTGGTAGATGCCCTTCGGGCCCGCCTTGCCGAACGGGGTGCGGACGCCGTCGACGAAGACGACGTCCCTGACGGTACGAGGCACGATGGCTCTCCTCCAGGGTGCGGGGTGGCACTGCTGCGATGCGCATGCGCTGAGCGCGCGCTCAGGCTCATGCTACTTATCGGTAACGTAGCTGCACAGTCCCGGCAGGCGGAGCGGCGAAGGTCACACCGCGGGTCGGGCCGTCGAGCCGCGCGGGCCGGTCGTGATGGCCGTGGAGCGCCCGCGTGCCGTCCGTAGACCGTTCGCGTGCCGTCCGTGGGCCTTCCGGAGATCTTGGCGTGATTTCGACGCCGTAGGTCGGCCGTCATGGGCCCCTCGACGGCCACCAGGAGGCGATCCCGGCAGGTGAGGCGCGTGCCGCCCTGCCGTCGCCGCCGTTCTGCCTGTTCCTGCAACGCCCCTTTGCAACGTCTGCAACATTCGCGGCGACGGCACCCCGGGCGGCGAGGAACCCGGGGGAGTCCCGTCCGCCTTCCGCGCCTACGCCGACGGGTTCGGCCGCTGCGGCGGGTCCGGTTGGCCGGGCGGGTTCGGTGGGGCCGGCTGGTCCAACGCCTCCACCAGGGCCGGTGTCACCTGCTCCACCTGCCAGGCCCGCGCCCCGTACCCCGCGAGGGCGGCGGCGACCGACTCCGGGTCGGGGACCCGCGGCGGCTCCCAGCAGACCCGCCGCACCGTGTCCGGCGTGATCAGGTTCTCCTGCGGCATGTTCAGCCGCTCGGCCAGTGCCGTCACCGCCGCCCGCGCCGCCGACAGCCGCGCGGCGGCCTGCGGGTCCTTGTCGGCCCACGCCCGCGGCGGGGGAGGCCCGGTCACCGGCTGCCCCGGCTGCGGCAGCTGCGACTCGGTCAGCGCCTTGGCGCGGTCCACCGCGGCCTGCCACTGCTCCAGCTGGCGCCGGCTCATGCGGTTGCCGAAGCCGTTGAGCGCCGCGAGGGCGTTCGCGTTCGCCGGGAGGGCCAGCGCGGCCTCCACGATCGCCGCGTCGCCCAGCACCTTGCCGGGCGAGACGTCCCGGCGCTGCGCGATGCGGTCCCGGGTCTGCCACAGCTCCCGCACCACGGCGAGCTGCCGCCGGCGCCGCACCTTGTGCATGCCGGAGGTGCGCCGCCAGGGGTCCTTGCGCGGTTCGGCGGGCGGTGCCGAGGCGATCGCGTGGAACTCCTGCCTGGCCCAGTCCAGCTTGCCCTGCCGGTCCAGCTCCTTCTCCAGCGCGTCCCGCAGATCGACGAGCAGTTCGACGTCGAGCGCGGCGTACCGCAGCCAGGGCTCGGGCAGCGGCCGGGTCGACCAGTCGACGGCGGAGTGACCCTTCTCCAGGACGAACCCGAGGACGTTCTCGACCATCGCTCCGAGGCCGACACGCGGGAAACCGGCAAGCCGTCCGGCGAGTTCGGTGTCGAACAGCCGGGTGGGCACCATCCCTATCTCGCGCAGGCACGGCAGGTCCTGCGTGGCGGCGTGCAGCACCCACTCCACGCCGGACAGGGCCTCGCCGAGGCCGGACAGATCGGGGCAGGCGACCGGGTCGACGAGCGCGGTACCGGCGCCCTCGCGGCGCAGCTGCACGAGGTAGGCGCGCTGGCCGTAGCGGTAGCCGGAGGCACGCTCGGCGTCGACGGCGACGGGGCCGGACCCGGCGGCGAAGGCGGCGATCACCTCGGCGAGGGCGGCCTCGTCCGCGATCACGGGCGGGATGCCCTCACGGGGTTCGAGCAAGGGGATCGGCGCCTCCGTAGCAGAAGATCCGTCGTCGTCCGGAGGGGCGCCTCCGGTGGTTCGCAGGGGGCTGTCTGCTGCGGTTTCGTGGGCGTCGGTCACCTGTCAAGAGTATCCGTGCGCGGAAGGCGCCCGCCGGGGGAACGTTCCCTCTGCGGGCGCCACGGGGTCGTAAACAGGACAGCTCAGCGAGGGGTCCGGTTCACGGGTCGGAGGGGTGATGGCGGTAGTGGGGAGGGGGCGGCGGCCGGGCAAGGCGAGGGGGGCGGTCAGTGGATGATGCCGGTGCGCAGCGCCACGGCGACCATGCCGGCGCGGTCGCCCGTGCCGAGCTTGCGGGCGATGCGGGCCAGGTGGCTCTTGACGGTCAGGGCGGACAGTCCCATGGAGACGCCGATCGCCTTGTTCGACTGGCCCTCCGCGACCAGGCGCAGCACCTCGACCTCGCGGCCGGACAGTTCGCGGTAGCCGCCCGGGTGGCTCGGGGCACCCGGGCGGCGGCGGTGAAGGCGGGCGGCGGCGGCGCCGATGGGGGCGGCGCCGGGACGGGTGGGGAGCCCGATGTTGGTGCGGGTGCCGGTGACGACGTATCCCTTCACACCGCCCGCGAGGGCGTTGCGTACGGCGCCGATGTCGTCGGCCGCGGAGAGGGCGAGGCCGTTGGGCCAGCCCGCGGCACGGGTCTCGGACAGCAGGGTCAGGCCGGAACCGTCCGGCAGATGGACGTCGGCGACGCAGATGTCGCGGGGGTTGCCGATGCGGGGACGAGCCTCCGCGACGGACGAGGCCTCGATGACGTCGCGGACACCGAGCGCCCAGAGGTGGCGGGTGACGGTGGAACGGACGCGGGGGTCGGCCACGACCACCATGGCGGTCGGCTTGTTCGGGCGGTAGGCGACCAGGCTTGCGGGCTGCTCGAGGAGAACGGACACCAGGCCTCCTGGGGTACGGGAAGGGGCCGGCTCGTGGAGGTGAAGCCGGTACGAACCGTGCTTTCTAGGTCACAGTCGTCTTCGGCATCAAACCTCTGGGCCTTTAGAGAAAGATCACGATCTGGTGAGTAACAATCCGGGCAATTCGGACGCATGGTCGATCATTCGAAGATCGAACGGTTTCGGTCGGCGTCGCAACGCTTCCGAAAGTGGTCGTATCGACAAAGTGACGGTTCGTGCGATCCGGGTGGAGGTAAGCACGAGCGGCGAACCCGGTCGAACGGCGCGGGTGGCGAGCCGAAACGATGGCGCGGACGGCGATCCGGCACCGGGGCGCGGGCCGGCGGACCGGCGCGGCGACACGGGGCGACGATCCGGCGCGGCGCGCGGTGCGGCGTTCCGGTACGGGGCGCGGGTTGGCGTTCAGAAACGGGGGCGCTGGATGGCGTTCCGGCACGGAGAAGGCGTGCGGGGCGGTACTCGACCGCCCCGCACGCCTGTGCCCCGCTCGGGATGAGTCACATCGACTGGGGCCCTCTGCGCTGCGGCAGGGTCACCACCGACGCGTCGCCCGGACCGGCCGGCGGCAGCCCCGCGACCTGCGCCAGCAGATCGCACCAGGACGCCAGATGGGCGCCCGTGTCCGGCACCCCGCCCAGCCCCTCGCGGGGCGTCCAGGACGCCCGGATCTCGATCTGCGAGGCCGGCGGCCGCGCCGACAGACCGCCGAAGTAGTGCGAACTCGCCCGCGTCACCGTGCCGCTGGGCTCGCCGTACGTCAGACCGCGCGCCTGCAGCGCCCCGGTCAGCCACGACCAGCACACCTCCGGCAGCAGCGGGTCCGCCGCCATCTCCGGTTCCAGCTCCGCGCGCACCAGCGTCACCAGCCGGAACGAGCCCCGCCAGGCGTCGTGCCCGGCCGGGTCGTGCAGCAGCACCAGACGGCCGTCCGCCAGGTCCTGGTCGCCGTCGACGACCGCGGCCTCCAGCGCGTACGTGTAGGGCGCCAGCCGCTGCGGCGGGCGCGTGGGCTCCACCTCCACCTGCGGCCGCACCCGCGCCGCCCTCAGCGCGTCGACCGCCGCCCTGAAGGGCGGCGGCGCGGCGGCCGCCTGCCGGTCGCCCTCCCCGTCCTGCTCCGCGACGTTCGAGTCCTTGGTGTCCTCCGGGTCCTTGGTGCCCTCGGAGCCCGTGGAATTCCTGGAGTCCTTGGGTTCGTCCATACCGCCCGTGCCGTCCGACAGTCGTCCCTGAGCCGCAGCCATGCGGGGAAGGTTAGGGGAACGACGGCCTCGCGCAGGGCAAGACACCCGGTGGCGAGACGGACGTGCCGGACAAAGCAGCCCAAGTGACCGCCCGCCCGCCCGTGGCCGCCGCCGTTCCGGGGCCGTGCGAGACTTTCCGTCGTGAGTGCGAACGGAAGCCCCGCGGGCAAGCAGCCGACAGCGACGTACGAGTCAGTCTTCCTCAAGGCGTGCAGGCGCGAGGCCGTGCCGCACACCCCGGTCTGGTTCATGCGACAGGCCGGACGCTCCCTGCCGGAGTACCGCAAGGTCCGCGAGGGCATTCCGATGCTCGAGTCGTGCATGCGGCCCGAGCTGGTCACCGAGATCACCCTCCAGCCGGTGCGCCGGCACGGCGTGGACGCGGCGATCTACTTCAGCGACATCGTCGTCCCGCTCAAGGCGATCGGCATCGACCTCGACATCAAGCCCGGCGTGGGCCCGGTCGTCGAACAGCCGGTGCGCACCCGCGCCGACCTCGCCCGGCTCCGCGACCTCACCCCCGAGGACGTCTCGTACGTCACCGAGGCGATCGGCCTGCTCACCCGCGAGCTGGGCCCCACGCCCCTCATCGGCTTCGCCGGCGCGCCGTTCACCCTCGCGAGCTACCTCGTGGAGGGCGGCCCGTCCCGCACGTACGAGAACGCCAAGGCGATGATGTACGGCGACCCCGAGCTGTGGGCCGACCTGCTGGACCGCCTCGCCGAGATCACGGGCACCTTCCTGAAGGTGCAGATCGAGGCGGGCGCCTCCGCGGTCCAGTTGTTCGACTCCTGGGCCGGCGCGCTCGCCCCGGCCGACTACCGCCGCTCGGTCATGCCGGCGTCCGCGAAGGTGTTCCGCGCGGTGGAGGGCTACGGCGTGCCGCGCATCCACTTCGGCGTCGGCACCGGCGAACTGCTCCGGCTGATGGGCGAGGCCGGCGCGGACGTCGTCGGCGTCGACTGGCGCGTCCCGCTGGACGAGGCCGCCCGCCGCGTCGGGCCCGGCAAGGCGCTCCAGGGCAACCTCGACCCGACCCTGTTGTTCGCGGGCCGCGGGGCCGTCGAGACCAAGACCGACGAGGTCCTGCGCACGGCCGAGGGCATCGAGGGCCACATCTTCAACCTCGGCCACGGCGTCATGCCGGCCACCGACCCGGACGCGCTGACCCACCTCGTCGAGTACGTGCACACCCGCACGGCCCGCTGATCCACCGTCCGGGGCCCGCGCACCCGCTCTGCCGGCTCGCCGGCGGCGACGGGGCCGCGCGTGCCCGCCGGACAGCCGGCCGGGCGGCCCCGGCGGCGGCGTGCCCGGCCGCGGCGGCAGCGCGACGAGCGGGCGGCGGCATCCACCGCGGGGCCCGTCCCGTCGGCACCGGGCCGGTGCGCGTGCCACGCCGGGACACGTATGCCACCACGTCGCCGGTCACCGGGCCGGCCGCGCGATCAGCGCACGCACCGTGTCGTCCACGCCCCGGCGCCGCGCGGCAGGTCGACACCCGCTCCCCGCGGGACGCCGGGGCCGGGCCGTCACCCACGTGACGAGGACGGCCGAACGGGGTGACCGTCAGGCGGACACGCACCCCGCACCGCTGTGGCCGGCGGTGCGCCGACCGGAGCCGCCGCAGGCGGATGCGCCGACCGGGACGAGGACCGCCCACGCCGCGAACAGAGGGGACGTGCGCCGCTCACCGGCCTGACGCGCCTCGATAGGATCCGTCCCGGCTCCGTCCGTGAGGACCGGGCCAACGACCCCCACTACAGGGCGATTTCCGGCCGGGCGCGCCGTCGCGGCAGCAGCAGCGCCGGCGGGGGCGCCCGGAACACCGAGTGAGCGGAGTGCCAGTCATGCGTGGAGGCAGCGTCGCCGTGGTCGGCGGCAGCATAGCGGGATGCGCCGCGGCCCTGGCCGCGTATCGCGGCGGAGCGGAGCGTGTCACCGTGTTCGAGCGCGCCGACGCCCGGCTCCGCGACAGGGGAGTGGGGATCGCCCTCCACAGCGACCGGTACGACGAGCTGAGGGACGCCGGGTACGTGGCCCCCGAAATGCCGTGGGCGCCACTGACCCGGCGGGTGTGGAGCGTGCGCGACGGCGAAGCGGACCACGGCCGGGCCATCGGCGAGCAGCCCTTCTTCTTCCGTGCCTACAGCTGGGGCTCCCTGTGGAGCGAGCTGCGGCGCCGGGTGCCCGAGGAGGTCTCCTACCGGTCCGGCTCGGTGGTCACCGGCGTGGAGCCGGACTCCGACGGCGTGACGCTGCGACTCGCGGACGGATACCGGGAGCACTTCGACGTCGTGATCGGAGCGGACGGGTACCGTTCCGTCGTCCGCGAGGCCATGTTCCCCGGCACCGACGCGACGTACGCCGGGTACGTGGGCTGGCGCGGTACGTCGGCGGACGTCGCGGACCTCCCCTCGGACGGCTGCGACGCGCACACCGTCGTCTTCCCCGGCGGCCACTGCATGATCTACCGCATACCGGACGGGGCCGGCGGGCACCTGCTCAACTGGGTCCTGTACACCGCACCTCCGCGGACCGACGGCCTGCACCCCGACCTGCGGACCCCGACCTCCCTGCCGCCGGGGCGGCTCAACTCGGAGCTCACCGCCCACCTGCGCGCCCTGGTGGCCGACAACTTCCCGCCGTACTGGGCGGGCAGGGTGCTCCGCACCCCCGCCGAGACCACCTTCATCCAGCCCATCTACGACCTCGAGGTGCCGCGGTACGCATCCGGCCGGACGGTGCTCGTGGGCGACGCCGCCAGTGTCGCCCGGCCGCACATCGGCGGCGGCAGCGTCAAGGCGCTCCAGGACGCCACCGCCCTGGAAGCCGCCTGGACGGCCGGGGACACCTGGAACGAAGTCCTGGAGCGCTACGACGCCGGTCGCCGCCCCGTGGGGGCGGCCATGGTCGCGCTCGCCCGCAGGATGGGCAGCGCGCAGGTCGAGAACACACCCGACTGGCCGGCCATGGGCCAGGCGCAGTTCGACGCCTGGTGGCAGGACCAGAACAACGGGTCCGACCGGCGCAGCGGCTTCGGCGGGCACAGCATCAGGGTCGGGTAGGCGCGGCTGCGCAGGGGGCGGGGACCTCATGCGGGTCACCGCCCTCGTCGATGCCCGCGTCTCAGACCGCCGTCGGCGCGAGGTCGAGCGCGGCGTGCAGTGCGGTGGCGTCGCCGCGGGCGTCCTCGCCGTCCATGCGCAGCGTCACCCGCCCCGAGGTGAGGACCGTGAGCGTACGGGCGCACTCGGCGGCCCGGGCGGGGCTGGGGGACACCAGCAGAACGGCGATGCCCTCGTCCGCCAGCGTGGTCACCAGCTCGTTGACCTGCCGGACGAGTACGGGCGCGAGGCCCTCGGTGGGCTCGTCGAGCAGCAGCACGCTCGGTGAGCCGAGCAGCGCGCGGGCCAGCGCCAGCATCTGCTGTTCGCCGCCGGACAGGTCCGCACCCCGGTTGTTCCTGCGCTCGCCCAGCCGGGGCAGCAGTTCCAGGACGCGGGCGGGCGTCCACACGCTGGGGCGCGTGGTGTCCCCGCGGCGCGGCGTGCGGTGGGACAGCCGCAGGTGCTCGCCGACGGTGAGCCCGGCGAACACGCGGCGCCCCTGCGGTACGAGGCCGATCCCGGCACGGGCGACGCGGTGTGCGGGCTGCCCCGTCACGTCCCGGCCGGCCAGACGTACGGTGCCCGCGCCGGGACGTATGAGTCCGGCGACGGTGTGGATGAGGGTGGTCTTGCCCGCGCCGTTGTGGCCGACGACGGCGTGGACCGTGCCGGCGGGCACCGACAGGTCGAGGCCGTGCAGGACGGTGCCGCCGTGGTAGCCCGCGGTCAGGCCGGTGAGTTCGAGCACCGGGGTCGGTCATCCTCTCGTTTCGGTGGGGGCGGCGGAGGGCGCCGTACCGGTGTGGTGGTACGCGTCGCGGACCTCCGGGTGCGCGAGCACCTCCTGGGTCGGGCCGGTGACGAGAACCCGCCCGGCGACCAGCACCGTCGTCGTCGTGGCGAGGTGGGCGACCACGTCGACATGGTGCTCGACCAGGATGACCGCGACGCTCTCCGGCAGACCGCCCAGGATGCCGAGGAGCCGGCCGATGTCGGCGTCGGTCAGCCCGGCCGCCGGCTCGTCCAGCAGCAGCAGGCGCGGGTCGCCCGCCAGCGCGGCGGCGAGGTCGAGCATGCGGCGCCGGCCGTGGGAGAGCGTGGAGGCCGGCCGGTGGGCGACGTCCGCGAGGCCGACGGCCTCCAGATGACGGCCCGCCGACTCGGTGTGCTGCCGGTAGCGGGACGGGCTGCGCCACGCGCCGCGGCGCTTCGGATGGTGCGGCCAGCCGGCCAGGACGATGTTCTCCAGCACCGTCAGGTCGCCCATGACAGCGGGCTGTTGAAAGCTCCTGGCCATGCCGAGACGGCTGCGCTTCGCGGTGGCCGCACGGGTGATGTCCGCGCCCTCCAGGGCGATGGTGCCGTGGTCGGGCCGGTCGGTGCCGGCGATGAGGTTGAGCAGCGTGGTCTTGCCGGCGCCGTTGGGGCCGATGACGGCGTGCCGTGCGCCCGCGGGCAGCCGCAGGCTGACGTCGTCGACGGCGACGAGACTGCCGTATCTACGGGTCAGACGGGTGAGTTCCAGCACCGGGGGTGCCGACGCGGCGTTCGGTGCGGAGGTCATGGTGAGGCCTTCCCGGCGGGGGTCGGGGCGGGTGCGGCCGGGGGCTGTCCGGCGGGCCGGGGCCCGTGGGGCGGTGGCCCGCTCCGGGCGCCTGCGCCGCGCAGGCCCGCCAGACCGCGGGGCAGCAGGTACACGGCGGCGACGAACAGCGCGCCGAGCAGCAGCGGACCGTGTCCGGGCCACGAACCGGCGACCCAGTCACGGGTGACGACGATGAGCCCGGCTCCCAGCAGGGCGCCGATCACGGACGTCGTACCGCCGATGACGGCCGCCAGCAGTGCGAAGGCGGCGATCTCGAAGCCGACGTCGGCGGGGGAGAGGTACTGCTGGACGGTGACCATCAGTGAGCCGCCGACGCCGGCCAGCGCGCCGGCGCAGATGTGCGCCACCAGCAGGTAGCGGCCCACCGGGTGCCCCGAGGCGCGCATGCGGACCTCGGCACCCCGGGTGCCGATCAGCAGCTTCCCGGCCGGGGAGCGCAGCACCAGCAGGGTGACGGAGACGGCGATGACGGCGACGACGAGCGCGTAGGTGTAGAGCTCGCTCTCCTCGGACATCCCCTCGCCGCCCCACAACGCCTGGGTGGCCGGGAAACCCACGAGCCCGTCGGCGCCGCCGGTGACGGACTTGAGCTGGTTGATGACCGCGCTCGCCAGCTCACCGACGGCGAGCGTGATCATCAGTACGGTGGTGCCGCGGGCCCGGATGACGGCGGGCCCCACCACCGCGGAGAAGAGCGCGGCGGCGAGCGCCGAGAGGACGACCTGGACGGGGCCCGCGGTCCACCCGGCGTCCGCGAGGTTCGCGGTGGCGTACGCGCCGACGGCGAACGGCGCGGTCTGCCCGAGCGTGGGCAGCCCGGCGTAGCCGGTGAGGACGGTGACACTGACCGCGAGCAGTCCCAGAGCCAGGGCGGACCCGGCCAGCGAGATGCTGTACGTGTCGAGCAGCCCCGGCAGCGCGATCAGCACCGCGAGCAGGACGAGCAGCGCGGCGGCCTGCCGCCCGGCGGTCCCGCGCGGGAGCCGGCCGATCCCGGCGAGCACGCCCCCGCTCCAGCCGGGCGCCCGTGCGGGGTCCGGACCCGCGGGCCGCGCGTCGTCCCCGCCGTCCACCGGGCCCGCCCCGGGCGCCGGCGCGGGCGTCCCCGGAGTCCGGGGACGCAGCCGGGCGGCGAGGTGACGGCTGAGCCGGCCCACCGGGTCCGGCGACGGGTCCTGGGCGTCGTGCCCGGCCGCCGGTTCCGCGAAACGGGAGCGCAGCACCAGCACCGCCGCCATCGCGGCGAAGAGCAGGTACGGTGCCAGGTCCGGCGCCAGGGAGACGCCGAGTGTCTGGACCTCGCCCACGGCGATCGCCGCGAAGAACGTCGCCCACAGCGAGCGCAGCCCGCCGAGCACGACGACCACGAGGGACAGCATCAGCACCGTCTCGGACGTCCCGGGCCCGGGACCGATGATCGGCGCCCCGAGCACGCCCGCCGCGCCGGCCAGCGCACCGGCCGCCGCCAGTACACCGGTGTGCACCGCCCGGGGGCTGTGGCCGGTGATCGCGAGCATCTGCGGATCGTCGGCCGAGGCTCGGACGGCCGCACCCACCCGGGTCCGGGTCAGAACCCACGTGCCGAGAGCCGCGAGCAGCACGGCCATCACGATGAAGCCGAGTCGGTAGGCGGGGTAGCGGTGACCCAGCAGCGTCACCGAGGAGTCGAGCGCCTCGGGGACGCGTACCGGAAGCTCGTCCGCCCCGAAGAGCTGGATGAGCAGATCACCGCCGACCAGGGCCAGCCCGAACGTCAGCAGTGCCTGTGCGAGATGCCCGCGCCGGGCGAGCGGAGCCGTCGCGGCGGACAGCCCCGCCCCGGTGAGGCACGCCGCGGCGGTTCCGGCGGCCAGCCCGAGGGCGAGGCCGCCCCAGCTGCCGTCGCCCAGCTCGGCCCCCGTGTAGGCGCCGATCGCGTAGAGCGTGCCGTGGGAGAGATTCAGCACGCCCGCGGTACCGAACGCGAGGCTCAGACCGGCGGCGACCACGAACAGCAGCAGCCCGTAGGCCACCCCGTCCACCGCCGGTATGAGGTGGGCATCCAGGACTCCCATCTCAGCCGCCGAGTGTCGCCAGGTCCTGGAGGACTCCCATCTCAGCCGCCGAGTGTCGCCAGGTCCTGGACCATGACGTTCGACAGCTGGGCGCCGTCCGGCCGCACCTGACGCAGGTACCAGGTCTGCACCGGGGCGTGCGCCTTGTCGCTGAACTCCCAGGCGCCGCGCGGGCTGTCGATCTGGCCCAGGTCCGCGATGGCGTCGTTGATGGTCCGCGAGGTCACGTCACCCTTCTTCGCGGCGTCGGCGATCGCCTTGTCCAGCACGGACGCCGCGTCGTACGACGACATCGCGTACGTGGTGGGCTGGGTGTCGTACTCGGCGGTCCAGTCCGCGGCGAACGTGCGGTTGGCCTCGTTGCCGAGGTCCGGCGCGTAGTTCAGGACCGAGTAGATGTCCTTCGCCGCGTCGCCCTGGGCCTGGAGCACACTGCCCTCGGTGACGAACGCCGTGTACAGCGGCAGGTCGGCGACGTCGGACTGCGCGTACTGCTTGGCGAAGTCGATCGCGGCCTTGCCGGCGTAGAAGCAGTACACCGCCTTGGCGTCCGTCTTGGCGATCTCGGCGAAGTACGGCATGAAGTTCGTGGTCTTGGGGAACGGCGTCCAGGTGGTCTTGCCGTCGGGGTTGGCGAGCTCACCCCCCAGGCGCTTGAACTCGGCGGTGAAGCCGCGCAGTTCGTCGTGGCCGCCCTGGTAGTCGGGACCGATCGCGTAGACCGGTCCGTCGACCTTCTCCTTGACGTACGGGGCGATGGCCCTGCCCGGCTCGTCGGACAGGAAGCTCGTCGTCCACACGTACTCGATGTCCTTGACGGGCGGCCGGGCGTTCGTCCCCAGGAAGGGAATCCTGGCCTGGGTGACCAGCGGCAGCACCGCGTTGACCGAGCCGCCGCCGACAAGGCCCGTCAGCACGTCGACCTTGTCCTTCTTGACCAGCTTGGTGGCCGCGGGAACGGCAGTCGGCGGGCCGTCGCCCTCGTCCGCCACGATGAGCTCGACCTTGCGTCCACCCAGCTTGTTGCCGTGGGTCTTCAGGTACAGCTCGAACCCGGATCGCAGGTCGGTGCCGACCGGCTTGTACGTGCCGGAGAGGGAGGCGACCAGGCCGATCTTCACGGTGTCGTCGTCGGCGCCGCTGCCGCTGCTGCACCCGGTGACGACTGCCAGGCCGAAAGCGAGGGCGGTGGCGCCGACCGGACGGAATCCGGGGCGACGAAAACGGGATATGTGGGAGGTCATGAGGGCTCTCATCGAAGTTGTGGGACGAAACGAGCGGGACGGACCGGGAAGCGTGCTCGACGTACGGCGACGAGCGGGACGGACTGGGGGAGCGTGCTCGACGCGCGGCGGCGAGCGGGACGATGCGGTGGCGCGGTCGTGCGAACGCGGCCGGATCAGCGCGCGGGCGGGAAGCTCGGGTCGCGGACCTGGGGAGACAGCGCGTCACCGACCTGGTTGATCAGTTCGGACATCATGTAGCTGACCTCACCGATGTCCGCGTCCCTGTTGGTCATCACCAGCAGTGAGGCGCCGCTGGAGACGGCCATCGAGAACATGTAGCCGCCCTCCATCGCGGTGAGACTGTGTTCGACGGGATCGGTGTTCGTCAACTGGGCGGCGGCCGAGAGCAGGTTGACGGCGCCCGAGGCGATGGCGGCCAGCCGGTCGGCGTCGTCGCGCTCCAGGCCCGTGTAGGCCAGCGCGAGTCCGTCCGCGGACACGGCTATCGCCGAGGTGACTTCCGGGATACGCCCCGCGAAACCACTCAGGATCCAGCTCAGGTCGGCGGGAGAGGCCATTTCTTGCTCCGTTCGGTGTCGTCGTCGGTGGCGGAGCGCCCACGGGGCTTCGTGCTCCTGTTGATCCCCTGCGCGTAGGCCGCCAGGACGTCGGAGACCTGCCGGGAGTCCCGGCGGCGGGGCGCCGGCTTCGGCGAGGCGGCGCCGGAACGTTGCTGGGTGCCGTCTTGTTCGCCCCGGGCGGGCCACTGCTGAGGTGTGTTGCGCCGCCGCAGCGGCAGGCCCGAGGAACTCACTCCGGCCACGCGTGAGACCGGCTCGTCGTGCACGGGATGCGGGGCGGGCGTGGTGCCGCGCCCGCGCTCCGGCTCGGGCGACGCGTAGGAGCCTCGTCCACCGAAGAAGGGGTCGTTGTTCCGGGGCGGTGTGCCCCGGTTGCTTCCGCCGCGGCTCGCGCCCGGCGTCCCGACCTCCCAGTCGGGGGCGCCGTCGTGGCCGTGCCGTGCGCCCGCCGCCGACTGCCTGCGAGCGGGCGGTCCCGGAGGTGTGACCGGACGGAGCGACCCGTAGTGCACATCGCCGCCCCGGCTGTCCTGGCCGCGCGTTACGGCGGGCACGGCCTGCGACGGCGGGGCCGCCTCGTCCGGGATGACCGCCAGCACCTTCGAGGGCAGGGTGACCTCGGCGATGGTGCCGGGACCGGACGAGTCGCGCAGCTCGACGACGATGCCGTGGCGGGCGGCGAGCCGGGCCACCACGTGCAGACCCATGGACCGTACGTCGCCGATGCCCGCCTGCGGCTCGCGCAGCGCGGCATTGTGGAGGGCGCGGCGCTCCGCAGTGAAGCCCACTCCCTCGTCGACGATCTGCACGACGGCCCGGTCCGACAGCCGCCACACGGCGACCCCGACCTGCTTGTCGGGAGGCGAGAACCGGGTCGCGTTGTCGAGGAGTTCCGCCAGGATGTGCGCCACGTCGTGCACGGCGCGGGCGGCGACGCCGATGCCCGCTTCGACAGTGCCGAGAGACACACGGTCGAAACGCTCGATCTGCTGCGCCGCCGCCATGATGACGGTGGAGCAGTCGACATCGGCCGACCGCACCCGGGCGTGGCCGTAACCGCCGAGCACCAGCAGGTTGTTGGTGTTGCGTTCCATGCGGATGGCGAGGTGGTCGAGGGCGAAGAGGGTCTTCATCCGCTCGGGGTCGGCCTCGTCGCGCTGCACCGCGTCCAGCTCGGACACCATGACCGTGGTCAACTGCGCGCCCCTGCGGGCGACACCGACCAGGGTCTCGGCGAACTGCTCGTGAATGTGCGCCTGCTGGGCCGCCAGGCGGACGGCTTCGTGATGGACGGCGTTGAAGGCCTCACCGACCTCGCCGATCTCGTCGTCGCCCGCGGTCTTGACCGGGTTGCCCGTACGCTGGGCCACCTGCTCGGGTGTCGAGCCGCTCAGGGCGCCGGGCCGGGACAGTTCACTCATCACGGCGGGCAGCCCGGTGTGGGCGACCTCGTGGGCGGCGTCCCGCAGAGCGCGCAGCCGGCGGATCATGACGCGCCCCAGGCGGACCGCGAGGACGACGGCGCCGATCAGGGTCAGCACCACCAGGGCGGCCTCGAGCCCGGCTGTCCAGATGAGTCTGGTGCGTGTTTCGGAGACCATGGTGAAGACGGCCTCGTCGATCCGCTTCTCCACCGAACGCAGCAGTTCCTGGCGGTCGTCGGTAGCCGTCCGCCATTTCTTCGGGCTGACCCCGATGTCCTTGCCCGGTGCGGTACGGCCGATCTCGTACTCGAGCCGCCGGGACTCCAGGGCCTTGTTGCCGGAAAGCGTCCGCTCCAGCCAGGTCCGCCATTCACCGGGTCCCAGGTCGAACATGATGCCGAGGGAATCGGCGTAGCCGAGCCGGCTGGCGTCGAACGTCCGCTGCGAGGCGGGCGTGAAGCCGCCGGCGGCCTGCGCCCTCATCACGGTGACCTGCTGCTGGGCCGTGTACTCGGCTGCCTCGGACAGGGCGGCGGAGGCGCGGATCCGGTCCGCGATGTCGGCGTCCACACCGTCTGCCTGCGCGATCCCGTCGCGGTAGCCGTTGAGGTCGGCGATCACGATCCGGTAGCCGAAGGCCAGCGCGGAAATGGTGCTGCTCCCCGAGCGCACCTGGGCGCGCAGGGCGGGCATCTCGTCGACGAAGCGCCCGATACGGTCCAGTGCGTCCTGGGCGCTGCCGGGTACCCCGGACAGGTCGTCCATCCGGTCGCGGAATTCGGCGACACTTCTGTCGGTCTCGACGGTGCTTATGCGGAACGCTTCCGCATCCCCCTGTCGGGAGACCAGTGCGGTGGCTGCCGCACGCTCACGCTGCAAACGGTGGGTCAACTCCCCCGCGGTGTTGGCGGCATCGACCATCGCGGTCAGCCGACTGGCCTGGAGCGCCTGGTTGGTCGCGGGTGCCAGCGCCAGTACGGAGAACGTGACGGCCACAGTGAGAGGCGCGGTGACGAGCAGGACGAGGCGACTATTGATTTTCACTGCGCGGCTCCATCGCCGGAACCGGTGCTGAGTATCGGTAACACGCAGGTACCTGTTAACGGATCGTGGGGGTGACGGTGGGGAGGCCGGCACATCGTGTGCACCGTTATCGATGGGACAGGAGGGGTGGCCGGGACAGATGGGCCCCTGTGGCGCGGCATATCCTATGGCGTGATCATCGTGCAGCTGACAACGCTGTGGTGATCCGACTCGATCACAAGTGTTTGCGCATTGAACGTTTATGAGCCCGAGTGACCTGTCCGCAGAAGTGCGGGGACACCATGCGCGACCAGCGAACCGACGCACCGTGACAACCCGTCAGACTAAGCAGAACGCTTAGCGGGCACTCCGGATTCGCTACTCGACGCACGGGGCGACGCTCGAATGTCGTAGCGGAATAGTTAGATTCAACCGGCCGGTAACGCCAAACTGCGAGTCTCTTCCACATGCTCTGCCGTGGCGTTCGTCCGCCCCGCGGTCTTGCGCGTCAGGTCCTCAACGGGCTCGTCGGCGCACAGGATGCCGCGCTGCTCCGGCGGCGGGGGAGTGCCGGGCTCGAGAGGCCGGACGAGGAGCGATGGACCGGAATGACCACACATGACCAGTGGCCGCCGCCCAGCCGACGTACCGGGCGGGCACCCGGAGGCGTCCGTCCGGGTGCCCGGACGGGACGGCGTGGACCAGCACCGTTCCCTCAGGCCCTCTCGGTCCCCAGCGTCTCCTGGACCTTTCGCGCCGCCTTGCGGGCCGCCACCAGCACCGGGTCCCACACCGGCGAGAACGGCGGGGCGTAGCCGAGGTCCAGGGCCGTCATCTGTTCCACCGTCAGCTGTGCCGTGAGGGCGACGGCCGCCACGTCGACGCGTTTGGCGGCGCCCTCACGCCCGACGATCTGCACACCGAGCAGCCGCCCCGTGCGGTGCTCGGCGAGCATCTTCACCGTCATCGGTGAGGCGTCCGGGTAGTAGCCGGCGCGGCTCGTCGACTCGATCGTGACCGCCTCGAAGCGCAGCCCCGCCCGCAGCGCGTCCTTCTCGCGCAGACCCGTGCGCCCGATCTCCAGGTCGCACACCTTGCTCACCGCCGTGCCCACCACGCCCGGGAAGGTGGCGTAACCGCCGCCCGCGTTGGTGCCGATGACCTGCCCGTGCTTGTTGGCGTGAGTACCGAGCGCGATGTGCCGCTGCTGCCCGGACACCAGGTCCAGGACCTCCACGCAGTCGCCGCCCGCCCAGATGTTCCCGTGCCCGCGCACCCGCATCGCCCGGTCCGTCAGCAGCCCGCCGTGCCCGCCCAGCGGCAGCCCGGCCGCCGCGGCGAGCCCGGTCTCCGGACGCACGCCGATGCCGAGCACCACCACGTCCGCCGGGTACTCGCCGTCCTTCGTGCCCACCGCGCACGCCCGGCCGTCGGCGTCCGTGCGGACCCCGGTGACCTCCGCGTCGTTCACCATGGTGATGCCGAGGCCCTCCATCGCCTCGCGCACCAGCCGGCCCATGTCCGGGTCCAGCGTCGCCATGGGCTCCGCGCCCCGGTTGACGACCGTCACCTCGTAGCCGCGGCGGATGAGCGCCTCCGCCATCTCCACGCCGATGTAGCCCGCACCGACGACGACCGCGCGACGGCCGCGCGCGCGTGTCAGCGTGTCCAGCAGCGCCTGCCCGTCGTCGAGCGTCTGCACCCCGTGCACGCCCGGCGCGTCCACACCGGGCAGGTCCGGACGGACCGGCCGGGCCCCGGTCGCGATCACCAGCTTGTCGTACGACGTCCAGGACTCGGCGCCGGAAACGGCGTCACGGGCGCGTACCCGGCCGCCCGCCACGTCGATCTCCGTGACCTCGGTACGCATCCTGAGGTCGATGTCCCGCGCGCGGTGCTCCCCGGGCGTACGGGCGACCAACTCGTCCCGGCCGGTGACCTGACCGCCCACCCAGTACGGGATGCCGCACGCCGAGAAGGAGGTGAAGTGGCCGCGTTCGAACGCCACGATCTCCAGCTCGCCGGGACCTCTCAGGCGGCGCGCCTGCGACGCCGCGGACATCCCCGCGGCGTCGGCGCCGATCACGACCAGACGCTCCCGCGTCCCCCTCGCACCACTCCCACGGCCCTTGTCCATGCGAACACGCTACGGGAGCGGCGCGTCCCGGCCCGCGCGGGCGCCCGCTCAGTCCTCCTCGTGTGCCTCCCGTGCCGCCGGCTCGTCCGGGGACCCGGCGCGCGCCCGCCCCGGCGCCGTGCGGGCCGAGGGCAGCGGGCCCGGGGCGGTCGCCGTCGACGCGGGCGCCGGGCGGCGCGGCAGCCTCGGCCGCACCAGCCTCAGCCACGCCAGGACGAGCAGCGCCGCCGCCGCGGCGAACGGCAGCACCGCGCCGAGCACCACCAGCAGCCAGCGCAGCATCGTCACGAACGCGTCCCAGCCGCCCGTGAGCGCGTCCACGAAGTCCGGGTCGTCGTCCTTCGCCGCATCCGCCGGTACCGGCCGCTCCGACAGGGACAGCGTGATCGTCGCGAGGCTCGTGCGGTCCTTCAGCGACGCCTGCCGCGCCAGCAGCGACTCCAGATCGGCCTGCCGGGCGCTCAGCTCGCCCTCCAGCGTCACCACGTCGCTCAGCTTCGTGGCCCGGTCCATCAGCTCCCGGATCCGCGCCACGCTCGCCCGCTGCGACGCGATGCGGCTCTCCGCGTCCACGATCTGGTCCGTGACGTCCTGCGCCTTCGCGGTCCGCTCCAGGAGCCTGCCCGCGCCCTCCAGGTCCGCGAGGACCGCCTCGTACCGGTCGACGGGCACCCGCAGCACCACGCGCGTGCGCTCGTGGCCGTTCTCGTCGGCGGTGGTGGTCTCGTCGCCGACGTAGCCACCCGCGTCCTCGGTGGCGGCCCGCGCCTCGGCCAGGGCCTTCGGTACGTCCTTGACGCGCACCGAGACGGAGGCGGTGCGGATGACGCGGTCCGGGTGCGCGGGGGCCTGCGGGGCCGCGCTCGCCCGGTCACCGTCGGCCCTGCCGCTCCCGGCCGCGCCCTCCTTCGCGCCCCCCTGGGAGCCCCCCTCCGCACCGCTCTTCGCGTAGTCGGCGCTGCTGCTCGCGTCCCCGTCGCCGGAGCCGCCGCATCCGGTGAGCGCGAGGCCGGCGGCCAGCAGCAGCCCGGCCAGGGCCAGGACCGGCCGGGCGGAGGGTCGGGCGGAACTTCGTGTGTGCATGGCAAGCCCCCAAGGTCGTGGCGACGGGCGGTCCTCCGCCTGTCTGACGGTCCTACGACGCCCGGAGCACCCCGGACGTTGGCGCGGAACGGTTCCGAACGGGTCACGGTCGGGACTCGGCGCCCGGGAACCGGGCCCACCGGGGACGGGTCCGGGGCTTCTGAGAAGGTGGAGCCATGAGCGGATCACGTACGGGTGCCGCCGGTGAGGTCGTCGTCGTGGGGGCCGGCATCGCCGGGCTCGCCGCCGCGCACCGGCTGCTGGATGGCGGGGCGCGGGTCACCGTGCTGGAGGCCTCGGAGCGCGTCGGCGGCAAACTGCTGCCCGGCGAGATCGCGGGCGTCCGCGTCGACCTGGGCGCCGAGTCGATGCTGGCGCGCCGCCCCGAGGCCGTCGGCCTCGCACGCGAGGTGGGCCTCGCCGACCGGCTGCGGACGCCCGCCACCGCCACGGCCTCGATCTGGACCCGCGGCGCCCTGCGCCCCATGCCCAAGGGCCACGTCATGGGCGTGCCCGGCAGCGCCGCCGCCCTGGCCGGCGTCCTGTCCGACGAGGGCCTCGCCCGCATCGGACGCGACGCCGACCTGCCGCGCACGGAGATCGGCGACGACGTGGCCGTCGGGGAGTACGTGGCGGCCCGGCTCGGCCGCGAGGTCGTCGACCGTCTCGTGGAGCCGCTGCTCGGCGGGGTGTACGCGGGCGACGCCTACCGCCTCTCGATGCGCTCGGCCGTCCCGCAGCTGTTCCAGGCCGCCCTCACCCACACCTCGCTCACCGAGGGCGTCCGCGAGATCCAGGCGAAGGCCGCCGCCGGCCGGCAGACCGGGCCCGTCTTCATGGGCATCGCCGGCGGCGTCGGCAGCCTCCCGCACGCCGTCGCGGACGCCGTACGGGCCCGTGGCGGCGAGATCCTCACCGGCACGCGCGTGACGGAACTGCGGCGCGCCGGGGACACCGGATGGCGGATCGTCGCCGGCGGCCGGGAGCTGCGCGCCGACGCCGTGGTCGTGGCCGTGCCCGCGCCCGCCGCCGCCGCCCTGCTGCGCGCCGAGGCTCCGGCCGCCGCGGCCGAGCTGACCGCCGTCGAGTACGCCTCCATGGCGCTGGTCACCCTCGCCTACCGCCGCGCGGACGCCGACGCCGACCTGCCCACGGGCAGCGGATTCCTCGTCCCGCCGGTCGAGGGGCGCACCATCAAGGCATCCACGTTCGCCTCCCGCAAATGGGGCTGGATCGCTGACGAGGACCCGGACCTGCTGGTGCTGCGCGCCTCCGTCGGCCGGTACGGCGAGACGGACATCCTCGGCCGCGACGACGCCGGGCTGGTCGAGGTCTCCCGGCACGACCTGCGCGCGGCCACCGGCCTGACCGCCGCCCCGGTCGCCACCCGCGTCACCCGCTGGACGGACGGCCTGCCGCAGTACCCCGTCGGCCACCACGCGCGCGTGGCCCGCGTCCGCGACCACGTCGCCCGGCTTCCCGGCCTCGCCGTGTGCGGCGCGGCCTACGACGGAGTCGGCATCCCGGCCTGCGTCGCGAGCGCCCGCGCCGCCGCCGACCAGATCCGGGGCGACCTGCGCGCCGTAGGGGAGCTCACCGCCCACCCGGTGCAGAGCATGCACGGGGGAGCGGGAGAATAAGGGACATGAGTGACGACGCCACCACCCCCGCCGCCGACCGGATCCCGAACAAGGGCAAGCTGGCCAAGGACCTCAACGAGGTCATCCGCTACACCCTCTGGTCCGTCTTCAGGCTGAAGGACGTGCTGCCCGGGGACCGTGCCGGGTACGCCGACGAGGTCCAGGAGCTGTTCGACCAGCTCGCCGCCAAGGACGTCACGATCCGCGGCACGTACGACGTGTCCGGTCTGCGCGCCGACGCCGACCTCATGATCTGGTGGCACGCCGAGACCAGCGACCAGCTCCAGGAGGCGTACAACCTGTTCCGCCGCACGAAGCTGGGCCGTGCGCTCACCCCCGTGTGGTCGAACATGGCGCTGCACCGCCCCGCCGAGTTCAACCGCGCGCACATCCCGGCGTTCCTCGCCGACGAGACGCCCCGCAACTACGTGAGCGTCTACCCCTTCGTCCGTTCCTACGACTGGTACCTGCTGCCTGACGAGGACCGCCGCCGCATGCTCGCCGACCACGGCAAGATGGCCCGCGGCTACCCCGACGTGCGCGCCAACACCGTCGCCTCGTTCTCCCTCGGCGACTACGAGTGGATCCTTGCCTTCGAGGCCGACGAGCTGTACCGCATCGTCGACCTGATGCGGCACCTGCGCGCCTCGGAGGCCCGCCTGCACGTCCGCGAGGAGGTCCCGTTCTACACGGGCCGCCGCAAGGACATCGCCGACCTGGTCGCCGGCCTGGCCTGATCCCTACGGTCGCGTGGCCCGGGGCGGCGCCTCGGGCCGCCTCGCGCGGCCGTCCGGGGATGTGGGCCCGGGCTCCGCGTGCGGTGCGCATGCCGCGCGCCGCGCGGGGAGCCGCCCCTCCAGCAGATACGCCTCCAGGTGGGCGTTGACGCAGGCGTTCGGGCCGCCCGCGATGCCGTGCGTGCCGGCGTCCCGCTCGGTCACCAGCACCGAGCCCGACAGCCGCCGGTGCATTTCCAGCGCGCCCCGGTAGGGCGCGGCGGCGTCCCGCTCCGCGGCCAGGATCAGCGTCGGCGGCAGCTCACCCGGCCCGGTCCGCACGTCCAGCGGTCGCTGCCGGGGCGCCGGCCAGAACGCGCACGGCAGGTTCGTCCACACGTTGTCCCAGGTCTCGAAGGGCGCCGTGCGCGCCAGCCGGGTGTTGTCCCGGTCCCACACCCGCCAGTCCGTCGGCCAGGCCGCGTCGTTGCACTCCACGGCCGTGTAGACGGCGGTGCTGTTCTCCGCCTCGGCCGCCGCCTGGGCGGACACGCCGACGGTGCCGTCCCCGCCGTCCTCGTCGTCCTCGGCGTTCTCGGTGGGCGGCGCCGCCTGCTCGATCAGCGGCTTCGGGTCGCCCTTCAGATAGGCCGACAACGCGTGCGCGCGGTGCGGCCAGTAGTCGTCGAAGTACGCGGCCTGCAGGAACGCCCCCTGCAACTGGCCCGGCCCGACCCTCCCGCCGGCCGGCTCCGCCGCCAGCCGCGCGCTCGCCCTGTCGTACCCGGCCTGCACCTCGCGCGCGGTGGTGCCGAGCCCGTACACGTCGTCGTGCCGGGCGACCCACTCCCGGAAGTCCGCCCAGCGGTCCTCGAACGCCGCCGACTGCGCCAGGTTGTTGCGGTACCAGACCTGCCCCGGGTCCGGGTTCACGGCCGCGTCGAACACCATCCGCCGCACGTGCGAGGGGAACATCGTCGCGTACAGGGCCCCGAAGTACGTCCCGTACGACGCCCCCATGAACGTCAGCTGCCGCTCGCCCAGCGCCGCCCGCAGCACCTCCAGATCGCGGGCGTTGTTGAGGGAGTGGTAGTGCCGCAGCGCCCCGCCCACCCGCCGCGCACAGCCCCGCGCGTACGCCTTCGCCCGCGCGATCCGCTGCCGCTTGTACGCCTCCGAGGGGTGCGTCGGCGCGGGCGCCGGGCCCTTGAAGTAGTGCCCGGGGTCCTCGCAGGACAGCGGGGCCGAGCGGCCTACGCCGCGCGGGGCGTAGCCGACCAGGTCGTACGCCGCGGCGATGCCCTTCCACTCCGGCATGAAGCCGATCAGCGGGAAGTACATGCCGGAGGCGCCCGGGCCGCCCGGGTTGTAGATCAGCGCGCCCTGCCGGGGCACCTGGTGCTTGCTGTTGCGCGGGTCCTTCCGCGTGGCCCGCACCCGGCTGACCGTGAGCCGGATCTGCCGGCCGTCGGGGTGCGCGTAGTCCAGGGGCACGGTGACCGTGCCGCAGCGCATGCCGCCCGGCAGGTCGTCCCCGTCGGGGCAGGCGGCGAAGGTGACGCCGCGCTCGGCGGCACGCGCGGCGGCCACCGCGGTGCCGCGCAGTTCGGCCGCGCCGGCCGGGCCCACCCTCCCGGCCGGGGCACCCGGCGCGCCGTGCGCCGGGGCGGCGGCGAGGCCGGTCAGGAGGAGCAAGGATCCGGCGGCCGAGCGGAGGGCGGCAGCTCTCATCGCGTGTCCCTTCGGTGCACGGTGGCGACAGAAGGGATGTTTCGTCCGGTCGCGGAGGAAGGCAAGCACCGACCGCCGGTGTCGGCACCCGCACCCCTGTGCGCCCCCGGCGTGCCCCCGGTGGCTCAGTCGCGCCGGCCCGGCCCGCCCCGCCGGGTCACCGGCGCAGCAGTGCCCGCCGCGCCGCCCGCGCCAGCCGTGCCGTCGGCCGTGCGGAGCGCGGTGCCGGGCCCGAGCGCTCCCGCCACCACTCCCGCAACTCCCGGCGCGCGTCGGCCCGTTCGGGCCGCCCGGCGAGCAGCAGGTGCTCGGCGAAGTCCAGCGCGTCGCGGCGGTAGCCCCCGGTCATCGGATGCCCCTGGGCGTACGCGAGGAAGGCCGGCCGGTACGCGTCGCCGAGGATCTCCGGCAGTTCGGGGGCGACCCCGGCGACGACACCGGCCCGCTTCGCGGCGAGCGCCCGCGCCTGCACCCCGAGCCGCACCCGGTCGAACCCCTCGGGCGCGGGCGTCCCCGCGACCAGCGCGGACAGCAGTGCGGTCTGCGCGAGGCCGAGGTGCTGACGGGCCCGGGGGCGTTCACGGAGCTCCGGCCGCACCGGGGGCTCCTGCCCGGCCGCGCCCGACCCGGCCTGCCGGGCCGGTGTCTCCGCCCGCGCCCGCTCCCCCTTCCCCACCGCCTCCCCGATGGCCGCCAGCTCGCCCTCCAGCTCGGCCGGTTCGGGGAAGTTCTCGTCCCGCTCCAGGAGGACGCCGGGCGGGGTGACCCGGGAGGCGAGGTCGGCCAGGATGTCGAGGACCGGCCGCGGGACGGGGTGGGCGTGGCTGTCGTGCCAGACGCCGTCCCGTTCGAACCCGCCCGCGACATGGACGTACGCGATGGCCTCCAGCGGCAGCCGGGAGAGTGCCTCGGCCGGGTCCTCGCCGCGGTTGACGTGGTTGGTGTGCAGGTTCGCCACGTCGATGAGGAGCCGTACCCCGGTGCGGTCGGCGAGCTCGTACAGGAACTGGCCCTCGGTCATCTCCTCGTCCGGCCAGGAGAACAGCGCCGCGATGTTCTCGACGGCCAGCGGCACCGGCAGTGCGTCCTGGGCGACGCGGACGTTCTCGCAGAGCACGTCGAGGGCGTCCCGCGTGCGCGGCACCGGCAGCAGGTGCCCGGCCTCCAGGCCGGGGGAGGCGGTCAGCGGGCCGCCCGCACGGACGAACGCGATGTGCTCGGTGACCAGCGGCGCCCCCAGCGCCTCGGCACGCTCGGCCAGCGCCGTCAGCCGCCCGGCGTCGGGCCGGTCCGCGCCGCCGAGGCCGAGCGAGACGCCGTGCGGCACGACGGTCACCCCGCGCTCGCGCAGCCGCAGCAGTGAGTCGGGGAGGTGGCCGGGGCAGACGTTCTCGGCCACGGCCTCGACCCAGTCGATGCCCGGCATGCGCTCCACGGCCTCCGCGATCTCCGGCCGCCACCCGATCCCCGTGCCCAGTCGCTCCATGGTCCCCGTCCCTCCTCCACACGGCCCCCCGGCCGTCCGCCCGGCCCCCGGGCCGCCTGCCCGCTGACGTCCCGGCCCCGCCCGGGGCCTGCCGGAACGTCCCTTCGGACGTGCCGGAGGTATCGCCCCCGCGACCGGGACCGAACCCTGTGACGGAGACGTTCAGAGCAACATTTGAGGTTGCGGCCTGCGAGGCTCCCCGAGAGGGAAGCGGGCCCCCTCCGAGACGGACCCGGGACGTCAGCGCAGCGCCGGATGGTCCGCCACGACCGTGCAGGACCCCGGTGCGATCTCGGTGAAGCCCGCGTCCCGCACCACCGGGAGGCCGCTCGCCGTCAGCCGCGCCCAGTCCGCGGGGTCGGCCGTGCGCACGGCCAGCGGGAAGCCCGCGTCGCGCCAGGCGGCCCGCTCCTCGTCCGGCAGCGCCCACCGGGCGAGCTGCGCGCCGTGCCCGGCCTGCGCCATCGCCTTGCCCGCCGACATGGCGATGTCCGGGTTCGTCCACAGCACCGGCGTGGCCGGGTCGGCCGGTACCGGCGCCTCCGGGTCGTCCAGTTCGGTGCCGGACACCTGCAGCCGGGCCAGGTCCCTGGGCCAGCCGTCCAGCGGAACCGGCGGGAAGACCCGTACCTCCGCGGACCCACCGGTCACGGTGATGCCGTCCAGCGCCTCGGACCGCCGCCACTCGGCGCCGCGCGCCCGCCGCACCACCTTGCGGATCCGGGCGTCCTGCCAGTCCCGCACCGCCCGCGCCCACGCGCCGTCCCCCGACGACCGCTCGTCGCTCAGCAGCACCAGCACCGCACGCGCCGCGGTCTCCAGGGCGTCGGTGCGCGCCGGGGGAGCCGCCCGCTCGATGCGGACGACCAGCGGCAGTACGAACTGCGGCGCCAGGTCGCGGCCACCGGGCTCGACATGGAAGGCGCTGTCGCTCACGGACGCGGGTTCTTCTGCGGACGCCGGCCGTGCGGACGTGGTTTCTTCGCTCACGCCCCCAGTCTGCCAACCCGGGCACGGCCCACGTCCCCCCGGCCCGGGGCACGGTCCAGGACCCCGGTCCGGGGCACGTCCGCTCTCCCTGGTCCGGGGCACGGTCGAGGTAACCCGGTCCGGGGCACGTCCGCTTTCCCGGGTCCGGGGCAGGGCTTACGTCCCCGGTCCGGAGCACCGGGCGCGGCGGCTCTGGTCCGGAGCACCGGCCCGGGGGCGCCCGTTCCGTAGCACCGGCCGGGGCGCCCGGATCCGGGAAACCGGGAACGGCCCGCCCTACCCCGAGCAGGCCGTCCGCTGGGCCTCCTGCCACTCGCACACCGGGCACAGCGTGATGCCTTTGTACGACTCCGGGTACTCGGTCGGCTCCCGGCACAGCACGCACTCCGCGTACGGCGGTCCGTCGGCCCTGGGCGGCCGGGCCGTGTCGATCAGGCAGTAGTCGTCGCCGTCACTCATGTGTCCAGCGTATGCGCCGGGGGTCACCTGTTCGAACGGGCGGGCGGGCCCCGCTCAGATCTCCCGGCGTTTGAGCGGCTTGGTCGCCGGGCCCTGGACCACCTTGCCGTCCGTGTCGAAGCGGGAGCCGTGGCACGGGCACTCCCAGGTGCGTTCGGCGGCGTTGAAGGCGACCAGGCAGCCCATGTGCGTGCAGCGGGAGGACACGGCGTGCAGGGCGCCGTCGTCGTCGCGGTACACCGCGAGCCGGTCGCCGTCGACGCGGACCAGCGCGCCCTCGCCCGTCGGCAGGGACTCCACCGGAGGCGGGGGCCGCAGCCGGTCGCCGACGAAGTGGCCGACGACCTGCGCCTGGTGCTTCAGGAACTGCGGCGCCTCACGCACCGTCGAGCGCAGCCGGCGAGGGTCGTACAGCTCGCTCCACGCGCACGGCTCCCCGGTGATCAGCGCGGTCAGCAGGCGGGCCGCCATCACCCCGCCGGTCATGCCCCAGCCGCCGAAGCCGGTCGCCACGTACACGTGCCGGGCCCGCGGGTGCAGCGGGCCGACGAGCGGCACGGTGTGGCTCGGGCTCTCGCGGGCTACTTGCGCCAGGGCCCCGTGACGGCGAACGTCGTCCCGGGCGTGTAGCAGTTGACGTACATCGTCTCCCCGTCGGGGGAGAAGGTGACGCCGGCGAACTCGCCCCACTCCGGTTCCTCGGGCGTGCCGAGATTCTGCCGGCCGCGGGCCATGGCGTAGACCTCGCCCTTGCGGGTCACGCCGAAGACGTGCTGCGCGCCGTTGCCGTCCTCGCACACCATGAGGCCGCCGCTGGGGGCGAGGCAGATGTTGTCCGGCGACTCGCCGGGCAGCTGCACGTCCGTGTCCGGGCCGAAGACGATCACGAGCGTGAGACGGCGGTGCTTCGGGTCGTAGCGCCAGATCTGGCCGAAGTGGTCCGCGGCCGAGCCCTCCGCGCTGTGCGCGAACGACGACACGAAGTACACACACCGCCCGCCCCAGTAGCAGCCCTCGAGCTTCTGCGCGTGCGTGATGCCCTTCGGGCCGAAGTCCTGGAGCCGGATGGGCGTCTCGACGGCCTGCGTGTCCGGTACGTCCACCCACTCGATGCCGTCGAAGGAGGCGCCGGTCTCCTGGATCGACGACAGGTCCGGCACGCCCGGCACCCGCATCGCCTGGAGCCGGCCGCCCGCGCGCAGCGAGCCGAGCCCGCCGAGCGGCTTCTCCGGCAGGAAGCGGTAGAACAGGCCGAACGGCTGCTGGAAGGCGTCCTCGGTCTCGTAGACGACACCGCGCTCGGGGTCGATGGCGATCGCCTCGTGCTGGAAGCGGCCCATCGCGGTGAGCGGGACCGCCCCGGAACGGTGCGGGTCGACCGGGTCGACCTCGAAGATGAAGCCGTGGTCCTTGGTGTAGCCGGAGGTGCCGGCCCGGTCCTCGGTCTCCTCGCAGGTCAGCCAGGTGCCCCACGGGGTGGGGCCGCCCGCGCAGTTGACGGCCGTACCGGCGATGGCGACCCGCTCGGACAGCACGTTCCCGCGCGAGTCCAGGGTCAGGGCCGTACAGCCGCCCTTGCCCGCCGGGTCGTAGGTGAGGCCCTCCACGGTCGGGACGGCGAGCTTGGCGGTGGCCCGGTTCTCGTGGTTGCGGACCAGATGGACACGGCCGTGCCGGCCGGCGAAGGCCGACATGCCGTCGTGGTTGGAGGGGACCGGACCCTCACCGGAACGCAGCGGGTCTCCCTCGCGGGACAGCACCCGGTAGCGGAAGCCCTCCGGCAGGTCGAGGAGACCGTCCGGGTCGGGGACGAGGGGGCCGTACCCGGTGTGACCGAGGTTCTGCGCGGCGGCACTGCCCGCGAAGAGCTCGGACAGGGCCCCGGTGAAGGCGATGCCCGCTCCCAGCGCACCGGTGCGGGCAAGCACCTGACGACGGGTCGCGGAACGGCCGTTTTCGGACATGGCGGAACCTTCCTGCTGGCGGACAGGAGCTGTGACCCGCTGTGTCTATCACCTGCGGCTCTCGGACGGGAACCACATGACGATCACGTGTCCTCGCTCGACCGATTCGCGATGGTGTGCCCGGGCGATGTCTGCTGGGCCCGTTCCAGGAACCGCAGCAGTTCCACCGGGAACGGCAGCACCAGCGTGGAGTTCTTCTCGGCCGCGACCGCGACGATCGTCTGCAGCAACCTGAGCTGGAGGGCGGAGGGTGTGTCGGCCATCTGCTGGGCCGCCTCGGCGAGCTTCTTCGACGCCTGCAACTCGGCGTCGGCGTTGATGATCCGGGCCCGCCGCTCCCGGTCGGCCTCTGCCTGCCGCGCCATCGAGCGCTTCATCGTGTCCGGCAGCGACACGTCCTTGATCTCGACGCGGTCGATCTGCACGCCCCAGCCGACGGCCGGACTGTCGATCATCAGCTCCAGCCCCTGGTTGAGCTTCTCCCGGTCGGACAGCAGGTCGTCCAGGTCGCTCTTGCCGATGATGGACCGCAGCGACGTCTGCGCCATCTGCGAGACCGCGAAACGGTAGTCCTCGACGTTGACGACGGCCGCCGCCGGGTCCACGACCTTGAAGTACACCACCGCGTCCACGCGCACCGTGACGTTGTCGCGGGTGATGCCCTCCTGGCCGGGCACGGGCATGGTCACGATCTGCAGATTGACCTTCCGCAGCCGGTCCACACCGGGCACGACCAGCGTGAAACCCGGCGGCCGTACGTCACCGCGCAGCCGCCCGAGCCGGAACACCACCCCGCGCTCGTACTGCTTGACGACGCGCGCCGCCACCACGACGTACGCCACCCCGGCGGCCGCGGTCGCGGCGACCGCCGCCAGCACTTCCTCGAGCATGACGACCTCCTGACGACAGGGCCGCTGGGCGACGCGCCCGGGGAGGTGAGGGTGAGGCAAGGAGCGAGGTGCTGCGGGACGCGCCTCTTGCCACGATATGCCCGATACCTGGTACGAGGCCATGTTCCCGGCCTGCGCGGAAGGCGGGGTGGACGCCGCGACCGTGCCGCGCACACCGGCCTCGGTCGACTCGCCGAAGGCGGACACGCCCGGCACCTGGACGGAGTCCGGCAGTCCGTGCACTTCCACGGACCCGCCCCTGACCACAGGGCCGGTCCGGGAGGGAGGGGCGCCGCCGGGCGGGCGGCGGTGGTCTCAGATGTGCTGCCCGAGGAGCGGCTCGGCGTCGCGGGCCAGGGCGGTGAGCCGCGATATGGCGCGGAAGTACTTCTTCCGGTAGCCGCCCTTCAGCATCTCCTCGCCGAACAGCCGGTCGAAGGGCAGCCCCGAGGCCAGGACCGGCACCTCACGGTCGTAGAGCCGGTCGGCGAGGACGACGAGCCGGAGCGCCGTCGACTGGTCCGGCACCGGTCGTACGTCCGTGAGGCACACGGCCCGCAGGCCGTCGGTGAGCGCGCCGTACCGGCTCGGGTGGACGCGGGCCAGGTGGTCCAGAAGTTGCGGGAAGGTGTCCAGGGAGGCGCCCTCGGTGGCGTACGCCGCCTTCGTGACCTGCTCCTCCGAGAACGGGGCCGGCGCCTCGGGCAGGCCCCGGTGGCGGTAGTCCTCGCCGTCGATGCGCAGCGCGCGGAAGTGGGCGGACAGGCCCTGTATCTCGCGCAGGAAGTCGGCCGCCGCGAACCGGCCCTCGCCGAGCCTGCCCGGCAGCGTGTTGGAGGTGGCGGCGAGCGCGACGCCCGCCTCGACCAGCTTGCCGAGCAGGGTGGACACGAGCACGGTGTCGCCCGGGTCGTCCAGCTCGAACTCGTCGATGCACAGCAGGCGGTGCCCGGACAGTGTCCTCACAGTCTGCTGGAACCCCAGGGCGCCGACCAGGTTCGTCAGCTCCACGAACGTGCCGAAGGCCTTCAGCGCGGGCGCGGCCGGGGCGGCGTGCCACAGGGAGGCCAGCAGATGGGTCTTGCCGACGCCGTACCCGCCGTCCAGGTAGACGCCGCGCGGGCCCGCCGGGGTCTTGGGCGCCCTGGACCTGCCGAAACCGAAGAAGCTCCGGCGGCCGGCGCCGGAGGCGTGCGCCCCGCCGAGCCCGGTCGCGAAGTCCTCGAGCACCGCGACGGCCCCGGACTGGCTGGGCCGCTCCGGGTCGGGGACATACGTGCCGAACCGCACGCCGTCGAAGCGTGGCGGCGGCACCATCTCGGCGACGAGCCGGTCCGGAGGGACGTGCGGCTCGCGGGCGCACAGGGACAGCGGGCCCACGTCGGCCGGCGGACCGGACTCGGAGGCGGTGGTGGAAGATGACACGATTTCCATCGTAGTCGCGTGCCAGACTGCAAGAATGCGACGCTTGTTCCCTGTGACCGACCAGACAGCGGCCCTTCCCCCGTACGGAGCGGACGCAAACCGCGTTCCCGGCGACACGGACGGTCGCGGAGGTCCCGGCGCCGCCGACGGGCGCGAATGGAGCCTCGCCGAGCTGGCCGCCGCCTACGCCTATCCGGACACCCGACCCGGCACCCGCCCCGAAGCCCGTCCCGAGGGGGAGCCCGGCGGCCCGGGGCCGGGCCGCCGACAGCCCTGGCTGCGCGCCAACATGGTCTCCACCCTCGACGGCGCCGCCCAGCACGACGGCCACTCGCAGCCCATCTCCAGCGCGGCCGACATGCGGATCTTCGGCACACTGCGGGCGTTGGCCGACGTCGTGGTCGTCGGCGCGGAAACCGTACGGCGGGAGGGCTACCGTCCGGCACGCGCGCGCGGCGACTTCGCGGCCCTGCGTGAGGCGGCCGGGCAGGGCCCCGCGCCCGCGATCGCGGTGGTCACCGCCGGGCTCGAGCTGGACTTCACCCTGCCGCTGTTCTCCTCGCCCCTCGTCCCGACCCTGATCCTCACCGGCGCCGCAGCGGCACCGGACCGGATCGCCGCCGCCGAGAAGGCCGGCGCCAGGGTGGTGATCGCCGGCGACGGCGTCGGCGTGGACCCGGTGCGTGCCGTGCGGGCCCTCGCCGAGCTGGGCCACACCCGGCTGCTGACCGAGGGCGGACCGCGGCTGCTGGGCCAGTTCGTGGCCTCCGGCGTGCTGGACGAGCTGTGCCTGA
Organism: Streptomyces sp. NPDC005925; assembly: GCF_040638805.1. Lineage (NCBI taxonomy): Bacteria > Bacillati > Actinomycetota > Actinomycetes > Kitasatosporales > Streptomycetaceae > Streptomyces > Streptomyces sp. NPDC005925. The sequence goes on along the minus strand of NZ_JBEXVL010000001.1, from coordinate 363,808 downwards.
CGCTCTCGCCGATGCTCACCGCGGGTGGGGCACAGCGGATCGCCGGAGGGCCCGCAGTGACACTTCCGGAGCGTTTTGCGCTGGACTCTGTGCTGGAAGAGGACGGATTCCTCTTCAGCCGTTACCGCCGGCCCTGACCCCGCCGGCCTCGCTGAACCCGCAGGGGACTTTCGCCGGACTGTTGTCGCCGTCTGTGGGTATACGTGGCTGCCGGATATGGGTCCGGTCGGTGCCGCTCGTCCGTAAAACTGCGGAATCTACCCTTCCGTTTAGTGTTCGGCGGGCACACTGAGTCCGGCAAGACCCGTGTGATCACGGGGCAGGTTGGTTTCCGCGGGGCCTGTCTTCGGCCTACGGAGGATTGAGGGCCGGGAGCCCTCGAAGGAGAAGGGGCGCCTGTGTTCACAAGCGTTTTGATGATCGAGAAAGCCCTGACGTCCGCCGACGTGGACTTCGTCACCACGCTGCACGGGGACGAACCCGTCTCCTTCCACGTGCTGCTCCAGCCGCGCGGCGAACAGGCCGACCGGCTGCTCAGAGCCATCGACGACGTCGCGCTCGGCGAACTCGACGAGGCCGTCCAGGAGGGTGGGACACCCGAGGGCGAGGAGGCGCTGAGCACGGGACGGCGGGCCCTGGAGGTCTCCCTGGCCGCGCTGCGCGCCGCCGGCGGCGAGGCAGGCGGCCGGCTGGTCGACGACCACCCGCTCGACGCGCTGAAGACCATGGTCGAGGAGACCGGGGCCGACGAGGTCATCGTGCTGACCGACCCGCACTACGTGGAGGAGTTCTTCCACCGCGACTGGACCTCCCGGGCCCGGCACAAGGTGGGCGTACCGGTACTGAAACTGTTCTCGCACAGCAAGGCATAGGCTGGGACGGCGCCCTTCGTCCGGGCTTCCGGCATGGGCGCCCGTCCGCCGCCAGACGGACACCCCTCGCACCACCCCGCCCGTACCACCTGTCGCACCACTGGGAGAAACGCGCATGGCACCCGGCCTTCCCACCGCCATGGACCGCCCGCACTTCATCGGCATCGGCGGCGCCGGAATGTCGGGCATCGCGAAGATCCTCGCGCAGCGCGGGGCCAAGGTGGCCGGCAGCGACGCCAAGGACTCCGCGACCGCCGAGGCGCTGCGCACGCTGGGCGCGACGGTCCACATCGGACACGCGGCGGACCACCTGGCCTCCGACGCGACCTGCGTGGTCGTGTCGTCGGCGATCCGCGCGGACAACCCGGAGCTGGCGCGGGCCGGCGAGCTGGGCATCCCGGTCGTCCACCGCTCCGACGCGCTGGCCCGTCTGATGGACGGCCTGCGCCCGATCGCCGTGGCCGGCACCCACGGCAAGACCACGACGACGTCGATGCTCGCGGTCTCCCTGTCCGCGCTGGGCCTGAACCCCTCCTACGCCATCGGCGGCGACCTGGACGAGCCCGGCTCCAACGCGCTGCACGGCGAGGGCGACATCTTCGTCGCCGAGGCCGACGAATCGGACCGCAGCTTCCACACGTACGCCCCCGAGGTCGCGATCGTCCTCAACGTCGAACTCGACCACCACGCCAACTACGCGTCCCTGGACGAGATCCACGAGTCCTTCGAGACGTTCGCCGGGAAGATCGTCCCCGGCGGCACGCTGGTCATCAACGCCGACCAGGACGGCGCACGCGAACTGACCCGCCGCCTCGGGGACACGGTCAGGACGGTGACGTACGGCGATGCGGCGCACGCCGACGTCCGGGTCCTGTCGGTCGTCCCACAGGGCCTGAGGAGCGAGGTGAGCGTCGAACTGGACGGCGCGCCGCTCACCTTCACGGTCTCCGTGCCCGGCCGCCACTACGCGCACAACGCGGTCGCCGCCCTCGCCGCGGGCGTCGCACTCGGCGTCCCCGCCGCCGAACTGGCGCCCGCCCTCGCCGCGTACACCGGTGTCAAGCGGCGCCTCCAGCCGAAGGGCGAGGCCGCGGGCGTCCAGGTGATCGACTCCTACGCGCACCACCCGACCGAGATGACCGCGGACCTGGAGGCACTGCGCGGGGCGGCGGGCGACGCGCGCATCCTCGTCGTCTTCCAGCCCCACCTGTACTCCCGCACCCAGGAACTCGGCGAGGAGATGGGCCGGGCGCTGGCCCTCGCGGACGCCTCCCTGGTCCTCGACATCTACCCGGCCCGCGAGGACCCGATCCCCGGCATCACCAGCGACCTGATCATCGACGCGGCCCGCGCGGCGGGCGCCGACGTGACCGCCGTGCACGACAAGGCCGGGGCCCCGTCCGCGATCGCAGGAATGGCAGGGCCCGGTGATCTCGTTGTCACGATGGGCGCGGGCGACGTCACGGACCTCGGCCCGCTCATCCTGGACCGGCTGACCACGTGACCCGCGGAGCAGTGAGGGGCTGAGACACATGCCGTACGAGGTCGAGAAGACGGACGAGGAATGGCGCGCGGAGCTGAACCCGGCGGAGTACGCCGTGCTGCGCCAGGCCGGGACCGAGCCCGCGTTCACCGGTGAGTACACCGACACCGGGACCGAGGGCGTCTACTCCTGCCGTGCCTGCGGCGCGGAACTGTTCACCTCCGCCACGAAGTTCGCGTCCCACTGCGGCTGGCCGTCCTTCTTCGACCCGAAGGGCAGCGACGCGGTCGAACTCCTGGAGGACCGGTCCCACGGCATGCGCCGCACAGAGGTCCGCTGCGCGCGCTGCGGATCCCACCTGGGCCACGTCTTCGAGGGCGAGGGCTACCCGACGCCGACGGACCAGCGGTACTGCATCAATTCGATCTCGCTGCGGCTGAAGCGGGGCGGGGCCTGAGTTTTCGCCTTTTGAGCGGGGCGTACGCCTACGCCGGGACCGGCGTAGGCGTGACCGTGGGTGCGGGTGGCGCCGCACGGCGTGACGGCAGCCGCCTGGTGCTGCCGGTAGGCGGGCGAACGTGCAGGTGGCGACGCCGACACGGGGCGGCGTGCCGGACCGGGTCGGGAAGAACCCTCATCCGGCTGGGACGGATCCAAGAGGACGGACCGGCTGATTACTGTCGCGTGACAGCATGCGCGTCGCTACGCTACCTGCCTCGGGAGTCCGAATACTGGACGGGAGGGTCCGTTGGCGGCCCAAGTAACCATCAATGAAGGCGTGTTATGGGTGGGCGCAGAAGCTTACCCATTGCGCAACATCTCCCATGTCGGCCAGAGACAGATGACCGTCAACAAGGGTGCCGCGTGGAGAAAGTTCATTCTCCGCAGCATCGTCTGGTGCATAGTCGGCGGCACTTTCGCCGCTGTCGTCGGCAACGCAGGAATGATCGTCTTTCTTCTCGGTGAGGCGTTTCTCCTTTGGAAGCTGGTCTCGGTCCTGCGGCTTCCCGTGGTGTACGGACTGGTCCTCGGCACCTCCGGCACCCAGCGTGAGGCCATCTGGTCCACGCGGCAGGAGGAAATCCACCAGCTGGTCTACGAGATCACCAAAGCGATCGGCAATCCCGACATTGCCCAGACGGTGATCAACGTGGCGCACGCCGTGCACGGCGACATCATCCAGCAGGTCGGGGCGAACAGCATTGGCAAAGCCCAGCACAGCGGTAGCGGGAACATCGGGGGATCATGAGCGGCGATCACATTCAGCAGTACGGCTCGGGCAGTATTGGTAAAGCCGAGCACACCGGCTCCGGTGACATCGTGGCCGGTGGCAAGAATGTCGGCGTGACCGCAGGAGGGCCCGCGGTGGAGGCCCTGCTGCGGGAGATCGAGAAGCTGCGTCCGCACCTGGACGAGAAGGACAGGGCGGAGGTGGACGCGGCGGCCGACTCGATCGCCGAAGAGACCACTCAGGAGCGTCGGCGTGCCCTGGTGCAGCGCATCACCGGCATCGCGGCGATGGTCGGCGAAGTGGGCCTGCCCGTGATCTTGGCCGCGAAGGCGCTGCTGGCAGGCTGAGGTGACTGATCGGCGGCTGCACAGCGGGTCTGATCTGCAGCCGCCGATATGCGAAGGGGCGTTCCCGGGGCAGTGGAAGCGGTTGGCCGGTTGAGTGGTCAGTGGCAACCGACGCCCCGCTCTGGGAGCGGCTCCCCCTGGGGCCCCGATGCGTCACTGGCGCGACCGGGCCACGTAGTTCCTATCCGCACACGCGCAGCTCACCTCCGTGCCGCCGTCGCCGTCGTCGGCGGTGGGGGCAGGAGGAGGGGGACGGGGGAGGAGCGGAGGCGGAGGCGGGGTGCGGTGCCGGACTCGATGTCCGTGATCAGCCGGCGCAGGGCCGTGCTGCCGTGCGGCGCCGGGAGCGCGGGGTCCAGGGTCGCCAGGGCACGGCGGGCCCGTCGCCGGGCGCGGCCCCCGCGACCGGCCTGGTGGTCGACGAAGGCACACGCGTAGCGGGCGACGAGGCAGGCCCATGTGTCGTGCCGGATCTCCGGAAGCCGTAGCGCACGGCGGGCGCTGCGACGGGCCGCGCCCGGTGCGAACGCCGCCTGGGCGACCGCGCGGACGGCCAGACCGAGGGCCGGTGAAGGCCCGCCGGGCGCGTACGGCGGGATGGTCTCCGCCGCTTCCCCGAAGTGTTCCGCGGCAGACCGCACGTCTCCCGCGTGCAGCGCCAGCATGCCCTGGACGTGTGCGATGCGACCGACCGTCGCGTCGTCCCCCGCCAGCACCGCCGCCGGCCACGCCCGCCCCAGCAGCGTGCGCGCGGTCTGCGGGTCCCGGCCCACGGCCAGCCACGCGGCCAGCCACAGCCCCCTCACCACGGCCGGGTCGTCCGCGTCGCACAGGGGCAGCAGCCGCAGCAGATAGTCGCCGCCCTGCTCCTCGCCGCCGTACACCGCCCACCAGAACCACAGGTCGACGACCACGCCGAGCGCCGCCTCCGCGTGCTCGGTGTGCTGAAGGGCGTACTCCACCATGGCGGTGACGTCGTCCGCCTCGTCCCGGACGAGGCGGACGGCCTGTGACTGGCAGCCGGTGTTCCAGAGGTTCTCGGCGACGGACGCCACCCGGCGGCTATGGGCCATCAGCCGCTCCACGGCGACCGGGAACTCCCCGGCCTCCCGCAGCCGTTCGGCGCCGAAGTCGCGGGCCGCCCTGCGCATCCGGTAGCGGGGCCGCCGTACGCCTCCGGGGTCGGCGGTCGGCTCCAGCACCCCGATCGCGGCGAGCCGCGCCAGCGCGCCCGGTACGTCGTGCGGCTCCACGCCCCCGCCGGCGCACAGGAACACGGCGGTCCCTTCGGTGAAGGGCCCGGCGAACGAGCTCGCCCGCCCCCACACGACCCGCACCGTACGGTCGCACAGGACGTAGCTCGCCCCGACCGCCTCCCGCAGGGACCGGTGGCGTCGCAGCGGCGCGCGGGGAGCGGCCAGCCAGCACTGCCGGCGGCGCAGCAGCCGGGCGAGTTCGGCCGGCCGGTGCCGGTCGAGCTGCGCGGCGGCGAGCTCGATCGCCAGCGGCACGCCCTCCAGGGTTTCGCAGATCTCCGTCACCGCGTCCAGTTCGGCGCCCTCGGCGTGGAACCCGGCGACCCCGGCCCGCGCCCGTGCGAGGAACAGTTCCACCGCCGGGCCGTGCTCGGCCTCGCCGGGGCTTCGCCGCGTGCCCAGCGTGCCCACCCGCAGCACCCGTTCGTCGCCCAGTCCGAGGGGGCGGCGTGCCGTCACCAGGACCCGCAGGCCCGGCACCGTCATCAGCAGGCGCTGCACGAGCCCGACGCACTCCTCGTGCGCCGGGTCGACGTCGTCCAGGAACAGCAGGTTGCGCTCGCCGGGCAGAGCGCGGAGCGCCGCGTCGACGCTCACCGGGTCCCGCCGGGGCCGTACGCCGGACACCGAGCGGACGACCGTGGCGGCCAGCGCGCCGGGGGCCGCCCGTCCCCGGCCCCGCCAGCGCACGCGCACGACGTGCTGCCAGCGCGCGTCCCGCGTCTCGTCCACGACGGCGGCGGCCAGCCGGCTCTTGCCCACCCCGGCCGGGCCGGTCACGGTCACCAGACGGTGGCACCGGAGCAGTTCCCGCAGGGTCCGGGACTCCGTGTCCCGGCCGACGAGCCCGTGCCCTTCCTCGCCGGAGGCGAGCAGAAGCTCGGGGCCGACCATGCGTGTCCACACTTTCGTAGGCCTCCGTACCGTCTTCGCCTTCTCGGCCGATTCTGCAGAACCGTCACTGCTTCGGCGCCACGAAAAGTCCAACGGGCCGTCCGGGTGCCGAGTGGCGCCGTCACGCGCCGGACCACCCGCCTCGCGGACCTCGTGCATCCGTGTTCGATAACCGATCGGCGACATATGTGGAGGTTCAAATGTCAAGTACCTCGATCGAATGAACCGGCGGGACGGAAGGTCACCGCGGTGGCGTAAGTTGCGCATTTCATTGTTGTCATACCTGAACATAAGGAGTGAGGCTCCCCGTGAGTGACACAAAGGAGCCGGGTGTACTGGAGGGCTTCAAAACCTTCCTGACGCGCGGGAACGTGGTCGACCTCGCGGTGGCGGTCGTCATCGGCGCCGCTTTCACCAACATCGTCAACTCGGTGGTCAAGGGCGTCATCAACCCGCTCGTCGGCGCCATCGGGACGAAGAACCTCGACAGCTACAGCTCGTGTCTGAAAGGCCCCTGCGAGAAGGCGGCGGACGGCACGGTCACCAGCGGCGTCATGATCCTGTGGGGTTCGGTCCTCGGGGCCACGCTCAGCTTCGTGATCACCGCTGCGGTGGTCTACTTCCTGATGGTCCTGCCGATGTCGAAGTACCTGGCCCGCGTGCAGGCCCGCCGCAAGGAGAAGGAGGGTGCGCAGGAGGTCCTGGAGGTGACCGAGCTGGAGGTCCTCAAGGAGATCCGCGACGCGCTCGTCGCCCAGCGTGCCGCGGACGGCGACGGCGGCGGCGCCCGGGAGTGACGGGGCGGCACCGCGCGGGACGTCCGGCAACGCACCCCGGCGGCCCGCCGGCTCCCGCCCGCCCCGGTAGGTGAACCGGTGCCCGTTCCGGTACGCGGAAGACACCGCACCGGCCGTGCCGCGCACGGGGTGGTCGGCTCGGCCTCCCCGGCCGGTGTTCCAGCACGGGGCGGCCGGTCCCGGTCCCCGGGTGGCACGGGGACCCGGAAGGATCACGCGGGGCTGCGTTCCGGGCGCCGGGCGGGCATGGTGGGGGCATGGAGCGACGCCCCCCTGTTGTCGTGTTCCCGCCCACGCCGGACGGCGGGCGCCGGGTGACGGTCCGCGACGAGGAGGCGGGCACCGCGTACAGCCTGTTCGACGTGCTGGAGATCCTGCACGGCGCCGGGCTGCCCGCCGTCGACACGGCCGTGGACGACCCCGAACTGATCGACTGGCGCGGCGGCGGCCCGTACGACTGGAACGAGGGCTCCCCCGGCACCCGCTGAGGCGATGATCCGGACGGCTGGTGACCCGGATACCGGGATCCGGGCGGGCGGGTTCACCGGTTGTCGGCCGTCGGGGCGGATCCGCGGCGTATGTTGCGCGTCATCGGCCCCGCCCCGTGGTCCCGTCCGGGTACGAGGCCGGGCACAGGACGTGGACGGCCGCTCGCCGGCCGTCGTGGAGCTGACGAGGAGTCCGTCGTGCGCGCTCGGGACCTGGCGGTCGACTACGAGACGGTGAGCGTCGACAGCGACGCCCTGGACGCCGCCCGGCTGCTCGCCGAGCACCGGCTGCCCGGGCTGCTGGTGCTGGACGAGCGGGGCGAGCCGTTGGCGATCCTGCCCGCCTCCCGGATGGTGAAGGTGCTGGTCCCGGCCCATGTCATCGAGGACCCGGCCCTCGCGGCGGTCGCCGACGGGCCGCACGCCGGCCGGCCCTGCCAGGCCCTGGCCGGCCGCCGCGTGGGGGAGTGCCTGTCCGGTCGGCCGACGACGCCGCCGATCGCCGGTCCCGACGACACCGCGCTGGAGGTGGCGGCGCTGATGGCCCGGGTCCGCAGCCCGCTGGTCGCGGTGGCGGAGCGGGCGAAGGACGGCACGCACCTGCTCGGGGTGATCACCGCGTCCCACCTCCTGCAGGAACTGCTGGGCGCTGCCGACCGGTAGCCTGCCGCGCCCCCCCCGCAGTCAGGCCGGGGCGCAGTAGCGCGGCCGGACGTACGCCGGTGACGGCAGCACCGTGACGGCCGTGACGATCAGGCCGTACGGGGTGAACTGTCAGACGATCAGGCCGTACGGGGTGAACTGGCGGAAGGGGAGGGGCGGCCGGTTGGGCTCGGCGATGCCCGGCACGACGACGGCGGCGCGGGCGCCGATCGCCGTGGAGTTGCCGCCCGGGTCGCGCCGAGCGCCGGGGCCCACCGCGTCACGTGGCGTGGCGGGGCGGGGCGCGCCGCCGTGCGTCGGGCGGTCAGCCGCCGTCCGGGGCGAAGACCGCCTTCGGGACGGTGGTCGCCGTCGCCGCCGGGACATCCTCCGGGGCCTCCTCCGACGGCTGCGAGACGATGCCACCCGGGTCCTGGTAGGGGTTCCGGGAGCTGGCGGGCAGCAGGGAGAGGGCCCCGAACAGCAGCGCCAGCGCGGCGAGGGCGCCGACGGCACGGCCGACGCGGCGGCGCCGGGCCCGGCTGTCCATGTCGCGCCAGGCCGGGCCGCCCCACCGGTCCTCGGGCTGCCACAGCTCGCCGACGGCGACGGTCGTCCCCTCGTCGTCCGGCCGCTCCCGGTGTGCCAGGACCGTGCGTTCGAGCGCCGACGGCTCTTTCGGCGCGGACCGGCGGATCGCGGTCTCGCTGTCCGTGAGGAACTTCTGCCAGACCTCGTCCGGGACCTGCGCCGCGTTGTGCCCGTCCCGCGGCGTTCTGTCGCTTCCCGACTCCTGACCGGTCATGGCCCCCTCGTTTCCCCTTGCATGTTCATGTTCCTCGTGGCGCAGTTTCCCATCCTGTCGGACGCCGGGAACGCGTGGTGCGTTCCGTGCCCGGCCGGTTGAAATTGTCGGTCACTTCCGTCCGCCCGACAGGGAGTTCCGCCCGGCGGCTCGCCGAGCGTCGTGTCAGGAGCGGCGGCCACCGGTCCTGCCGCCGGCGCGGCACGCTCGTGGCCGAGACGCTGGAGCCCGTCGCGTACGCGCGTACGCGCGAGGTTCCCGAGGCCATGCCGCGACCCGAGACCATGCCGCGACCATGGTGCCGGGCGGGGCGGACCCCGGGCCCGACCCGCTGCCGGACTTGGCGGGGGCGGTCACCGGCACCCTGTTCCTCGTGCCGTCGGCGGACGTGTCGGAGTCATCGGCCGGCACCTGACCCTGTGCGTCCCGTGCGTCCCGTATGCCCTATGTCCGTTGTGTACCGGTCGGTCTGCAGGCGAGTGTTCCCGGGACGAGGTGACCAGTGTCCCCGGGGGGTGGCTCGTCCCCTGCGCCGTAGGACCCGCGTCACCTGCACGTCACCGCCCCATAAAGCCGGTATCCGCCCGAAAAGAGACCCGTTTCGGTTCGCGGAGAGCGGGGAGGGTTCCCCGCCGGGGCGTGAAACCTCCGCCCTCTACACTCGACCGGCGACGGCCCCGGTGACCGCGGCCGCAGCGGGCAGCTCGTGCCAACCCGAAGGGCATTCGGCGCTTTGATACGCATGGAATCAGTCACCAAGCGATACCCGGACGGCACGGTGGCGGTGGACCGGCTGTCCCTGGAGATACCCGACGGCGCGATCACCGTCCTCGTCGGCCCGTCCGGCTGCGGCAAGACGACGACCCTCCGCATGATCAACAGGATGGTCGAGCCCACCGACGGCAGCATCCTCATCGACGGCGTGGACAGCAGGCAGCAGCCCGTCAACACCCTGCGCCGGTCCATGGGATACGTCATCCAGAACGCCGGCCTCTTCCAGCACCGCACCATCCTCGACAACATCGCCACCGTGCCCCGCCTGCTCGGCTGGGGCAAGCGCCGGGCACGGGACCGCGCCGCCGACCTCATGGAGCGCGTCGGCCTCGACACCTCGCTCGCGCGGCGCTACCCCTACCAGCTGTCCGGCGGCCAGCAGCAGCGCGTCGGCGTGGCGCGCGCCCTCGCCGCCGACCCTCCCGTCCTCCTCATGGACGAGCCGTTCTCCGCCGTCGACCCCGTCGTCCGCAAGGGCCTCCAGGACGAACTGCTGCGCATCCAGGACGAGCTCGGCAAGACCATCGTCTTCGTCACGCACGACATCGACGAGGCGATCAAACTCGGCACGATGGTGGCCGTCCTGCGCACCGGCGGCCGGCTCGCCCAGTTCGCACCCCCCGCCGATCTGCTCTCCGATCCCGCGGACGCCTTCGTGGAGGACTTCCTCGGCGCCGACCGCGGCATTCGCGGGCTGTCCTTCTTCCCGTCCGAAGGGCTGGCCCTGACGACCGGCCCGGTCGTCGCGGTGGACGCCACCACCGAGCAGCTCACCGCCCCCGAGGCCCCCTACCTCCTCGTCACCGACGCCGACGGCAGACCGCTCGGCTGGGCCGAGCCCGGCGACCTCGCCCGGGGCGACACCGATCCCGGCGGCCTCCTGTCCTACGGGCGGCCCTTCACGCCCGGCACCGACTCCCTGCGCGCCGCCCTCGACGGGGCGGTGCTGTCACCGACCGGCTGGGCCGTCGCCGTGGACGCCGAGGGCCGGGTGACCGGCGTGGTGTCCCAGCAGACCATCGGCGAGGCGATCCGAGACGCCCACGCCGACCGACGCGCGACCGACAGGGTCGGGACCGACAAGCCCGGGACCGACGCCGCAGCGAAGGACACCTCCGCGACCGGCGAGGCCCTGACCCACACGCCCGCGACCGGCGAGGCCCGGACCGGTCGGGCCGCGAAGGATCGGGCCGAAACCGACCCCGTCGCGAAGGACCCGGCCGTCAGGGACGCCGGATGAACGGCTTCTTCGACATCCCCAGCGACCTCCAGCACAGCTGGCTCGGCCTGGTCGGGCTGCATCTGCGGGAGGCCCTGCTGCCGGTGCTGGCCGGGCTGCTGATCTCGCTGCCGCTGGCCCAGCTGTGCGTGCGCTTCCGCTGGCTGTACCCGCCGGTGCTGTGGGTGACGACGGTCCTGTACGCCGTGCCCTCGCTGGCGTTCTTCGTCCTCCTCATCGACTACACCGGCCAGACCGAGCTCACGGTGATGATCCCGCTCACCGTCTACAGCCTCGTCGTCCTCGTCCCGGCCATCGTCGACGGCGTCCGCTCCGTCCCGCAGGAGACCCTCGCCGCCGCCACCGCCATGGGCATCGGACCCCTACGCCGCTACCTCCAGGTCCAGCTTCCGATCGCCACGCCCGCCATCATCGCCGGGCTGCGGGTCGCGACGGTGTCCAGCATCAGCCTCGTCAGCATCGGTGCCCTCATCGGCAACCAGGGCGCACTCGGCAACCTGATCAACGACGCGAACATCTACGACCGGCCCGAACTCGCCCTGAACGCCGTGCTCAGCATGGCCGTCCTGGCGATCCTCGTGGACGGCCTGCTGGTCGCCGTACGCCTGCTGCTGACGCCGTGGATGCCACGGCGCACCCGCAGGACACCGAGGGCCGACGCGCCCGAACCGGCCGCCGCGGCAGTACGCACGGACGCGGCAGTACGCACGGACGCAGCAGCACGTAAGGACGCAGCCCGGTGAACCTGCTGAACTTCATCCACGCCTTCTTCAGCGACAGCGCGCACTGGCAGGGCTACGACGGCATCCCCACGCGCGTGACGGAGCACGTCCAGTACACCCTGGAGGCGCTCGGCATCGCCGCCGTGATCGCCCTGCCGGTCGGCATGCTCACCGGCCACTACGGGCGCGGCGGGAACGTCCTCGCCCTGATCGCGGTCGCCGGCCGGGCGCTGCCCACCTTCGGCCTGCTCGTGCTGATGACCCTGATGGTGGGCTTCGGCATGGTGAACGTGATGACCCCGCTGGTCGTCCTCGCCGTCCCGCCCATCCTGGTCACCACCTACGAGGCGATGCGCTCCGTCGACCCGTCGCCGGTGGACGCCGCGCGGGGCATGGGCATGAGCGAGGCCGGGGTGCTGTTCCAGATCGAACTCCCGGCGGCGCTCCCGCTGATCCTCAGCGGCCTGCGCTCGGGCGCCATCCAGATCGTCTCCACGGCCACCATCGCCGCGTACGTCAGCCTCGGCGGCCTCGGCCGTTACATCATCGACGGCCTGTACCAGCGCGACTACGAGAAGGTCGTGGGCGGCGCCACCCTGGTCGCCGGGCTGGCCCTGGCCACCCTGGCGGTGTTCTGGGCGGCGGCCCGGATCGCCGTGTCACCGGGCGTCCGCAGGCGGTGACACGACCGCCGGACCGCCACTGTGCGCCCCCGGTCGACATTCGACGCCAATTGGTGACCAAGCCGCTCTTGACTGACCAAGAAGTGGCTGGATTGGATCAGTCAATGACTTTTACCGCGAAGAGCAGCTGGACCCGGACCAGGCAAGCGGGCGCGTTCACCGTCGCCGTCGCCGCCACGGCAGCCCTGCTCGCGGGCTGTTCCTCCTCCGACGGCACCTCCGACCCGCTGGCCGGCGGGGGCGAAAAGGGCGGCGACACCGTCGTCGTCGGCTCGAACAACTTCGCCGAGAGCATCCTGCTCGCCGACATCTACGGAGAAGCCCTGAAAGCCAAGGGCATCAAGGTCACCTACAAGCCCAACATCGGCAGCCGCGAGACCACCTACGGTCTGATGAAGAACGGTTCCGTCACCGTCCTGCCCGAGTACAACGGCTCCCTGCTGGCCTATCTCGACTCCAAGGCCACCCCGAAGTCCGTCGAGGAGACGACGGCCGCCCTCGAGAAGAAACTCGACGCCGCACTGACCCTGCTGAAGCCGTCGTCCGCGCAGGACAAGGACTCCGTCACCGTCAACGCCGCCACCGCGCGCAGGCACCGCCTCACCGCCGACTCCAGCATCGCCGACCTCAAGGACGCGGCTGCGGACCTGGTGTTCGGCGGCTCGCCCGAGTTCCAGACCCGGCACCAGGGCCTGGCGGGCCTGAAGTCGGTGTACGGCCTGGAATTCAAGTCCTTCAAGTCGCTCGACGCGGGCGGCCCGCTCACTCAGGCGGCGCTGAAGAAGGACACCGTGCAGGTCGCGGACCTCTTCACCACCGACCCCACCATCCGCAAGGAGAAGTTCGTCGTCCTGAAGGACCCCAAGAACCTCTTCGGCTTCCAGAACGTGCAGCCCCTCGTCCACAAGGACGGTCTGCCCGAGAAGGGCGCCGCCGCCCTCGACGCGGTCTCCGCGAAGCTGGACACGCAGACGCTCCTCGACCTGGACGCCCAGGTCCAGTTGGAGAAGAAGGACCCGCTGGACGTCGCCACGTCCTGGCTGAGGTCGGTGGGCCTGGACTGATCCGGGCCCTCCGCCCGGACCGGCCGGAGGATCAGCCGGGCGCGGACCGGCGCCGGCCGGTCCCGGACCGGCGCGGCGGGTACCGGATCCGGCCGCGCGCCTCGACGGATCAGATCCGGCCGAGCCCTTCCTTGAGCCTGCGCAGCAGGTCGAGGTCCACGGCCGTCCTGGTCACGGGATGCGGGGGGCGGGCGGTGATCCGGCCCGCCTCCAGCAGATCGCACAGCAGGATCACCACCACGCTCACGGGCAGATCGAGGCGTGCGGCGAGCTCCGCCACGGCGACGGGCTCGCCGCACAGCCGCAGGATCCGCAGGTGCTCGGCCTGCGGCCGGACGGCATGCTCCGGCGGCGCGACCACCGCGGTCACCGTCGTGATGAGGGAGAAGTCCTCGCGGCTGGGCCGGGTCCGGCCACCGGTCAGAGTGAACGGCCGGACCAGCCGGCCCTCCGGCTCCGCTTCGTCCACCTCACACGCCGGCGTCCGCCGCCGGGCCCGCGCCGGCCCGCGGCGCCGCGCTGAGATGCTCACCGATCTTCTTCACCAGCAGGTTCATCTGGTACGCGACCACGCCCACGTCCGCGTTCGGCCCGGTCAGCACGACCAGCAGGGCGCCGGGCCCCGCCGACGTGAGAATCAGGAAGCTGTTGGCCATCTCGATGAGCGCCTGACGCACCGGGCCGCCACGGAAGTCCATGCTGACGCCCTTGCTGAGGCTCATCAGACCGGACGCGGTCGCCGCCAGCCGCTCGGCGTCGTCCCGTGGGAACCCGGTCGACTTGCTGAGCACGAGCCCGTCGTCGGACAGCACCACCGCCTGGCTGGCATCGGCGACCCGCTCCACGAGTCCGGTCAGCAACTGGTCGAGCTGGGTGTTCGTGGCGGGGGAGGGGAGTGTCATGGCGGTGTCCTTCGTCAGCGGTCGGCGGGGGGAATCGGGGGACGGGCGGAGGGCCCGCCCGGCGAGGACGGCACGGCCTCCGTCTCTTGACGGGCCTTGAGCGTGCCACGCTGGAACCCGGCCAGCGAGGACGCGGCCCGCTCCGCGGTGAACTCGGCGAGCCCGTCGTCCGGGGCGTCCTCACCCCGGCCGGCCGGCTGCTCCTCACGCCGCCCGGCGGCGCGGCTCGACCGCGGCACCCGCCGGGGCAGCGCGCCGGGCACCGGGGCGGCGGCCCGCGCGGTCCCGGCCGCCGCGGCGGGCCCGGCGGGCGCGAACCCGGCGCGCTCCACGGGCGCCTCCCGGCCGGCGCGGTGCTCGCCGGCCCGGTCACCGAGGGCACCCCCGCTTCCCGCGGCGCCCCCGGCCGTCCCGGCGTCCGCGTCGTTCTCCTCGCCCCCGCCGGTGTCCGCGCCCGGTGCCGGCTCCTCCCGCACCACCACCTCGTACGGGATCAGCACGGCCGCCGTCGTACCGCCGTGCGGCGACGGGCGCAGCGTGACGCCGATGCCGTGGCGGTGGGCGAGGCGGGCGACCACGAACATGCCGAGTCGCAGGTCGTCGGCGAGAGCCACCACGTCGAACTGCGGGGGCACGGCCAGCTGCGCGTTCAGCGAGACGTACTCGTCCTCCGGCAGGCCCAGCCCGCGGTCCTCGATCTCCACGGCCAGGCCCTCGGCGACCAGCTCCGCCCGCACCTCGACCGGACGGGGCGCGGGGGAGTACACCGTCGCGTTGTCGATCAGCTCCGCCAGCAGATGGATCACGTCGGCCACCGCGGGGGGCACCAGGCACACCTCCTCCTCGGTGCGCACCTCCACCCGCCGGTACTCGGCGACCTCACCGACCGCGCTGCGCAGGATGTCCAGCAGCGCCACCGGCCGGCGCCAGCTGCGGCGCGGCTGCTCCCCGCTGATGATGACGAGGTTCTCCTCGTAGCGGCGCAACTGGCTGGCCGTGGAGTCGAGCTCGTACAGGCCTTTGAGGACCTCGGGGTCGGAGTGCTCGCGTTCCAGCGCGTCGAGCTTGCTGAGCTGGAGGTTGACCAGGTTCTGGCTCTGCATGGCGATGCCCAGGATGACCTTCTGGAAGCCGCGCCGGGTGTCGGCGAGTTCCACGGCGGTGTGGACGGCGGTGCGCTGCGCGGTGTTGAACGCCTGCGCCACCTGCCCGAGCTCGTCGTCGCCGTAGTCCAGCGGCGGCGTCGCCGACTCCACGTCGACGGTCTCGCCCCGGTCCAGCCGGGCCACCACCTCCGGCAGGCGCTCCTCCGCCAGGCGCAGCGTGGCCACCCGCAGACCGCGCAGCCGAAGTGACAGGGAGCGGGTGATCCGCCAGGACATGCCGACGCACAGCAGCAGCGCGACGAGACCGGCGGCGCTCAGCGAGGCGGCCGTCAGCAGCAGCTTGTCGGCCCGGTCGCCGTTGCGTTCCATCAGGTCGCGCGTCTGCCGCTGAATGAGGGACGCGGACCTCTCGCCCAGCGTCTTCACATCGGCGCTCCACCGCTCGCGTACGTCCGGCAGCGGCACGTTCTCCGTGCCGCCCGAGGGGCGGGTCGCGAGCACCGCGTTCTCGATGTCCTCCAGCGTCCGCCACTGCGCGCTGTGCAGGATCTCCTCGGTCGCCGCCTCGGCCGGGCCGCGCAGGGAGGGCAAGACCTGGTCCTCGATGATCCAGCGGCGGGTGGTGACCAGCCGCGCGAACTCCGTACGGGCCACCTCGTCGAGGTGCCCGGACCGCCAGCCCAGACTGAGCAGCGCGTCCTCCTGCGAGACCAGCTCCGCCGCGTGTTCCAGCGCGACGAGCGGGCCGGCCTGGGAGGCGAGGTCGCCGTCGTCGACCTGGGACAGTTCCTCGAAGGCGTGGATCTGGTCGTCGATGATGGACGTGTACTGGTCCAGGGCCTGTTCGGCGGTGATGTCGGTCGGGTCGTCCACCTGGCCCCGGTAGTACTCCAGGCTGCCGATCGACGCGACGACCGAGTACAGCCGGTCCTCGATCCGGGTGGGCGCCCGCTCGATCAGGCCGCCCTGCCGGACCAGCTGTGCGACCGCCTCGTCCGTGCGCCGCCGCTGCGCCTGGAGCTCGGCCCGCGAGCCGTGCCCGGACAGCCACGCGGCCGACAGGCGCCGCTCGCGTTGCAGCGCGAGCGTCGCCTCAGTGCCCATCGCACCCGTCGACCGGCTCAACTGCGCCTGGTCACGCAGTCGCAGCCCCTCAGAGAACATCTGGATCGTCGTCACGCTCCAGATCGCGGCGAGGGTGACACCGGGCACCACGGCCAGCAGGATCAGGGAGGCACGTATGGAGCCGAGACGGCGCCGGGCTGCTCTGCGTGAAGACATGGCCGTCCCTTGTCAGCGGGTCCCGCCGGCGGCGAACTCCGCGACCGCGGCGACGTTCGAACGGGTGACGACGGCGGGGCCGGTGAGCACGGGCTCGACGCCGCCGCCACTGACGTTGCCGTTGGTCCGGTAGAGCCACAGCGCGTCCACGGTGAGATAGCCCTGCAGATACGGCTGCTGGTCCATGGCGAACTGCACGTCGCCGCGGCGCACGGCCGCCACCAGCTCGTGGTTCAGGTCGAAGGTCGCGACCCGGGCGTGGCTGCGGGCCTTCTTCGCCGAGTCCACCGCCGCGAGCGCGTACTGCGCGCCCAGCGTCACGACGGCGTCGATGCCGGGGTCCTGCCGCAGGGCGGCGGCGACGGCGGTGGACACACCCGCCATGTCGGAGCCGTCGACGTAGAGCATCTCGGTCTCGCCGCCGAACGTCTTCTTCACCCCGGCGCAGCGCGCCTCCAGGGCGACGTTGCTGCGCTCGTGGATGACGCACAGCGCCTGCCGGGCCCCGAGTCCGTCGAGCCTGTCGCCGACGGCCCGGCCCGCCAGGCTCTCGTCCTGCCCGAAGTACTCCAGCAGGCCGGCCGAACGCCAGTGGGCAATGCCGGAGTTGAAGCCCACGACCGGGATGCCGGCCGCCCGCGCCTCGGCGACCGGCCCGCGCATGGCCCGCGGCTTGGCGAGGGTGACAGCGATGCCGTCGACCTTGTCGCGGACCGCGTCCCGCACCAGCTGGGCCTGCCCCGCCGCATCGGGGTCGGCGGCGTACGCCAGCTCGACGTGGTCCTTGGCGGCGGCCGTCTCGGCGCCCTTGCGCACCCCGTCCCAGAACGCGTCGCCCTCGATGCCGTGCGTGATCATCGCGACCCGGAGCCGGCCGCTGCCCGCCCTGCCCGCGTCGTGCTGCGTGCCGGTCGCGCCGCCGCCGGAGCAGCCGGCCAGCAGCAGACAGGCCACGGCCGACAGCGCCACGACACGGACGAGCCCCCCGGCACACGGACGGGAACGAGGCGGTGGAGGACTGGTCATGGCGTGCGGCACCTCGCTGAGCGGCCGAGCAAAGAGCATGGCGGAGCGTACGGAGCGCGCGAGGGGCAACGCGTGACGCGCACCGCTCGCCCGTCCACTGGCCCGGAGCCAATCGTGTGCGGACACCGGTCGTCAAGTGAGCGGCGCGCCCCGGCACTTGCCGCTGCCGCATCGTGATGATCCACCGGGCGACCCCTGGGAAACCCTGGCCCTCGTGCCCTTCGGCGACGCCGTACGTACAGCACCGCCACGGTCCCGGCGACGGCCGCCAGCACCGCCGCGGCACCGGTCGCGGCAAGCGGCGCGGAGGGCATCGGAGAGGACCATGAGGGGGACCCCGGGGAGCGGCGGCGGGCGACCGCGGAGGCGGGAGCGCCGGTGAGCCGGAGTATCGGCTCACCGGCCCTGCGTCGGCCCGAGCCGCCGTGGAGGCAGGCGTACGCGAAGCCGTCGGGGCCGTCCGCCCCGGGGAAGCCCGGGAGCCCGGGAGCCCGGGAGCCCGGCGGGGTGGGTGGACTGCCGCCCGCCCCCGCCGAGCCGTCCGCGGCCCCGGCCTCCGTCCCGTTCTGCGCCCGGTTTTCAAGGGGGACAGCACGTCCGGACGGGAGGAACAGGTGTCCTGAGCGTCCCGGCCACCCCCGCCACCCGCTCGCCCGGTTTCCACCAGGGACAGCAGGTGCGAGCAGGAGGACCAGGTGGCCTCGCAGTCCCGGTCACCCCTGCCACCCGCAGGGTGGAGCGGACCCATACCGTCACCCGTCCGGGGGGTCGGTTTCCGGCCGGCCGGATCGAGGGTGTCTCAAGGGTTTCCCCTGTATCCCTGTGACCTGCGCTTTGCCTATCGTTCGAGCACAGCTGACCCACAGGTGACCCCGGACGGGTCCGCTCCGCGCCGAGACCGCGAACGGCACCTGGAAACTGCGCGTCAGGACCTGTACGCGCAGGACACCGGCACGCTCAATGGCCGGAAGTCGACCTTCTGACACACCTCGCGCGGCCCCTCGGGGACGCGCGGACCGGACCGGTGGGCCGGGCGGCGCGGATGGGGCGCCGACCGGCCCACCCTGTTGTGGGTCCCGGGGACGCCGGCGACCCGGCATAATGACGTGACATGCGCGGTCGATATGGTGAATCGATGTGCACGGGGGGTAGTTGCACCACAGGACAACCCGTCCATATCCATCCCGGGAGTGGTACAGCCGATGGCGAGGCAGTTACGCGCCGAACAGACCCGCGCGACCATCATCACGGCCGCGGCCGACCTGTTCGACCGCCATGGCTATGAATCGACCAGCCTCAGCGACATCGTGGAGCACGCCCGCGTCACGAAGGGCGCACTGTACTTCCACTTCGCGGCCAAGGAGGACCTTGCGCACGCCATCATGGAGATCCAGTCCCGGACGCTGCGCCGGATGGCGAACGACCTGGACAGCCGTGACTACTCCTCCCTGGAAGCGCTGATGCGCATCACGTTCGGCATCACGCGGCTGTCGGTCGAGGGGCCGATTCTGCGGGCCGGGCTGAGGCTGGCGACCGGTGGTGTGCGGGTGCGTCCGCCGCTCTCCCATCCGTTCGCGGAATGGCGGGACATCGCCACGGCCAAACTGGTGGCCGCCGTCCGGGAGGCCGACGTGCATCCGGACGTCGACCCGCAGGCCGCCGCCCACTCGCTGGTCAGCTCCTTCGTCGGCGCCGCCGTCGTGGGCCACACCCTCGACCCGCTCGCGCGGCAGCCCCGCCGCACGGCCGAGTTGTGGCGCATCATGATCCGCGGCCTGGTGCCGGTGCCCCGCCGGGCCCGCTACGTCGGTCTCGCCGCGCGTCTGGAACGGGAGATCACCGCGGCCTGACCCGCGAGGGTACGGTGACCCGCATGCCCCCCAGCCAGTCCGCGCCCGTGATCCTCGGGAACGAGCCCGGCTCGTTCCCGCACGGCGTGCTCGCCGAGCGGCACCCGGCCATCGTCCGGCAGGTCCGCGACGCCTTCCCGTACGGGCCCGCACAGCACCGCGCCCTGGACGCGCTGCTGGAGAGCTGCGCGGACGGCCGTGTCGAACAGCTCCCGGCCGGCGCGCACGACGCCGGCCGGTGGGCCTCCTGGGGCCTGGGCGAGTATGCCGGGCGGTCCTGGTTCGACGTGCCGTGGCTGTGGTCGGAGAGCTACTTCTACCGTCTGCTGCTCGACGCGGTCGGCTACTTCGGGCCCGGCCCGTGGCAGGGCATCGACCCGTTCCGCCCGTTCAAGCTCGCCGAACTCCAGGCGCCCGGGACGGACGAGGAACTCGCCGCTCTGGACGGCCTCGCCGACCTGTCCGACGACGAGCAGGCCCTGGCCCTGCTGCACGGCTCACTGTGGGGCAACCGCGCCGACCTCGGCTTCCGGCTCTCCGCGGGCGGCACCGGAACCGGCGGGGAGACCCCGCCGCTGGTCGCCGACGACAGCGCGGCCCTCTGGTCGCTGCTGCCGCCGTCCGCATCGTCCGGCACCGGCACGCTCTGCCTGATCGCCGACAACGCGGGCCGGGAGCTCGTCCCCGACCTGCTGCTCGTCGCCCATCTGCTGCGGCGCGGCCGGATCGGGCGGGCCGTCCTGCACATCAAGCCGTACCCGTACTACGTCTCCGACGCCACCACGGCCGACGTCGTCGACGCCCTGCGCCGTCTCACCGGCGCGACGGGCACGGCGGCCGCGTACGGCAGGACGCTGTGGGACGCCATGGCCGACGGCCGGCTCACGGTCGGGGCGCACCCCTTCTCCGCGGGCCCCCTGCCGTTCGCCGATCTGCCCGGTGATCTCCGCGCGGAGTTCGCCGGGGCCGCCGTGACGATCGTCAAGGGCGACCTCAACTACCGCCGTCTGGTGGGCGACCGGCGCTGGGCACCGACCACGCCGTTCGCCGAGGTCACCGCCCATTTCCCCGGGCCGGTCGGCGCGCTGCGCACCCTCAAGTCCGAGGTCGTCACCGGCCTCGACGCCGCCACGGAGGCCGCGCTGACGGCCGCCGAGGGGCAGCGCTGGCGCGTCGGCGGCACCCATGCGCTGATTCAGGTCCGGAGGTGAGCCCAGGCCGCCGAAACGGGGGCGAGGGCGGCGACGTGCCCGTTTCGGCCCCGGTTCACGCGATGGTGTGATCATCTGCCGGTGGTCGGATGCCGCCGCGGGGCCCTGGGTAGGGCCCGCGCATGACTCAGCCGTTCCGACTCCCGCACTTCTACATGCCGTATCCCGCGCGGCTGAATCCGCACGTCGACGAGGCCCGGGCACACTCCACGGCCTGGGCGCGCGAGATGGGCATGCTGGAGGGCTCGGGCATCTGGGAGCAGTCCGACCTCGACGCACACGACTACGGCCTGCTGTGCGCGTACACCCACCCCGACTGCGACGGACCCGACCTGTCCCTGATCACCGACTGGTACGTGTGGGTGTTCTTCTTCGACGACCACTTCCTGGACATGTTCAAGCGCACCCAGGACCGCGCCGCGGGCAAGGCCCACCTCGACCGGCTGCCCCTGTTCATGCCACTCGACCTCACGACGGCCGTGCCCGAGCCGGAGAACCCGGTCGAGGCGGGCCTCGCCGACCTGTGGGCGCGCACCGTGCCCGCCATGTCCGCGGACTGGCGCCGCCGCTTCGCCGTCGCCACCGAACAGCTCCTCAACGAGTCCCTGTGGGAACTGTCCAACATCAACGAGGGGCGGATCGCCAACCCCGTCGAGTACATCGAGATGCGCCGCAAGGTCGGCGGCGCCCCCTGGTCGGCCGGGCTCGTGGAGTACGCCACCGCCGAGGTGCCCGCCGCCGTCGCCGGGACCAGGCCGCTCAGGGTGCTGATGGAGACGTTCTCCGACGCCGTGCACCTGCGCAACGACCTGTTCTCCTACCAGCGGGAGGTCGAGGACGAGGGCGAGAACAGCAACGGCGTGCTCGTCCTGGAGACCTTCTTCGGCTGCACCACCCAGCAGGCCGCCGACACCGTCAACGACATCCTCACCTCGCGCCTGCACCAGTTCGAGCACACCGCGCTCACCGAAGTGCCCGCCGTCGCCCTGGAGAAGGGCCTCACCCCCGACCGGGTGGCGGCCGTCGCGGCGTACACGAAGGGTCTGCAGGACTGGCAGTCCGGCGGCCACGAATGGCACCTGCGCTCCAGCCGCTACATGAACCAGGAGGCCCGTCCCGCCAGCCCCTGGCGGACACCCACCGGACTCGGCACGTCCGGCGTCGACGTCCGCGCCCTGCTCGCCGGGGCCGGTGCGGAACGCCTGCGCGCGTACACGTACGTGCCCTTCGAGCGGGTCGGCCCCGCACGGATCCCCGACATCCCGATGCCGTTCCCCCTGCGCCTCAACCCCGGCCTCGAGGGAGCCCGCGCCCGCCTGTTGCCGTGGGCGCACCGCATGGGCATCCTGAGCGAGGGGGTGTGGGACGAGGACAAGCTCACGGCGAGCGACCTGGCCCTGTGCGCGGCCGGACTGAACCCGGACGGCAGCCCCGGGGCACT
This sequence comes from Streptomyces sp. NPDC005925, assembly GCF_040638805.1. Lineage (NCBI taxonomy): Bacteria > Bacillati > Actinomycetota > Actinomycetes > Kitasatosporales > Streptomycetaceae > Streptomyces > Streptomyces sp. NPDC005925. The sequence goes on along the minus strand of NZ_JBEXVL010000001.1, from coordinate 341,693 downwards.
CGACCTCGGCACCCACTGGCTCGCCTGGGGCACCTACGCCGACGACTACTACCCGCTCGTGTTCGGCCACCGCCGCGACCCGGTCGGGGCCAAGCTCAGCACCGAACGCCTCACGGCCTGCATGAACGTCGAGGGTGAGGCGTCCCTCGTCCCGGCGAACGCCATGGAGCGGTCCCTGACGGACCTGTGGCAGCGCACCACCGCCGAGATGACCCCGGAGCAGCGCCGCACTCTGAAGGCCGCCATCTGCGACATGCTGGAGAGCTGGCTGTGGGAGCTGTCCAACCAGTTCCAGAACCGCGTCCCCGACCCGGTGGACTACCTGGAGATGCGCCGCGCCACCTTCGGCTCCGACCTCACCCTGAGCCTGTGCCGCATGGGCCACGGCCCGGCCGTCCCGCCCGAGGTGTACCGCAGCGGCCCGGTCCGCTCCCTGGAGAACGCGGCCATCGACTACGCCTGCCTGCTCAACGACGTCTTCTCCTACCAGAAGGAGATCCAGTACGAGGGCGAGATGCACAACGCGATCCTCGTCGTGCAGAACTTCTTCGGCTGTGACTACCCGGACGCGCTCGGCGTCGTGCACGACCTGATGACGCAGCGCATGCGGCAGTTCCAGCACGTCGTCTCCCACGAACTGCCCGTCCTGTACGAGGACTTCGCGCTGTCCGAGGAGGCCCGCGACATCATCCGCGACTACGTGCTGAGCCTGGAGAACTGGATGGCCGGCATCCTCAACTGGCACCAGAAGGTCCCCCGGTACCAGGCCGGCCACCTCGCCCGCCGCGCCCACGGCTTCGTCCCCGACCGGCCGGCGGCGGTGCCGATGCTCCGCTGACGGACAGCGCTGCCCGAGCCCGGGCCGGGGCGCCTCGCACCGGGCGAGGCGCCCCGGCCCTTCGCCGGCCGTGCCCCGGGCCGCGTTCCGCGCTCGACCGCAGGTCAGTCTCATCCTTTCGTGGCACGTCGTGCGCCGGTGCGGGGGGTAGGGCTCTGGGCCGGAGGCGATCCATGGAACAGACACCCTTGCGTCCCAAACCCCTGCCCGGCCGGGCCTTCGGCGGCACCGTCCCCGATACCGGCACCGTCCCCGATACCGGCACCGACCCCGATACCGGCACCGACCCCGCCGCCGTGCTGCCCCCGCCCGCCGCGCGCGGCGGGGGACGACGGCTGGTGAACCCGCTGCTCGCGCTGTTCGCCGGCCTGGTCCTCGCCCTCGCGGGGTTCGGGCTCGGCGCGGTGAGCGCCAAGGTCGCCGGGACGAGCCGGCTCGCCGGGCTCCGGCAGGCGGCCCCGCAGCCGCACGGGCCGACGGCCTCCGGAAGGCCGGCCGCCGCCCGCCCCGGTGCCGCCCTCACCCCCGCGTCCACCGACCCGCCGCCACCGCCCGCGCGCGTGGGCGCCACGCTGGGCCTGGAGGCCGTGGACGACGACGGGCCCGGGGCCCGGGTGGTCGGCGTGCACGTTCCCGGACCCGGCCACTCCGCGGGCCTGGTCCGCGGCGATGTGCTCCTCGTGCTCGGCACGGCCCGCGTCGACACCGCAGCCGACCTGGCCCGCGCCGTGTCCCGTGCCCGGCCCGGGGAGCGCGTGAATCTCGTCGTGCGCCACGAGAGCGGCGGCTACCAGCAGCTGACGGTGGTCCCCGGCGTCGTCACCTGACAGGCCCCGCGCGGACGGCAGGACCCGGCAGAGCCGCGATGTACGGGCAAAGCCCGTAACCGGCTCGCGTGGCCCCCTCCGGCGGGGCAGGATGCTGCCCGTAGCCCCTTCATCTCCCCAGGAGGCCCGGATGAGCGGCACCACGACCGCACCCTTCACCGCCGAGGACTACCGCGCACGCATGGCGCGTGCCGCGCGGGCCGCGGCCGATGCCGGGCTGGCCGGTCTCCTGGTGTCGCCGGGCCCCGACCTCGTCTGGCTCACCGGATACGCGCCCCCCGCCGACACCGAGCGCCTCACCCTGCTGGTCCTCCTGCCCGGCCGGGACCCCGTCCTCGTCGTCCCCGCGCTCGAGGCGCCCGACGCCGAGAAGGCGGGCGGCGCGTCCGCCCTGACCCTGCGCGACTGGACCGACGGCAAGGACCCCTACCTCGCCGCCACCGGCCTCCTCGACGACGCCGGACGCTACGGCGTCAGCGACAACACCTGGGCCCTGCACCTGCTCGCGCTCCAGCGGGCCCTGCCCGGCACGGGCTACGCCGCCCTCACCGACGTGCTGCCCATGCTGCGCGCCGTCAAGGACACCGCCGAGCTCGACCTGCTGGCCGCCGCCGGCGCCGCCGCCGACGCGGCTTTCGAGGACATCCGGAAGGTGCCCTTCGCCGGGCGCCGGGAGACCGACGTCGCCACCGAACTCGCCGGTCTGCTGCGCCGCCACGGGCACTCCCAGGTCGACTTCACCATCGTCGGCTCGGGACCCAACGGGGCCAACCCGCACCACGAGGCGGGCGAGCGCGTCATCGAACACGGCGACATGGTCGTCCTCGACTTCGGCGGGCTGCGCGACGGCTACGGCTCCGACACCTCCCGCACCGTCCACGTCGGCGAACCCACCGAGGAGGAGCGCCGGGTGCACGACACCGTGCGCGCGGCCCAGGAGGCGGGCTTCCGGGCGGTGCGGCCCGGTGCCGCCTGCCAGGACGTCGACCGGGCGGCCCGCGCGGTCATCGCCGAAGCCGGCTACGGCGAGTACTTCATCCACCGCACCGGCCACGGCATCGGCGTCACCACGCACGAGCCGCCCTACATGGTCGAGGGCGAGGAACAGCCGCTCGTGCCCGGCATGTGCTTCTCCGTGGAACCCGGCATCTACCTGCCCGGCCGCTTCGGCGTGCGCATCGAGGACATCGTCACGGTCACCGAGGACGGCGGACGCCGCCTCAACGACACGACCCGCGAGATGGTCGTGGTGGGCTGAGAGGGAGGCGGTCCCCGCTCCAGCAGTTCCGAGCCACTCCCGAGCGACAACGGGCGCGATCATGACTCAGGCACCGACACCCGGCGCGGACACCGTCCGCCGGATCGTCCGCACCGCGCTGCGGGAGGCACGCGGCGCCGGCCCGGCGGGCGCCGACGGGCCCGAGATCCGGCCGGCCGGGGCGGGCGGCCACCCCGTCACCTGGTGGGTCGGCGACCGTCACGTGCTGCACCTCGCCGCCGACCGGGACGCCGCCCTCCGCCTGCGCCGCGCCCTGCGCCTGCGCGACCTCGCCCGGACCCACGTCCCGGTCACCGTGCCGGTGAGCGTGGCCCGCGGCGAGTGGGCACCCGGGCTGCCGTACACCCTCGACACCCGGGTGCCCGGGGGCCCGGCCGACGAGCACGACGTGTCCGCCCTCGGCGAGGCCGACCTCGCCGCGCTGCTCACCGGGCTGCGCGAGGTGCCCGTACGCGCCGCCGAGACGCTCGGTGTGCCGCGCACCGCCCCGCGCTCCGTGGAGGCGCTGCGCCGGGCGGCCGGACCCGCCGCCGAACGCCTCGCGCGGGCCGACGAGTTCGACCCCGCGCGGCTGACCCGGCTGACCGGCCCGGCCGCGGGGCGGCTCACCGCGCAGCCCGGCACGGCGGTCCTCGTCCACCACGCCCTGACCGGGGAGTATCTGATGGTCGGCGTGGACGGGCGGGTGCGCGGCGTCCTCGGCTGGGCCGACGCCGTCCTCGGCGACCCCGCCGAGGACATCGCCGGACTCGCCCGCGCCGTCGGCTCACCCGCCGCGGTGCGTGCCGCCACCCTCGCCGGGTACGGGCCCCGCCCCTGCCTGCGCGGCCTGTGGCTGGCCCGCTGCGACACGATCCTGCACCTGGCCCGGGCGCTGACGGGCCGGGGCCCGGGTCCGGGAGACGTCACGCCCGTACCGCCGGCCCTGCCGCTCCTCCGCAGCCGGCTGCGCCGCGCCTGGGAGCCGATCCTGCTGGAACGGGCGACGGAGTAAAGGCCGGAGGACGAACCGGGGCCGGGCGGGCGACGTGAACGCCTGCGCGCGCGTCGCCGTGCGCCCGCCCCGCCAGGGGTCCCTCACACCAGGGTCAGCACCACGCACGACTCCCCGGGCACGTGCAGGACCCCGTCCGGGCCCGGCGGCCCCACCGGCTCCCACGCGGCCAGTACGTGGGTCTCGCCGCCGCCCAGCGGGATCGCCGCCGGGCCGGGGGCGAGGTTCACGGCGACGCGGACGTCTCCGCGCCGGAAGACCAGCCAGCGCCGCTGCTCGTCGTACGCCACCTTCGTGTCGGCGAGGTCCGGGCCGGTCAGGTCGGGCTGTTCGCGGCGCAGGGCGAGGAGACGGCGGTACCAGGCCAGCACGCGCGCGTGGGGCTCTCGTCCGGGCTCGGACCAGTCCAGGCAGGACCGGTCGCGGGTCGCGGGGTCCTGCGGGTCGGGCACGTCCTCCTCGGCCCAGCCGTGTGCCGCGAACTCCCGCCGCCTGCCCCGCCGTACGGCCTCGGCGAGCCCGGGGTCGGTGTGGTCGGTGAAGAACTGCCAGGGCGTGCCCGCCGCCCACTCCTCGCCCATGAACAGCATCGGCGTGAAGGGCGCCGTCAGGACGAGCGTCGCCGCGCACGCCAGCAGGCCGGGGGAGAGCAGCGCGGACAGCCGGTCGCCCCGGGCGCGGTTGCCGATCTGGTCGTGGGTCTGGCTGTAGCCGAGCAGCCGGTGCGCGGCCACCCGCGTGCGGTCGAGCGGGCGGCCGTGGCGGCGCTGCCGGAAGCCGGAGTACGTGCCGTCGTGGAAGTAGCCGCCCGTCAGCGTCTTGGCCACGGCGGCGAGAGGGGCGCGCGCGAAGTCGGCGTAGTAGCCCCGGGACTCGCCCGTCAGCGCGGCGTGCAGGGCGTGATGGAAGTCGTCGTTCCACTGCGCGTGCACGCCGAGGCCGCCCCGCTCGCGGGGAGTGACGACACGCGGGTCGTTCAGGTCGGACTCGGCGATCAGGAACAGCGGCCGGTCCGTCTCCGCGGCCAGCGCGTCCACGGCCGCCGACAGCTCCTCCAGGAAATGGCACGCGCGCGTGTCGGCGAGCGCGTGCACGGCGTCCAGCCGCAGCCCGTCGACGCGGTAGTCCCGCAGCCACGCCAGGGCGCTGCCGACGAGGTGGTCACGCACGTCGTCGGAGCCGGGCGCGTCCAGATTGACGGCGGCGCCCCACGGCGTGTGATGCGTGTCCGTGAAGTACGGCCCGAAACGCGGGAGGTGGTTCCCGGACGGGCCCAGGTGGTTGTGCACCACGTCGAGGACGACGCCGAGACCCAGCTCGTGCGCCCGGTCGACGAAGCGCTTCAGCGCCGCGGGCCCGCCGTACGGCTCGTGCACCGCCCATAGCGACACCCCCTCGTACCCCCAGCCGTGCCGCCCCGGGAAGGGGCACAGCGGCATCAGCTCGACGTGCGTGACGCCCAGTTCCACGAGGTGGCCGAGCCGCTCGGCGGCGGCGTCCAGGGTGCCCTCCGGCGTGTACGTGCCCACGTGCAGCTCGTACAGCACCGCGCCGGGCAGCGGGCGGCCCCGCCACGGGGCCCGCCAGACGTGGCGCGTGTGGTCCACGACGGCGCTGAGCCCGTCCGGGCCGTCCGGCTGCCGGCGCGAGCGCGGATCGGGCAGCACGGGCCCGTCGTCCGGTGCGAAGCCGTACCGGGAGCCGTCCCGGGCCTCGGCCTCGCCCCGCCACCAGCCCGGCCGTTCCGGATGGCGTTCCAGCGCGCGTGTGACGCCGTCGCACTGGAGCGTCACCCGGCCGGCCTGTGGTGCCCACACCTCGAACTGCACGGGCGGTTCCCCTTCGTCTGCTCACCGTGACGTAGCCCGTCCATGGTGCGCCAAACGCGGCCGGACCACCGTCGACGCCGGTCGCCGACACGCCTCTTTCGACGCGGGGGTCGCGCGGGGCCCGTGCGCGGGACCCGCGCCGGTGCCGTCCGGCACGTGCGGGGGGCGGCCGTGTCCGCGGGGTCCAGGAGACCTCGGTCTCCTGGACACCCCGGCCCGTCTGACCGACAATCACCTGCGTGACGTCGTCATTCGAGTTCAACACGTTCCCCGCGCGGGTCTCCGACGTGGAGCGCGACAAGGCGCTGAAGGCGCTGCGTGACGGCGTCGCCATGGGCCGGTTGTCCCACGACACGTTCATCCGCCGCATGGAGCTGGCGCTCGTCGCCCGCCGCCCGGACGAGCTCGCCCGGCTCACGGCCGACCTGCCGAACGAGGGTCGCGCCTCACGCGTGGTCCTCGGCGCGGTGGAGGCCCTGTCCGGCTTCACCGTGCGGCTGCGCCGGGCCTGGCAGGCCGAACGGCTTCCCAAGCTGCTGCTGCCGCACCCCGGCACCGGCCACCCGCTGCGCATAGGCCGCGACCCCGCCAACGGCCTTCGGCTCCATCACGAGACGGTGTCGCGCGTACACGCCGAACTCAGCCGCCAGGGCGGCATGTGGGTCCTGCGGGACCTCGGCTCCACGAACGGCACGACGGTGAACGGCCGGCGGGTCGTGGGCGCCGCCGTCGTCCGCGACGGCGACCAGATCGGCTTCGGCCGGGTGGCCTACCGCCTCTCCGCCGACTGAGCCGCGCCGGGTCCCGGGCCCGGGCCGCCACCCGTGCCGCAGAAATGCCGCATCGCACCGAGGTGTTGACGTACCCCCCAAGTCATGACTGACTTTGCGTATCCCGCGCATATCGGGTGAGCTGATCGCACCACCTCGGGGAGGTGTGTCCTGCAGGCACTCCTGCGCTACCACACAGTGGACGAGCTGGCCGCCCGCGCCGCCGCGCTCGCCGCCCGCCGCCCCCGTGACGCCCGGCTGCGGCGCGTCGGTACCTCCCGCGCGGGCACACCCATGTGGCTGCTGTCCGTAGGGCACGGCAGCCGTCAGACCCTCGTCGTCGCCGGACCGCACGCCAACGAACCCGTGGGCGGCGCCACCGTCCTGCGGCTGGCCGAACGGGCCCTGGCCGACCCCCGGCTCACCGAGGGCGCCGACGCCACCTGGAACCTGCTTCTGTGCCTCGACCCCGACGGGCTGCGCCGCAACGAGCGCTGGCTGCCGGGCCCCTACACCCTCGGCCGGTACTTCCGGAACTTCTTCCGGCCCGGCTTCCTCGAACAGCCCGAGTGGCTGCCCGACGGCCCGGCACGCGTCACCCTGCCCGAGACGCGCGTCCTGCTCGACCTCCAGGACGAACTGCGGCCCGTCCTGCAGTGCTCCCTGCACGGCGTCGACGTCGGCGGCGGCTTCGTCGAGGTGACCGACGAACTGCCCGGGCTCGCGCAGCGCGTCGCCCGGGCAGCCGCCCGGCTCGGCATCCCGCGCGAACTCGGCGCCTACGACACCCTGTACTGGCCCGGCCTGGGCCCCGCCGTCTACCTGATCCCACCGCCGCGCCGCGGCGACCTCGCCGCCGCCATCACCGAGGCAGCCGTCGAGTCGACCTGGTACCACCCGCACCGGCACGGCACCGTCACCGCCGTCGTCGAGGCACCCATGTGGGGCGTGCGCGCCGTCGCCGACCCCGCGCCCTGCGCCGACCCGGCTACGGCCCTGCGCACCATCAGCGGCACACTGCGCCACGACACCCGGCTGCTGCGCCGGCTCCTCGACCGGCTCCGGCCGCACGTCGCCGACCTGCCGGACGCCGCGCCGCTGCTCGCGCCCGTCGACGACTACCTGCTCGTCTGTCCCGGCCTCGCCGACACCTGGGACCCCGACACGCCGGGCGGGCACACCCTCCCGCCGCTCGGCGTCGCACACCTCGCGGCGCTGCGCATCGCCGGGCGACGGCTGGCGCTGCGCACCGCGGGGCTGCTGCACCAGCTGGTCACCGCCGCCGGACGCGACCCGGCGGGCGTACTGCCGGAACTCGACCGGCTCATCGACGTGTGGTGCGCCGACTACCGCGACGGGCACGGGACCCGCTGGATACCGGTCGCACGGCAGGCGGAGTACCAGACGCGGGTGGTGCTCGCCGCGTTCGAGCTCACGGCCGGACAGACGCGCGCGTGTTCCCGTTCGGGTGAGTCCGGGTGGGGTTCGCAGCCCGCCGTGCCGATGTACCGGGAATGACGTACACCACCACAGCGAAAGCGGTACGGGGCGGCCTGCTGGCGGCGGCCGCTCTCCTCGTCACCTGCGCCTCCCCGGCCGGGGCGACCGTCAAGGGTCCCGGCGACTGGCTCTACCTCACCGTCACCCCGGGCGGCGTCTCCTTCCGCCAGCAGACCGACTCCAGCGGCACGCGCGGCGCCCTGCTGCTGTGCGGCCCGCCCCGGGGTCACGCCCACGCGGCCGAGGCGTGCGCGCAACTCCAGGCGGCGGGCGGCGACCCGCGTGCCGTCCCGCCGAGGGACGCCTTCTGCACGATGATCGACGCGCCGGTCACGGCGCGCGCGCGTGGGGAGTGGCACGGCCGCCCGGTGAACTACACGGAGACGTTCCCGAACGCGTGCCTGATGGCCGCGCGTACGGGTGAGGTGTTCGCGCTGGACGGCTGAGCGGACCGTCCGGGAGGGCCCGGGAGAGCGGCGCCCTCGGGGACGGCCGGGTCCGGGAGGGCGGTGCGGCTCACACCGTCCTCCCGCGCGCGTGCAGGGCCGCCGCGACGACGGTGCGCGACTGGTGCTCGACCTGGTGCGCCACCGGCACCCACCGGGCGCGGAACCGTGCCGCGAAGGCGTCGCTCCACTGCACGACGAGTTGTTCGAGGCGTGGCGCCGCACGGTCGTCGGTCTCCCGCAGGACCCGCAGCAGCATGGCCGCCACCCGCAACGGCACCCGGCGCGTGAACGCGTCGACGCTGCCCACGTACGCGCGCGTGCCGTCGACGGGCGGCGTGTCGATCAGGTCGGCGGCGAGCCCCGGCACCAGCTCAAGACCCCACCGCACGGCCCGCGGCAGGGGCCCGTCGGCCCCGTCCAGAAGCGGCCGCACGTCCTCGAACACCTCCCGCACCTCCCGCGTGTCCTTCTGGAGCCGGTGCGCGAGCCGCCGGATCGCGGCGGCCGGGGCGGGATGCGGCGCCGGGTCGTCCACCAGGTCACTCGCCCACATCGGCACCTCGACGACCGCGCTGAGACCGCCGTACCGGTGGGGGCGGTACCAGGTGCTGTGCCGCGCGTCGTCCGACAGGCTCGGGTAGGCCCGGCCCGCCTCGGCGGCGGGCATGACCCGCACACCGGGCCCCGCCACCGGCCAGCCCGCGGCGTCCGAGGCGCCCGTCTCGACGGGGATGTGGAGCTGCGCCGCGGACTTGGCGAACGGCTCGGCGAGACCGGGCACGTCGCGCGTCAGCTGCACCCAGCTGCCGCCCAGCTCGGTGCCGTGCAGGGACACCTGGAGGTAGGGGCGCAGCTCGTCGATGACGCCGGTCAGGGCGCGGGTCTCGGGCGGCAGCCGGTCGGGCGGCAGCACGGACGGCGCCCACTCGGGCTGCTCCGGCGCGGCGGGCCGGAAGAACCCGAGGTGGTAGTCGAGCAGGCTGCGCGGCGCCGGCGTCGTGTGGAGGCTCGCCCCGTCGGGGTCCGCGCACAGCAGGAGGTGCCAGGACGTGTCGTCCCGCAACGACCGCTCCTCCAGGACGCGTTCGGCGAGCGCGAGCAGGGTGGGTCCGCCGGCCGGTTCGTTGGAGTGGGCGCCCGCCACGACCAGTACGGACCGCCTGGCCCGGCCCACCGACAGCAGGTGCAGTCCTCTGCCCGCCCGGGACACGCCCACCTGCCGCAGGGTGCAGACGCCCGGCCACCGGGCTGCCAACGCGCGCGCGTCCGAGACGAGTTCGGTGACCGTGGGGTAGCGCAGCTCCGGCAGGAGACTCACCCCCGACTCGTCCGCCCGGTCCCGCCTCTCGCAGTACCCCACGCCCGACGGGCCATGTCAAGGGAGACACGGGCGAGTCCCGGCGGGGCGGGACTCCGGTGCCGGAGGGGGCGTCCCGTCGGCCCCCGGGCCTGCCGCGGGGACCGTACCCGGTCCGCTCACGCCTCCCCGCTCTCGCCCTCCGCGCGCTCCAGCAGAGCCACCGGCCGGTGGGCGAACAGGGCCGCCACGCGCGCGCGACCCTCGAATTCCCGGGAGTCGTCCAGGGCGTCCCTCCACCGGCCCGGCGGCAGGGCGAGTTCCGTGTCCTGCCAGCCGCCCGCCCCCGCGAGCCGCAACGACAGGCGCGTCACGGCGGTCACGACCCGGTGCGAGCGGGCGAACGCCACGCAGTGGGCCGCCGCCGGGCCCTCGGCCGTCAGCGGCTCGTATGTCGCCGCCGCGCCGAACACGTCGGGGCGCCGGGCCCGCAGCCGCAGCGCCGCCCGCGTGAGCCGCGTCTTGTCGTCCTCGTCCGCCGGCGGGAAGTCCACCGGGCGCCGGTTGTCGGGGTCGACCAGGGCCAGGCACTCGGCCTCGGTGCCCTGATACACGTCGGGCACACCCGGCATCGTCAGATGGACCAGGGCCGCGCCGAGGACGTTCGCCCGGATGTGCGGCCCCAGCTCACGCCGGAACGCCTGTACGCGCTCGCCCGGCACCCCGCACGGCCCCGCCGTCACGAAACGCGTCACCGCCTCCTCGTACGACGGCTCCCGCTCGGTCCAGCCGGTGTGGAGACCGGCCTCGCGCACGTGCTTCAGCAGCGCGCCCCGCACCCGCTCCGGGTCCGCCGGGCCCAGTCCGAACACCGTCTGCCAGGCCACCCACGCGAGCTGCGCGTCCGGCACGTCGCCCCCCGCGCGGGTCACCTCCGACACCAGGTCCGCCCAGCGGGCCGGGCACTCGGTGAGCACGGCGAGCGCGGCCCGTACGTCGGCGCTGCGCTTGGTGTCGTGCGTGGACACGACCGTCCCGGACAGCGGCCGGTCGCGCTGCACGCGCGTGGCGTACGCGTGGAAGTCGCCGGGGGTGAGGGCCGGGCGGCCCGGGTCGCCGCCGACCTCGGTCGCGGACAGCAGCGGCACGTACCGGTAGAACGCCGTGTCCTCCACGGACTTGGCGCGCAGGGCCGACGCGGTCTGCGCGAACCGCGTCCGGAACTCCACGTGCTCCGGACCGTCGCCGTACCGCGCGAGCAGCAGGTCCCGTACGACGTCGACCGCGCCCGCCTCCTCGGGGACGAGGAAGGCACGGCGGGCCCCGGCGGCGGCCTCCTCGGTGACGACCGAGGCCGTGTCCCCGGGTGTGTAGGGCCGGTACACCTCCAGGCGGACCAGCAGTTCCCGCAGTGCGAGGCGCAGCGCCCAGGGTGCCCGGTCGCGCAGCGCGGGTTCGGGCGCGGCGGCGCAGGCCCGGCCCGCCGCCCGGGTCAGCCGGTCCAGCTCGGCGGCCAGCTCGTGCCCGATCACCCGGTACGCGGCCCGGCGTGCCGTCGCCGCCCAGTCGCCGCCCAGATCCGGCTGGGGGTCCGCGAAGCGCCGGTACGCGTCCAGGAGGCCGGCGTGTCCCGCCGGGTCCGTGAACAGGCCGTCCACGCGGCGCAGGGCGTCGTATCCGGTGGTGCCCGCGACCGGCCAGGACGCCGGGAGGTGCTCGTGGTCGGCGAGGATCTTCTCCACGACCGTCCAGTGCCCGCCGGTCGCCCCGTGCAGCCGCCGCAGGTAGGCGCCGGGGTCGGCCAGGCCGTCCGGGTGGTCGACGCGCAGGCCGTCGATCACGCCCTCGCGCAGCAGCCGCAGGATCGTGCCGTGGGTGGCGTCGAAGACCTCCGGGTCCTCCACGCGCACTCCGATCAGCTCGGAGATGCTGAAGAAGCGCCGGTAGTTCAGCTCGGTGCGGGCCAGCCGCCACCACACCGGGCGGTACCACTGCGCGTCCAGCAGCCGCGGCATCGGCAGACCGGCCGTGCCCTCGCGCAGCGGGAAGGCGTGGTCGTGGTGGCGCAGCACGTCGCCGTCCACCGTCAGCCGGCCGATCTCGTCGCCGAGGGGCCCGCCGAGCACCGGTAGCAGCAGCTGCCCGCCGCCCGCCTCCCAGTCGATGTCGAACCAGCGCGCGTACGGCGAGGCAGGCCCCTCCCGCAGCACCTCCCACAGGGCGCGGTTGTGGCGCGGCGCCAGCGCCATGTGGTTCGGCACGATGTCGAGCACCAGTCCCAGGCCGTGCTCCCGCGCGGTACGGGCCAGCGCCCGCAGCCCGTCCTCGCCCCCCAGTTCCGCCCGCACGCGCGCGGGGTCGGTGACGTCGTACCCGTGCGGCGAGCCCGGCACGGCCTCCAGCACGGGGGACAGGTGCAGGTGCGAGACGCCGAGCGAGGCCAGGTACGGCACGGCCGCCGCTGCCGCCTCGAACGGGAAGGCGGGCTGCAGCTGGAGCCGGTAGGTGGCCGTGGGCACCGTGGGGTCGCGTCGCTCGGGTGTCATGCAGACGTACGTACCCGCCCGGCCGCATTTCGTGTCATCACGGGCGCTCCGCGGCACCCCCGGGTGTGCGCCCCGGCTCGCCCGGACGGACGATCCGGGGCCACCGGCCGCCACCGGGGCCGTCCCGCGGGGGAAGCCCCGGTCACACCGGCCGTTGCAGCACCGTCATGCTGCGGTCCGTCAGCGTCAGCCTCGCTCCGGCCTGCACCTTCGGGCCGGTGCCCGGCGGCACCCCGTCCGGGCGGGCCGTGTCGACGACGACCTGCCACTGCCGGCCGTGGTCGACGGGCACCACGAAGTCCAGCGGCTTCGGCGAGGCGTTGAACATCAGCAGGAACGAGTCGTCGGTCACGCGTTCCCCGCGCGGCCCCGGTTCCGAGATCGCGTTGCCGTTGAGGAACACCGTGAGCGCCGAGGCCCGCGCCGAGTTCCAGTCCCGCTGGGTCATCTCCTTGCCCTCCGGGGTGAACCAGGCGATGTCCGACAGCTCGTCGTGGGTGCCTTCCACGGGCCGTCCGTGGAAGAAGCGCCGCCTGCGGAACGCCGGATGGTCCTTGCGCAGCCACACCATCGCGCGCGTGAAGTCGAACAGCTCCCGGGCCGGCCCGTCCGGCCCCGGCCACGCCACCCACGACAGTTCGTTGTCCTGGCAGTAGGCGTTGTTGTTGCCGCCCTGGGTGCGCGCGAACTCGTCCCCGTGGCTGATCATCGGCACGCCCTGGGACAGCATCAGCGTCGCGACGAAGTTCCGCATCTGCCGCGCGCGCAGCACCGCCACGTCCGGGTCGTCCGTCTCGCCCTCGACGCCGCAGTTCCAGGACCGGTTGTGGCTCTCGCCGTCCCGGTTGCCCTCGCCGTTGGCCTCGTTGTGCTTGTGGTCGTACGACACCAGGTCGTGCAGTGTGAAGCCGTCGTGGCAGGTCACGAAGTTGATGGAGGCCAGCGGGCGCCGCCCGTCGTCCTGGTAGAGGTCGGAGGAGCCGGTCAGCCGGGAGGCGAACTCGGCGAGCGTGCGCGGCTCGCCCCGCCACAGGTCCCGCACGGTGTCGCGGTACTTGCCGTTCCACTCCGTCCACAGCGGTGGGAAGTTGCCCACCTGGTAGCCGCCCTCGCCGACGTCCCACGGCTCGGCGATCAGCTTGACCTGCGACACGACCGGGTCCTGCTGCACCAGGTCGAAGAACGAGGACAGCCGGTCCACCTCGTGGAACTGCCGCGCCAGCGTCGCCGCGAGGTCGAAGCGGAACCCGTCGACGTGCATCTCGGTGACCCAGTACCGCAGCGAGTCCATGATCATCTGAAGGACGTGCGGGGACCGCATGAGCAGCGAGTTCCCGGTGCCCGTCGTGTCCGTGTAGTACCGCGGGTCGTCCGCCAGCCGGTAGTACTGTGGGTTGTCCAGGCCCTTGAAGGACAGCGTGGGTCCCAGGTGGTTGCCCTCGGCGGTGTGGTTGTAGACCACGTCGAGGATCACCTCGATCCCCGCCTCGTGCAGCGCCTTCACCGCCGACTTGAACTCCAGCACCTGCTGCCCGCGGTCGCCCCAGGACGCGTACGCGTTGTGGGGGGCGAAGAAACCGATCGTGTTGTAGCCCCAGTAGTTGTTCAGGCCGGTGTCGACCAGCCGGTGGTCGTTCACGAACTGATGCACCGGCATCAGCTCCAGCGCCGTCACGCCCAGCTCCGTCAGATGCCCGATGACGGCGGGGTGCGCGAGCCCCGCGTACGTCCCGCGCAGCTCCTCCGGGAGGCCCGGGTGGCGCATGGTCAGGCCCTTCACATGGGCCTCGTAGATCACCGTGTGGTGGTACTCGGTGCGGGGCCGGCGGTCGTCGCCCCAGTCGAAGTACGGGTTGACCACGACCGACGTCATCGTGTGCGGCGCCGAGTCCAGGTCGTTGCGCCTGTCCGGGGCGTCGAAGTGGTAGCCGTACACCTCCTCGCCCCAGGCGATCCTGCCGCTGATCGCACGCGCGTACGGGTCGAGGAGCAGCTTCGCCGAGTTGCAGCGCAGCCCCCGCTCGGGCGCGTACGGGCCGTGCACGCGGTAGCCGTACCGCTGCCCCGGCATCACGCCGGGCACGAACGCGTGCCGCACGAACGCGTCGCTCTCCCGCAGCTCGATCGCCGTCTCCGAACCGTCGTCGTGCAGCAGACACAGCTCTACTCGGTCCGCGGCCTCCGTGAAGACCGCGAAGTTGGTTCCGGCGCCGTCGTACGTGGCACCGAGCGGATATGCCTCTCCAGGCCAGACCTGCATGGATACGACTCTTTCCGGTGTGCGGCGCCCCTGGTGACGCCTTGGCCCCGAGTGTCCCCGAAAGTGACGGAACCACCTAGGACTTATGGCCCTCTTACCGGACGACCCACGCATACCCCGTACACGCCAGGTATGCCGAGCGCTGGAGCGCACAGACACTCCCGGGGCTTTGGGGGGAGCGGGGGGACAGCGTGCGCGGGGGAACGCACCGCCACCTGGGAAAGGCCGTGCCCCGCACGGCTCTCGCCGCGCCGGGGACGACCCGGACGCTCGCGGTCACCCTGCCGGGGGCGGCGTTCGCCGCCGACACGCCGGAAGGGGGTGGCCGCCCCGTGCTACAGGCGGCCGGGGGCCGGGTCCGGGAGCCAGTCCGGGAGCCAGTCCGGGGGCCCGTCCGGGGATCGGGAGGGCAGGAGTGGGACGGCGCCCCGCCGGGCGTCGGGGCGCAGGCGCCCGCCGAGGGAGCCGCGGGCCGGGGCGCGACCCGCTCACCGGCGACGAGACGGCCGGGCCCAGCGCCCCACCGTGCACCGGCACCGGCACCGGCACCTGCTCCGGGCAGGGCTGGCACCGGTCCCAGCGCCCCGCCGTGCACTGGCACCTGTCCCGGGCAGGGCGAGGACCGGTCCCAGCGCCCCCGCCCTGCACCGGCACCTGCTCCGGGCACGGCCGGCCGGCGGACAGGCGGCGGACAGGCGGCGGACAGACCCTCACTCGCCCCGCGCTCCCGGTGAACGCCGGCTTCCCTCTCACCGCCCGCGACGAGGACCAGCGGTCCCTGCCGGCCCACCGGCGGGTTTCACCCTCGCCCCGCGCAACGTCACCGGCATGAATCCGCTCGCTTCCCGTCAGCCCGCCGACCGGAACGGCCACACGGACGACTCGGGTTGAGGGACCAGCCTGTCCATCGGGCTGCACCGCGTGCCGCTACCGGAGTACCCTTCCTTGATCGTTGACACGGGGTTGTGCTCGGGGGAGCGGAAGGCGGTGCGAGGTGGGCTCGGGAGGGCTGGAGCTGCCGCCTGGTGACGAGAGTCACGAGGGGAACTCCACAGATGTCCCGCCCGGCGCCGTGTCCCTGGCCCGGCCGATGGACGCCGGTGCGATCGGCCCGGAGCTGGACTGGGACGCCGACTCCTGGCGCGAGGTCCGCACCCGCGCCCAGCGCGCCGGTCGCGCCTACATCTGGCTGAACCTCGTCGAACAGCGGCTGCGCGCCGTCGTGGCCGCCGTACTGCGGCCCGTCTACGAGCCCGTGCACGGCGACGAGTGGGTGGTCGCCGCGGCCGGGCCCGCCGGGCAGGAATGGGTGCAGCGCGCCGTCGCCGTCCGCGAGGTCAGCCGCCGCAAGGGCTACCTGCTCGACCCGGCCGACGACAACGTCCTCAGCTTCCTCACCCTTCCCCAGCTGCGCGAACTGATGGTGCAGCACTGGCCCTGCTTCGCGCCCTACATAGACGACCGCCGGGACGTCGAACTCGCGCTGGACGAGCTGGAGGTCACCCGGAACGTCGTCTCCCGCAACCGCGCCCTGTCCGAGGCGGTCCTCGGACAGGCCGAGCGGGCCTCGGCGCGACTGCTGGAGATCCTCGGCGCCGGCGGCGACGTGCCGTCCGCGCGCCGACTGCCCGTCGACGCGGTCGAGGACCTCGTCGGCGACCGGTACGCCGACGTGGTGGCCGTGCACTCGGACCGGGTCCGGCTGCTGCGCCAGTTCCCGGCCGAGGACATCTTCGGCGGCGCCCGCCGCCTCGACGCCATCGGCATCGGCCTCAACCTGCTCGTGCAGAACTTCTCCGGCCGCCGCCTCGTCCGCCTCGCCGAGTCCGGCTGCCGGGTGCGCTTACTGTTCCTCAACCCGGCATCCAGTGCCGTGAAACGGCGCGAGCGCGAGCTCGGCATCAAACGCGGCGAGCTGAGCCGGGCCGTGGAGATGAACATCCTGCACATGCGCCGGGTGCGGGCCCGGCTGCGCGATCCGGACGCCTTCGCGATCCAGGTCTTCGACGAGACGCCCCGCTTCACCTCCTACCTCGTGGACGGCGACGGCGCGGACGGCATCGCCGTCGTGCAGAACTACCTCCGCCGCACCCGCGGCATGGAGGCACCCGTGTTCGTCCTGCGCAACGCGGGCAAGGTGGTCACGTCGGACGGGGTCGACGAAGGGGGACTCTTCTCCACCTATCGCGAGGAGTTCGAAGTGATGTGGGCGGATTCGCGGCCGGTGTCGTGACGTGCGCCGGCTCCCCCACCGGACGGCCGAGCGGGAAGCGGTCCTGGGATTGTCAGTGCCGCGTGCGAAGGTGGAGATCACTGGGGGACGCACACCAAGAAGGGGGGCAGCCGCATGGGCTGGCACCGGGAGCTGCTGATCGGCTTCGACCTGGAGACGACGGGCACGGACCCGCGCGAGGCACGCATCGTCACGGGAGCCGTGATCGAGGTCAGGAACAGGGAGCAGATGGGCCGCCGCGAATGGCTGGCGGACCCCGGCGTGGAAATCCCGCCGGACGCGGTCGCGGTGCACGGCATAAGCAATGAACGCGCGGCGAGCCAGGGCCGGCCGGCCGACCGGGTGGCCGACGCCATCGCCGACGTCCTCGTCACGTACTGGAGGACCGGGGTCCCGGTCGTCGCCTACAACGCCGCCTTCGACCTCACCCTGCTCTCCGCCGAACTGCGCCGGTACCACCTGCCGTCCCTGCGCGACCGCCTCGGCGGCCAGGACCCGGCGCCCGTCATCGACCCGTACACCATCGACCGCTGGGCCGACCGCTACCGGCGCGGCAAGCGCAACCTCGAAGCGGTCTGCGCCGAGTACGGCATCGTCCTGGACACCGCCCACGACGCGTCGAGTGACGCCCTGGCCGCGGCCCGCCTCGCCTGCGCCATAGCCGACCGGCACCCGAAGGTCGCCTCCCTCGGCCCGGCCGACCTGCACCACCGCCAAATAGAGTGGTACGCCCAATGGGCGGCGGACTACCAGGCCTTCCTGCGCCGCAAGGGCGACGAGACGGCGACGGTCGACGGCATGTGGCCGTTCAGGGAACTGACGGCGAGCCGGGCCTGAAACCCGGCCTGAGCCCGGCCTGAGCCGGGCCCGAGAGCGATCGGACAGGGCGGAGGGGTCCGCCGTGCGGACCGGTCGCCGCCGCGGTCGCGGGCTCGGCCGTACCGCTCAGAAGGGGTACCACCGCACGGCCGGATCCCCGTCCCGCAGTGACGCCACCCGCCGCTCGAACTCCGCCCGCGCCTTCGGATTGCCGGGCGCGTGCTGCGCCACCCATGCGCAGCTCGCCGTCTCCCGCGCCCCGCGCAGCACGGCGCACCCGTCCCACTCCCGTACGTCCCACCCGTAGGTCTCCACGAACGACGCGTAGGCCCCGGGGGCCAGGCCGTACCGGTCGCGGGACAGGGCCATCACCACCAGATCGTGCTCCCGCAGATCGCCGGAGAACGTCTCCAGGTCGACCAGGACCGGTCCCTGTGGGCCCACGTGCACGTTGCGCGGCAGGGCGTCGCCGTGGATCGGGCCGCGCGGCAGACGGGGTGTCAGAGCGGCGGCGGCCGAGGCGAAACCGTCGCGCCGCTCCCGCAGGTAGGCCGCGTCCGCCGGGTCGATCGCGTCCCCCGCGAGCCGCAGCCACCGCTCGACACCGCCCAGCAGCTCACGGGGCGGAAGCCCGAAGGAAGGAGAGGGCAGCGCATGGATCACGCGCAGCAGTTCCGCCAGGTCCCGGGGCTCGGCGGGCCGTACCGCGTCCGGCAGCCGGTGCCACACGGTCACCGGGTGCCCGTCCACCAGCAGCGCGTCGGACCGTGCGGCCCGTACCGCGGGCACGTCGGACTGTGCGAGCCACCCGGCCACGGCCAGCTCGCGCCGGGCCCGGTCCAGGAGTTCGGCGTGGCGGCCCACCTTGACGACCAGGTCACCGGCGGCGAACACCGCGTTCTCACCCAGGGCGAGCAGCCGCGCGCGGGCCGCGGCACCGGCCCCGGCATGCGCGCCGGCGCCGGGCAGCACCTCCGCCGCGGCCAGTACCTCCCGCGCCCGTGCCTCGTCCATCGTCAGCCTCCGAATCCGCTTCCGTCCGCCGTCCGTACGCGCTCAGCGCGCCGAAATCCGGCCGTCATCCGTCAGTTTCCCATCCGCACCGGCCGGGCGGGGCACGCGACGGCTTGACGTGGCTGATCGTGTTCACGACCATGACGAGGCCGTCCACGCCGTGCAAAGGGGTAGATTCTGTGACATTGCTGACCGAGGTGAGGAGACCGGAGCCGGAAGTGACCCGCTCCGGCCGCAAAGGGCGGGGCGGCGGGCACGGCGCCTGGTTCCTGGTCCTGCCCGCCCTGATCCCCATCCTCGTCCTCAGCGTCGGGCCGCTGCTGTACGGCATCCTGCTGGCCTTCACCGACGCCCAGTCGGGCCGCACCACGCCCACCCGGTGGATCGGCGGCCTCAACTTCCAGGACCTGCTGCACGACACGCTGTTCTGGGAGTCGTTCCGGATCGGGCTGGCGTGGGCCGTCGGCGTGACCGTCCCGCAGTTCCTGCTCGCGCTGGGCCTCGCCCTGCTGCTCCACCAGGACCTCCGGCTGCGCTGGGCGGCCCGCGCCCTGGCGATCGTCCCGTGGGCGATGCCCGAGGTGGTCGTCGGCATCATGTGGCGCCTGGTCTACAACCCGGACGCCGGAATCCTCAACGAGACCCTGCGCGACCTCGGTCTCGGCGACGGCCGCGACTGGCTCAGCGGACTGGGGACCGCGCTGCCCGCCGTCGTCGTCGTCGGCGTCTGGGCGGGCATGCCGCAGACGACGGTCGCCCTGCTCGCCGGTCTGCAGAACACCCCGCGCGAACTCCACGAGGCCGCCGCGGTCGACGGCGCCGGTGCCTGGCGCCGCTTCCGCACGGTCACCTGGCCCGCGATCAGACCGGTCGCGCTGGCCATCACCGCACTCAACCTGATCTGGAACTTCAACTCCTTCGCCCTGGTCTACGTCCTGACCAACGGCGGCCCCGGCGGACGTACCCGGCTGCCGATGCTCTTCGCCTACGAGGAGGCCTTCCGCTACGGCCAGTTCGGGTACGCGGCGGCGATGGGCTGCGTCATGGTCGCCGTGATCTCGGTGCTCCTGGCCGTCTTCCTCGTCGGCCGGCTCCGGGGAGGTGACGACGCGTGAGGACGAGACCGGCGGCCCGCACCGGCCAGTACGCGGCCCTGCTCGCGTATCTCGTGTTCCTGGCGTTCCCGTTCCTGTGGCTGATCTCCACGGCCTTCAAACCGGCGCGCGAACTGGGCAGCCTGCACCCCACCTGGATCCCGGAGAACCCCACCCTGGACAACTTCCGACAGGCCTTCGACGAACAGCCCCTGCTGCACGCCGCGGTCAACTCGCTGGCCGCCGCGCTCGCCGCGGCCCTGATCGCCGTGCTGATCGCGACCCCGATGGCGTACGTCATGGCACGGCGCCGCACCCGGCTCGCGAAGGCCGCGACCGGCTGGGTCGTCGTCAGCCAGGCCTTCCCGTTCGTCCTGCTGATCATCCCGCTGTTCCTCGTACTGAAGAGCCTGCGGCTGATCGACTCGCTGCCGGGACTGGTCATGGTGTACGTGGTGTGGGCGCTGCCGTTCGCCCTGTGGATGCTCACCGGTTACGTACGGGCCGTGCCGCGCGAGCTGGAGGAGGCCGCGGCGGTCGACGGCGCCGGGCGGCTGCGCACCCTGGTGTCGGTGACGGCGCCGCTGCTCGCGCCGGGCATCGTGGCGACGGCACTGTTCGCGTTCATCACCGCGTGGAACGAGTTCTTCTTCGCGCTGATCCTGCTGAAGACCCCGGAGAAGCAGACCCTGCCGGTCGTGCTGACCCACTTCATCGGCGCCGAGGGAGTCGCCGACCTCGGACCGCTGGCCGCGGCGGCCTTCCTCGCGACACTGCCCTCCCTGATGGTGTTCGCGCTCATCCAGCGGCGGATCACGGGCGGCATGCTCACGGGAGCGGTGAAGGCCTGATGCGTACGAGAGCGACGGGTGCGGAAGCAGTGGACACGGAAGCAGTGGGTACGGGGCCGACGCGTACGGGAGCGACGGGTACGAGACGGACGCGTGCGAGACGGACGCGTACGCGACTGGTCATGCCGGCCCTCGTCGGCCTGCTGCTCCTGGCCGGCTGCTCCCCGGGCGGTACCCGGGACGACGGGCGGGTCACCCTGCGCTTCCAGTCCCTGGCCTGGCAGCAGGAGTCGGTGGAGGCCAACAGGGAACTGGTCGAGGAGTGGAACGCGACGCACCCCGACGTGCGCGTCGAGTACGTCCAGGGCAACTGGGACAGCGTCCACGACCAGCTCCTCACCTCCTTCGAGGGCGGCGAGGCGCCCGACATCATCCACGACGCCTCCGACGACCTCGCGGACTTCGCCTACGGCGGCCGGCTCGCCGACCTGACCCACCTGCTGCCCGACCGGCTCAAGGCGGACATCCCGCCGCGCAGCTGGGAGACGACGACCTTCGGGGACGGCGTCTACGGCGTGCCCTTCCTCCAGGAACCGCGCGTGCTGATCGCCAACAGCACGTGGCTGAAGAAGTCCGGCGTCCGCGTCCCCACCCCCGAACGGCCCTGGAGCTGGCCGGAGTTCCGGCGGATCACCGAGCGGCTGAGCGGCGCCGGGAAGTACGGCGTGGCCTGGGCGCTGAAGGAACCCGTGTCCGCCACGCTGAACCTGTCGCTGTCGGCGGGCGGCGCGTTGTTCCACCGCGGAGCGGACGGCAGGGTCACCGTCCGCTTCGAGCCGGGCGACCAGGTCGTGCCGCGCACCATCCACGACCAGGTCAACACCGATCACAGCGCCTCGGCGACGACGCTCGGCAGCGGAGGCTCGGACACGCTCCCCGGGTTCTTCGGCGGCCGGTACGCCATGGTCCCCCTCGGGTTCTCCTACCGCCAGCAGATCGTGCAGCAGGCACCCGAGGGCTTCGACTGGCAGGTGCTGCCCGCTCCCGCCGGCGCGGACGGACTCACCCAGGGCGTCAGCCCGCAGACCCTGTCCATCGCCGAGGACAGTCCGCACAAGCGGGAGGCGGCACGCTTCCTCGACTTCCTGCTGCGGCCCCGCAACATGGTGTGCCTGGCCCTCGGCGACTGGATGCTGCCCACGGGCACCGAAGCCCTCAAGGACCCGGCGCTGCGCACCGCGAAGTACGGCTGGGCCACCGGCACGGCCCTCGCCGCACACCTCAGTCCGGCACCGGCGCAGTCCGTGCGGGGCTACCCCGAGTGGAAGGACAAGGTGGCCACCCCGGCGTACCAGGAGTACTACAGCGGCGCGATCGGCCTGGGTGAGCTCCGCGACCGCCTGGAAAAGGACGGCAACCTGGTGCTCGCCCGCTACCAGCGCTGACAGGGGGTGCGGGTGCGGCGGGGCGCGGGCGCGGGGGCTGAGAGCGGCTGCCGGTCCTCCGGACGCGCCTGCCGCAGGTGGTCGCTCGACCGCATCCGCATCCGCATCCGCATCCGCGCCGCAATCGGTGCGTACCTCGCTGCGCGGGACTGCAGAACAATCCAGTTGTACGAGACGTATCGTCTCGCCTAGGGTCATCGGCATGACCAGCCCCGCGCACATCGCCATGTTCTCCATCGCCGCCCACGGTCACGTGAACCCGAGTCTCGAGGTGATCCGCGAGCTGGTGGCGCGCGGGCACCGGGTCACGTACGCCATTCCGCCCGTGTTCGCCGAAAAGGTCGCCGCGACCGGCGCCGAGGTGAAGCCGTGGAACTCCACGCTGCCGTCGCCCGACGACGACCCCGAGGCGTGGGGGACGACCCTGCTCGACAACGTGGAGCCCTTCCTCAACGACGCGATCCAGGCGTTGCCGCAGCTCATCGAAGCCTACGAGGGCGACGAACCCGACCTGGTGCTGCACGACATCACCTCCTACCCGGCGCGCGTCCTCGCCCACCGCTGGGGCGTGCCCGCCGTCTCCCTCTCACCGAACCTCGTCGCCTGGGACGGCTACGAGCAGGAAGTCGCCGAGCCGATGTGGGAGGAGCCGAAGAAGACCGACCGGGGCAAGGCCTATTACGCCCGCTTCGCGGCCTGGCTGGCGCAGAACGGGATCACCCAGCACCCGGATCCGTTCGTCGGCCGCCCCGACCGCTCCCTCGTCCTCATCCCCAAGGCGCTCCAGCCGAACGCCGACCGGGTGGACGAGAGTGTGTACAGCTTCGTCGGCGCCTGTCAGGGCGACCGGGGCGGCGAGGGCGACTGGCAGCGTCCCGCGGGCGCCGGGAAGGTCGTCCTCGTCTCGCTCGGCTCGTCCTTCACCAAGCAGCCGGGCTTCTACCGGGAGTGCCTGAAGGCCTTCGGCGAGCTGCCCGGCTGGCACCTGGTCCTCCAGGTCGGCCGGCACGTCGAACCGGCGGAGCTGGGGGAGATCCCGCCCAACGCCGAAGTGCACTCCTGGGTGCCGCAGTTGACGATCCTGCGGCAGGCCGACCTGTTCGTCACCCACGCGGGCGCGGGCGGCAGCCAGGAGGGCCTTGCCACGGCCACCCCGATGATCGCCGTACCGCAGGCCGTGGACCAGTTCGGCAACGCCGACGTGCTCCAGGCGCTCGGCGTCGCCCGGCACGTCCCCCTCGCGGAGGCGACGGCGGACACCCTGCGCTCCACCGCGCTCGCGCTGGTCGACGACCCGGAGGTGGCCCGCCGCCTGAAGGCCGTCCAGGCGGACATGGCCCACGAGGGCGGCACCCGGCGCGCGGCCGACCTCATCGAGGCCGAACTGATCGGGGCCGGACCGATCGCCGCAGGACCGATCGACGCCGGACTGCCCACCGCCTGACCGGCAGGGCAGGGCAGCGCGCGCAAGGGGCCCGCCGACTCCCCGCGGAGCCGGCGGGCCCCTTCCGCCGGCGGGCCCCTTCCGTTGCGTACGACCGGCCGGGCCGCGCCGTATCGCGTGACCGGTCCCGGCCGGGCCGCACGGCATGACCGACCGGGTGGGCAGGGGCCCGTCAGACCCGTACCGGCGCGTACTCTCCCTCGCCGCCCCGGGACGCCGGGGCTGGCTCCTCGAGGGCCTCGTCGTGCGTCATGTCCGGCAGCCATCGCAGGCACGTGGGGAAGTACCAGTTGCGCTCGCCCAGCAGCGCCATCACGGCCGGGAGCAGCACGCCCCGGATGACCGTCGCGTCGATGAGCACGGCCGCAGCGAGGCCCACGCCCATCTGCTTCATCGACTGCATGGAGAGCGTCCCGAAGATCGCGAACACGGCGACCATGATGACCGCGGCGCTGGTGACGACCCCGGCCGTGGTGACCACACCGTGCCGGATCGCGTCCGTCGTCGTACGGCCCCGCAGCCGCGCCTCGCGGATCCGGGACACCACGAACACGTGGTAGTCCATCGACAGGCCGAACAGGATCACGAAGAGGAACAGCGGCAGCCAGGTGATGATCGCGCCGACACCCTCCGCGCCCACCAGGGACGCGCCCCAGCCGTGCTGGAAGACGGCGACGAGGATGCCGTAGGCGGCGCCGACCGACAGCAGGTTCAGCACGATCGATGTGACGGCGACGGTCAGCGAGCGGAACGACAGCAGTATCAGCAGGAACGCGAACACCACGACGAACACGAACACCGGGACGACGGAGCCGACCAGCTGCTCGTTGAAGTCGTGGGAGCCCGCGACCTGGCCGGTGATCGGCGCCTCGACCCCGTCGACCGTGCCGAGCGTGGCCGGGCGCACCTCGTCGCGCAGTTTCTCCAGGCTCGCGCCCGCCTCGTCCTGGTCGGAGCCGCCGACCAGCGGGACGTACACGAAGGCGATGTTCTGCTCGTCGTGCAGCCTGATCTCGACCGGCCCGCGCGAGGCACCCGAACTGATCGCCCGCTCCTTGAAGCCGGCCAGCGCGTGCTTGACCTCCGGGGCGTTGATGTCGGCCGCCTTGACGACCACCTCGGCCGGCTCCGAACCGCCCGGGAAGGCCTCGTTGATCCGGTTGTACGTCTGCACGATGGGCAGCGAGTCGCCGAACTCCTGGTCCAGCGTGAGGTTCTGCGTCTTCATGCCGACCGCGGGGGCCGCGAGGGCGAGCAGCGCGCCGGTCGCGACGACCACCGACAGCACCGGACGGGCGAGCACCCGCCGCAGCACCGCCGTCCACAAGCGGCTCTCACCGTTGCCACGGGAGGCGCGCTGGTGCGCGTTCCGGCGGCGCAGGAACGGGACACGTCCCTTCTCGACCCGTTCGCCGAGCAGCGACAGCAGCGCGGGCAGCACCGTCACGGAGCCGACCATGGCGACCGCCACGACCATCAGCGACGCGAGGCCCATCGCCTCGAACTCGGCGAGACCGGTGAACAGCATGCCCGCCATCGCCACGCACACCGTGACACCGGAGACGACGATCGCCCGTCCGCTGGTCGCGGCGGCGATCCGCAGCGCCGTCTGCGCGTCCCGGCCCGCCGCCCGCTCCTCGCGCTCACGGCGCAGATAGAACAGGCAGTAGTCGACGCCCACGGCCAGACCCACCAGCAGCATCACGGAGTTGGCGGTGTCGCTCATCGGCATCACATGGCTGACGACGCCCATCAGTCCCATCGTCGCCATGATCGCGGTGACCGCCAGCGCCACCGGGAGCAGCGCCGCCACCAGCGCGCCGAAGGCGATGAGCAGAATGCCGAGGGCCACCGGCACCGCGGAGTACTCGGCCTTCCGGAAGTCGTCCCCGAAGGCGTCGTCGAACGTCTTCATCATGCTGGCGCCGCCGATCTCCTCGATCCGCACCGCCTCGTGGCCCTCTCCGGCCTTCTCCACGGCCCGCAGCACCGGCTCCACGCGCTCCCCGGCGGTGTCCGCCTCGCCGCGCATGTCGAACTGCACCAGCGCGCTGCGGCCGTCCTCGGAGATCGTCCCCGTGTCGTACGGGGTGGTGACGTCGGTGACCTCGCCGGTCGCCTCCACCGCGCGGACGACCGCGCTCACGGCCGACCGGAACGCGGCGTCCGTGGCCTTCAGCGAGCGGTCCTTCGCCTGGACCAGGACGCTCTCGCTCGCCGGTTCGTCGATGCCGGCGTCCTCGACGATCCTCGCGGCGGTGTGTGTCTCCCCGGAGAGCTGATCGCTGTCCTTGACGTCGACGCGGCCCGCCGCCGAACCGAGCCCCATCGCGAGGACGACGAACAGCACCCATATCCCGACGGCCGCCCAGCGATGCCGGGCGCTCCAGCCGCCGGCCCGCGCGGCGAGCCCTCGCACCCGCGTCTCTCTCTTCCCCATGACGGGCCTGCCCTCGGTGTGCGGCGACGGCCCCCTGCCCTCGCCTGTCCTTTCGACGGTATGGGCCGGACAGACCCGTCTCCTCGTGCTGTCCGGTGAAGTACGGCGTGCCCGGGTCCTCCCCATGGACCCCGGCACCTCCGCACTGGGGAGGACGGCGGCCCCTTACATCTACCGGGCGCCGTGGGGGAGGACGCTCGGGGTTCCCGCCGGCTTCCCCGTGGCGCCGGAGGCCCCGTCGGCCGACCGGCACTGTGCGCACCGGTGGACCGCCGGTGGATCAGCTTTGCGGACCGGCGGACCGGCGGACCGGCGGAGCAGCGGATCGGCGTACCGGCGTACCGGCGTACCGGCGAGCCCATGGTCCGGATGACCCATGGCGGACCCGTGTTGAATCAGTGTCGAATAAGTCACAGGCGGGTGCAGCGGTTGATCCGCGCCCGGTGTTCGGCGAGAGTTTCGCCGAGTCCGGCATCCGGACCCGGCCGTCGCGCCCACCCCCACGGGGCACGACGGCCGACTTATGGTGTGCGCATGACGACGACGTACGCGGCACTGCTGCGCGGCATCAACGTGGGCGGCAAGAAGGTCCCGATGGCGCAGCTGCGCGCCGCCCTGGAAAGCCTCGGCTACGACGGCGTACGCACCTATCTCCAGAGCGGGCAGGCCGTGTTCACGCCCTCCGGCGGCGACGAGGCCTCGCTGGCCGCCGACATCACGGCGGCGATCGAGCGGCACTTCGGCTTCGGCGTCGACGTCCTCGTGCGCGACCACGCCTACCTGAAGGCGGTCGCGTAGGCGTGCCCCTTCCCGGCGGCCGAGCTGGAGGGCCGGCAGCTGCACGTCACGTACTTCTCGGAGCCGGTCGACGCGGCCCGCTTCGCCGAGATCGACCGGGCGGCGTACCTCCCCGAGGAGTTCCGGCTCGGCGACCGCGAGCTGTACCTGTACGTCCCGGAAGGCCTCGGCCGCTCCAGGCTCGCCGACCACCTGGCGAGGCCGCGCCTCACCAAGGGCCTGATCGCCACCACCCGCAACTGGAACACCGTCCGCACACTCGTGGAGCTGACCCGTGCCTGACGCCCTCGACGAGGATGCCGTGGCCGCCGCCATCGCCTGCGAGCTGGCCCTCCTCGACCCCGGGGTCCGCGGCGACCGGCGCCGTGTGGACGCCCTGCTGCACCCGGACTTCCGCGAGCACGGCGCGTCCGGCCGGATCTGGGACCGCGACTCGGTCATGGTGATGCTCGACGGGACCGATCCCGGCGGCCCGCCGATCGTCGCGTCCCGTATGAAGGGCGTCCGGCTGGCGCCCGGCCTCGTCCATCTGACCTTCGACACGGACGCCGACGGCCGCCGGGCCCACCGCAGCTCGCTGTGGCGCCGCACGGAGCAGGGCTGGCAGCTCTACTTCCACCAGGGGACGCTCTACGACGGGGACGACTGACAGCCGGCCTCGCGCGGCCCCGGGCCTTCGGCCCCGGCTCTCAGGCGCTCGCTGCCGCCGCCAGGGGCATCCGTGCCCCGTCGTAGCGCTCCAACAGTACCCGCGCCACCTCCGGCGCCGGGCCGAGGACGTCCGCGAGGACGTCCGCCCCGGCCGCGCCCCGCGCGATCCGGTCCGGCAGGCGGCCGGGGGCCAGGACGTACCGGGCGACGGCGACGCGTCCGCAGCCGAGGGCGCGCAGGTCGCGTACCGCGTCCTCGGTGCGGGGCGGGGAAGCGGAGGCGAACGCAGGCCGCACGGCACGCCAACCGGTGTGCCGCCACTCCCGCGCGATGTCAGCGATCACTGCGATCGCCTCCGGGTCGGTGGACCCCGCCGAGGCCAGCACGACCCCGGTCGAGGACTTGTCGGCGGGCGTGAGACCCGCCTCGTACAGGCGCCGTTCCAGCGCCGTGAGCAGCAGCGGGGACGGGCCGAGGACGTCCGCCCGGTGGATGCGCAGGCGCGGCGGCGCCTGCGCGAGGACGGCCGGGATGTCGGCCTTCGCGTGGAAGGCGCGCGTCAGCAGCAGGGGGAGCGCCACGACATCACGCACGCCCTGCGCGTCCAGGGACTCCAGGACGCCCCGCACGGACGGCACGTCGAAGTCGAGGAAACCGGTCTCCACCCGCAGCCCGGGCCGCAGCGACCGGACGCGCCGCACCAGCGCGTGCACGGTCGCGGCGTGCCGCGGGTCGCGGCTGCCGTGGGCGACGACGAGCAGGACCGGTTCGCGCATGACGTGCCTCAGCCCTTCACCAGCAGACCGCGGCTGCGCAGCACCCAGCGCTCCAGCGGGCTGAAGATCAGCAGGTCGATGGCGATGCCGACGACGAGGATGAGGATGATCGCCTCGAAGACCATGGCCATGTCGGAGGCGTTGCGGCCGTTCTCCAGCAACTGGCCGAGACCGACGCCGAGGTCGGGGAAGGACGCGATGATCTCGGCGGCCATCAGCGACCTCCAGGAGAACGCCCAGCCCTGCTTCAGGCCCGCCACATAGCCGGGCAGGGCGGCCGGCAGGGTGATGTGCCAGGTGCCCTTCAGGCCGGTGGCGCCCAGCGTGCGGCCCGCCCGGAGGAACAGCGGCGGCACCTGGTCGACGCCGGACACGAGGCCGTTGGCGATCGACGGGACCGCGCCGAGCAGGATCACCGCGTACATCATCGAGTTGTTCAGACCCAGCCAGATCACCGCAGGCGGCACCCACGCCACCGACGGCAGCGACTGCAGGCCGGACAGGATCGGGCCGATGGCCGCGCGCACGAACTTCACGCGCGCCACGATCAGACCCAGCGGGGTGCCGATGGCCAGCGCGAACAGGAAGCCGAGCAGGCCGCGCGAGACGCTCGTCCAGATGTAGCCGAGCAGTTCGCCCTCGAGCCAGGCGTCCCGGAGCACGTTCCATACGTCGGCCGGGGCGGGCAGTTTCGTCGGATCGTCGACGATCCCGAAGGAGACCAGGCCCTGCCACACCAGCAGCACCAGCAGGACGGCGCTGACCGGCGGCAGGATCTTCTCCACGAGCGTCTGCCGGAAGGGCGTACGGGCGTGCTGCACCGTCTCCAGCGCGTCCAGGCCCGCCTCCAGGCCGGCGAGATCGCTCCCGCCGTCCCCGGTGGCCGTCGTCCCGGTCGTCCTGGTCGTCGTGTCAGTGCTGGCCATGGCGGCGGATCTCCCCCCGGAGCTGTTCGGTGATCTCGACGGACAGCTCCGCGACGGCGGTGTCCTCGATGCGGCGCGGATGCGGGATGCCGACCGTCCACTCCCGCGCGACGCGTCCCGGGCGCGACGACAGCAGCACCACGCGCTGCGCGAGCCGGACGGCCTCGCGCACGTTGTGCGTGACGAACAGGACGGACAGCCGCGTCTCGCGCCAGATCCGGGTCAGCTCGTCGTGCAGCACGTCCCGGGTGATCGCGTCGAGCGCCGCGAACGGCTCGTCCATCAGCAGCAGCCTGCTCTCCTGCGCGAGGGCGCGGGCCAGCGCGACGCGCTGGCGCATGCCGCCGGACAGCTCGTGCACCCGCTTGCCGTACGCGCCCTTGAGCCGGACCAGTTCGAGCAGTTCCTCGGCGCGCCCGCGCCGCTCGTTCTTGGGTACGCCGCTGAGCCTCAGGGCGAGTTCGATGTTCTTGCCGGCGGTCAGCCACGGGAACAGGGCGTGCTCCTGGAACATCAGCGCCGGGCGGCCGTCCGTGGTGATCGCACCGGCGCTCGGCCTGTCGAGTCCCGCCACCAGGTTCAGCAGCGTGGACTTGCCGCAGCCCGAGGCCCCCAGGAGGGTGACGAACTCGCCGGGCGCGACATCGAGCGTGATGTCGTCCAGCACCAGCTGCTGCCCGGCGGGCCCGGCGAACGACTTCGAGACGTGCTCGATCCGGGCGGCGTGCGTGGCCGCCCCGGTGCCGTCGGCGGCCCTGGCGAGGGTCGTGGCCATGGTCGTCACCTCCTGGGGACTGTTTCGGGATGCGGGCTGCTCGTCCGGGCTTACTTCGCGCCGAGACCGGCGTCGTCGACCGTGCCCGTGCCGCCCTCGGCCGTGAGGACCTTGTTCAGGAGGGTGAGGTCGTAGATGCCCGCGAGGTCGGGCTCGTCCAGCAGGCCCGCCTTGACGGCGTGGTCCGCCTCGGTGCCCAGGGTCGCGGCCAGCGGGTCGTCGGTGAACCGGATCGACTTCCACGCCGGGTCGAGGACCTCGGGCGGCAGCGCCTTGCCCGCGTCGGTCTTCAGCTGCGCGTTCGCGGCCGTCTTCGCCTCGTCCGGGTGGGCGCCGATCCACCTGTTGGTCTTCACGGAGGCCCTGAGCACCGCCTCGACGGCCTTCGGGTGCTCCCTGAGGAACGTCTGCGACACGATGATGTTCGTGATCACGAACTTCTTGTCCGGCCAGAGGTCCGCCTCGTCGAGCAGCACCCTGGCGCCCTCGGCGACGAGCTTCGACGCGGTCGGCTCCGGCACCCACGCGCCGTCGACCGACCCGGCCCGGTAGGCGTCCGGGGTGACCTTGTTGTCGCTGCGCACGACCGTGACGTCGCCCTTGCCGCTCTGCGCGTCGACCTTCCAGCCCTGCTCGGCGGCCCAGTTGAGGAACGCCACGTCCTGCGTGTTGCCGAGCTGCGGCGTCGCGATCCGCTTGCCCTTCACGTCCTTGACCGACGTGATCTTCCCGGGGTTCACCACGAGTTTCACGCCACCGGACGCGGACCCGCCGACGATGCGGAGGTTCTTGCCGCCGGACTTGGTGTAGCCGTTGACCGCCGGGGACGGGCCGATCCAGCCGATGTCGACGGAGCCCGAGTTGAGCGCCTCGATCTCGGACGGACCGGCGTTGAAGGTGGCGTACTTCGCCTCGGTGGCGCCGAGCTCCTTCTGGAAGAAGCCCTTCTGCCGGCCGACGAGTGCGGTGCCGTGCGTCAGGTTCCCGAAGTACCCGATCCGCACGGAGCCGAGTCCGTCGATCTTCTTCGCGTCGGCGGCGACCTTCGCGGTGTCGTCGCCCTCGGCCTCGGAGCCGTAGCCGCAGGCGGCGAGGGCGAGCAGGGGAAGCGCGGCGATCACCGCGAGGGTGCGGCGGGCGGTTTGGCTGGCTGGCACGGGAGGTGTTCCTCTCGTCGGCCCGGTCGTCACGGTTCTTCAGGTCGTGGCCGGGAGCTCGGCAGGGTGTCTACGGCGGTGGGGGGTGAGGGCGCGCGAGCGGTGCGCGTACGTCAGCGCACACATCGGCCCACTCCGCCCTGCCCGCTGCCGAGAGCCCCGCTGCCGATGCGGCCGCCCTCCTTCGCGAACGTGGAGTAGACGTCGGGGGAGTCCATGCTCAGAAGTCCCACCCGTCGTCGTCGGCCTCGTCCTTGACGGGCTCCGGCGAGGCGAACGACTCGCCGACCATGCCGGCGGTCAGGGTGGTGCCGTCGCTCGGGTCGATCAGGATGAACGAGCCGGTGCGCCGCGAGTCGGCGTAGGAGTCCACGGGCAGCGGCTCCGCGGTACGGATCTTCACGCGGCCGATGTCGTTGGCGGCGAGCTGCCCCGGATGCGGGTGCAGGGACAGGTCGTCCAGCGTGAGCCGCGACGGGATGTCCTTGACCAGGGCCTTCACCGTACGGGTGCCGTGCTTGAGCAGCACCCGGTGGCCGACGGTCAGCGGGGCGTCCGCGACGTGGCAGACGGTGGCTTCGATGTCCTGCGAGGTCGGCGGCGCGTCCTTGCTGGGCACGATCAGGTCGCCGCGGGAGATGTCGATGTCGTCCTCCAGCAGCAGCGTCACCGACTGCGGCGTCCACGCCACGTCGACGCTCTCGCCCAGCAGGCCGATCCCCGCGATCCGGGTGGCCCGCCCGGACGGCAGGACCGTCACGGACTCGCCCACGCGGAACGTGCCCGCGGCGATCTGACCCGCGTATCCGCGGTAGTCGGGCAGCTCGGCGGTCTGCGGCCGCACCACGTACTGCACGGGCAGCCGGGCGTGGCAGTGCGTCAGGTCGTGCGCGGCCGGCACCGACTCCAGGTGCTCCAGCACGGTCGGGCCCGCGTACCAGTCCATGTGCGACGACGGTTCCACGACGTTGTCGCCGACCAGCGCCGAGATGGGGATCGCGGTGACCTCCGGGACGCCCAGCTCGGTGGCGTACGCGGTGAACTCCTCGGCGATCGCCGCGAACACCGGCTCCCGGTAGCCGGCCAGGTCCATCTTGTTGACGGCGAGGACGACGTGCGGGACGCGCAGCAGCGCGGCGATGGCCGCGTGCCGGCGGGTCTGCTCCACGACGCCGTTGCGTGCGTCGACCAGGATCACCGTCAGCTCGGCGGTGGACGCTCCGGTGACCATGTTGCGCGTGTACTGCACATGACCCGGGGTGTCGGCGAGGATGAACCGGCGCCGGGGCGTGGCGAAGTAGCGGTACGCGACGTCGATGGTGATGCCCTGCTCGCGCTCGGCGCGCAGGCCGTCGGTGAGCAGGGCGAGGTCGGGAGTCTCCTGGCCCCGGCCGGCCGACGCGCGTTCCACGGCCTCCAGCTGGTCCACCAGGACCGACTTGGAGTCGTGCAGCAGGCGGCCCACCAGCGTGGACTTGCCGTCGTCGACGGAACCGGCGGTGGCGAACCGCAGCAGGGTGGTCGCCGAGAGTTCCTCGGTGGTGGTCGTGCTCATGGTTAGAAGTACCCCTCGCGCTTGCGGTCTTCCATCGCGGCCTCGGAGAGCCTGTCGTCGGCGCGGGTGGCGCCCCGCTCGGTGAGCCGGGAGGCGGCGATCTCCGTGATCACCTTCTCGATGGTGTCGGCGTCGGAGTCGACGGCGCCGGTGCAGGACATGTCGCCGACGGTGCGGTAACGGACCTGCCGCGTCACGACGGGCTCGGTGTCCTTCGGGCCGCCCCACTCGCCCGCGGTCAGCCACATGCCGCCGCGCCGGAACACCTCGCGCTCGTGCGCGAAGTAGATCCCGGGCAGTTCGATGTTCTCCCGGGCGATGTACTGCCACACGTCCAGCTCGGTCCAGTTGGACAGCGGGAAGACCCGGACGTGTTCGCCGGGCGCGTGCCGGCCGTTGTACAGGTTCCACAGCTCGGGGCGCTGGCGGCGCGGGTCCCACTGGGAGAACTCGTCGCGCAGCGAGAACACCCGTTCCTTCGCGCGGGCCTTCTCCTCGTCGCGCCGCCCGCCGCCGAACACGGCGTCGAACCCCTCGCTCTGGATCTTCTCCGTGAGCGGCAGCGTCTGCAGCGGGTTGCGGGTGCCGTCCGGGCGCTCCTTGAGGACACCGCGGTCGATGTAGTCCTGCACGGAGGCCACGTGCAGCCGCAGCCCGTGCCGCTCGACCGCGCGGTCGCGGTAGTCGAGGACCTCGGGGAAGTTGTGCCCGGTGTCGACGTGCAGCAGCGCGAACGGCACCGGCGCCGGCGTGAACGCCTTCAGCGCCAGGTGCAGCATGAGGATGGAGTCCTTGCCGCCGGAGAACAGGATCACCGGCTTCTCGAACTCGCCGGCGACCTCCCGGAAGATGTGCACCGCCTCGGACTCCAGCGCGTCCAGGTGCGACAGGGCGTACGGGCTGCCGGTCTCCTCGGTGACGGTGGCGACGGTCGTCATGCCGGTCCCCTTTCGCTGAGCAGGGCGTACACCGCCGCGGCGGATTCCTGGACGGTCTGGTTCTGGGACTCGATGCGCAGGTCGGGCGAGAGGGGCGCCTCGTACGGGTCGTCGACGCCGGTGAGCCCGGTCAGCTCACCCGCGGCCTGCTTGGCGTACAGGCCCTTCACGTCGCGTTCGCTGCACACCTCGACGGGCGTGGCCACATGCACCTCGAGGTAGCCGGTGCCGTTCGCCCGATGCCGCGTGCGGACGGCCTCGCGGCTGTCGGCGTACGGCGCGATCACCGGGACCAGCACCGTGACGCCGTTGCGGGCGAGCAGTTCGGCGACGAAGCCGATGCGCTGCACGTTGGTGTGCCGGTCCTCGCGGCCGAAGCCGAGGCCCGCGGAGATGAACTCGCGGATCTCGTCGCCGTCGAGCACCTCGACGCGCCGGCCCTCCTCGCGCAGCCGGCCGGCCAGCTCGCGGGCGATCGTGGTCTTGCCGGCGCTCGGCAGACCCGTGAGCCAGACGGTGGCTCCGGTCGTCACGTCGGTCTCCTGAGTCGTCTGAGTCGTCTGAGTCGTCTGGGGTGCGGGGGGCGTCCGGTACGCCTGAGCCGGCGTCATCCGTGCAGCCCGCACTCGGTCTTGGCGCGGCCCGCCCAGCGGCCGGCGCGCGCGTCCTCGCCCTCCAGCACCCGCCGGGTGCAGGGGGCGCAGCCGACGGAGGCGTAGCCGTCCGTCAGCAGCGGGTTGGTCAGCACGCCGTGCTCGGCGACGTAGGCGTCCACGTCGTCCTGCGTCCAGCGGGCGATGGGGGACACCTTGACCTTCTGCCGCCGGTCGTCCCAGCCGACGACCGGGGTGTTCGCCCGGGTCTCCGACTCGTCGCGGCGCAGCCCGGTCGCCCAGGCGAGGTAGCCGGCCAGGCCCTCTTCCAGGGGTCGCACCTTGCGCAGCCTGCAGCACAGGTCGGGGTCGCGGTCGTGCAGCTCGGGGCCGTACTCGGCGTCCTGCTCGGCGACCGTCTGCCGCGGCGTCAGCGTGATGACGCGGACGTCCATCACGGCGTCGACCGCGTCCCGGGTACCGATGGTCTCCTCGAAGTGGTAGCCCGTGTCGAGGAACACCACGTCCACGCCGGGCATGGCGCGGGAGGCGAGGTGGGCGACCACCGCGTCCTCCATCGAGGACGCCACGCAGAATCGTTTCCCGAACGTGTCGGCCGCCCACGTGAGGATCTCCGCCGCGGAGGCGTCCTCCAGGTCGCGGCCCGCCTGCTCGGCCAGCGCCTTCAGTTCCCCGGACGTTCGTTCTTCCCGAATGGCCGTCATGCTGCCCCTGTCCCTCCCGCGTCCGGTCGCCTCAGTCCCTGGGCCAGCAGCCCCAGGAACGTCAGCCGGAAGGCCCGATTGCACGCCGCGCACTCCCACGCGCCGTGGCCCTGTCCGCCCGGCCGCAGGTCCTCGTCGCCGCAGTAGGGGCAGTAGAAGGGTGCCGCCCGTTCGCTCATGACAGGGCCTCCTCGGAGGCGCGCGCCGCCCACGCGGCGAACCGCTCGCCCTCGTCGCGCTCCGCCTCGAACCGCTTGAGGACGCGCTCGATGTAGTCCGCCAGACCGTCGGCGGTGACCTTCAGGCCGCGCACCTTGCGCCCGAAGCCGGCCTCCAGGCCGAGCGCGCCGCCCAGGTGCACCTGGTAGCCCTCGACCTGTTCGCCCCGTTCGTCGACGACCAGCTGCCCCTTGAGACCGATGTCCGCCACCTGGATACGGGCGCAGGCGTTCGGGCAGCCGTTGAGGTTGATGGTGATGGGCTCGTCGAAGTCCGGCAGACGGCGCTCGAGTTCGTCGATCAGCCGGGAGCCGCGCTGCTTGGTCTCCACGATGGCGAGCTTGCAGAACTCGATGCCGGTGCAGGCCATGGTGCCGCGCCGGAACGTGGACGGCCGGGCGGTGAGGTCCAGTGCCTCCAGGCCGTCCACCAGCGAGTCGACCTGGCCCTCCTCGACGTCGAGGACGATCATCTTCTGCTCGACGGTGGTCCGCACCCGGCCGGAGCCGTGCGCCTCCGCCAGGTCGGCGATCTTCGTCAGGGTGGCGCCGTCGACGCGGCCGACACGCGGCGCGAACCCGACGTAGAAGCGGCCGTCCTTCTGGCGGTGGACGCCGATGTGGTCGCGCCACTGCTGCACGGGCTGCGCGGGGGCGGGGCCGTCGACGAGCTTCCGCTTCAGGTACTCGTCCTCCAGCACCTGCCGGAACTTCTCCGCGCCCCAGTCGGCGACCAGGAACTTCAGCCGGGCGCGGTTGCGTAGCCGCCGGTAGCCGTAGTCGCGGAAGATCGAGAGGACGCCCTCGTAGACGTCGGGGACCTCGTCGCCCGGCACCCAGGTGCCGAGCCGTACGCCCAGCTTGGGGTTGGTGGACAGCCCGCCCCCGACCCACACGTCGAAGCCCGGCCCGTGCTCGGGGTGGCGTACGCCGACGAACGCGACGTCGTTGATCTCGTGCACCACGTCCAGCAGCGGCGACCCGGAGACGGCGGTCTTGAACTTCCGGGGGAGGTTGGAGTACGCGGGGTTGTTCAGGACGCGGCGCTTCATCTCCTCCAGCGCCGGCGTGCCGTCGATGATCTCGTCCTCGGCGATACCCGCCACGGGGGAGGCGATCATGACACGCGGGGTGTCGCCGCAGGCGGTCACGGTGGACAGCCCGACGGCCTCCAGCCGGTTCCAGATCTCGGGCACGTCCTCGATCCGGATCCAGTGGTACTGGACGTTCTGCCGGTCGGTGATGTCGGCCGTGCCGCGGGCGAACTCCTGCGAGATCTCACCGATCACGCGCAGCTGCCGCGTGGTGAGCGCCCCGCCGTCGATACGGACGCGCAGCATGAAGTACTCGTCGTCCAGCTCCTCGGGCTCCAGTACGGCGGTCTTGCCGCCGTCGATGCCGGGCTTGCGCTGGGTGTAGAGCCCCCACCAGCGCATGCGGCCGCGCAGGTCGGCGGGGTCGATCGAGTCGAAACCGCGCTGGGAATAGATCGTCTCAATGCGTGTCCGCACATTGAGACCGTCGTCGTCCTTCTTGACCTGCTCGTTGCCGTTCAGCGGGGTGAAGTGCCCCGCAGCCCACTGGCCCTCACCGCGGTGACGGCTCACCTTGCGGCGGGGAGTCGCGGCGGCAGGCTTCTGCGGGGTGGCGGCCATGGTGGATACGTCCTCCGGGACAGGCGTGGACATCGGCTTTGACGTGCGCACATGTGTGTATGGGCATACGTGCGCGTCATTGCGCGGGAACGAGAGAGAAGAGGTGTCGGCGCTGCTGGAACCCGTGGCCTCGGGGGCGGGGGCGGTGCGTCAGCGCGCCGGACAGATGGCGCTGGACATGCGGCCGAGGTCGACGTGCCGCCGACTCACCAAGGCAATTCCAGTTCCGGACATGACGGAAGCGTGGCACGGCGATCTGGAACCAGTCCAGCATCTTCCAGTATGTGGACCACATTGTCTCGCGCTGCGAGATGCGGGTGTCGTTGGTCACACGTCGCGCGAGTGGTCTTGCCGGGCCGGTCAGGCCGGCTGGGCGCCGGGCCAGGGACCCGGAGTAGGGCCGTCCGCTTCGTCCTCGACCTGGGTGTCGAACAGGGTGAAGCCCCGGCGCAGGTAGTTCGCCATGGCGTGCTCGCCGTCCTTGCTGCACGTGTGCAGCCACACCCGCTTCGTCGGAGCGAGCCCCGGCCGGCGCTCGGCCAGGTCCCAGGCGCGCGCGGTGCCGTACGACAGCAGGTGCCCGCCGATGCCGCGGCCCCGGAAGGCGGGGATCAGACCGAAGTAGGCGATCTCGACGACACCGGCGTCCTGCGCATCGAGCTCCACGTACCCGGCGGGCGTGCCGCGGTCGTAGGCCACCCACGTCTCCACGCCGGGCCGCTCCAGGTACTCCCGCCACCGTGCGTACGTCCAGCCCAGCCGGTCGATCCAGCGGATGTCGCCGCCCACCGACGCGTACAGGAAGCGGCTGAACTCCGGGGAGGGCACTTCGGCGCGCACGATCCGCACATCGCCCTCGGGTGCGGCGGCGGGCAGCAGGTCGCTCGGAGCGGTCTGCTCCAGGGACCAGGTGGTCACGACGATGCGAGTCATGCCGGCCAGAGAATCATCCCGGTCGGGAATCTGTCGATCGAGGGCCGCGGGATGCCCGGGCTCAGGGCTTCGCGAGGGAGGCCAGCGGGACCGCGAACAGGGCGCCGGACGACTGCGACCAGACCTCGCCCGTGCTCTCCCAGTGGGACAGCGAGGTGGCCGGGGCGCTCCAGCAGCGCCGGGTCCGGTCGGTGCCGCAGCGGACGGGGTGGGCGTCCTCGGTGTCCTGGCGCCACAGCGCGCCGTGTCCCTGCCCGGTCCGGGCCGGCCGGCCCAGGTACCAGGTGGCGCGGTGCGACAGCACGCCCTGGACGCCGGTCACCCTGCTCTCGTACGCCTCGCCGGCCCGCACGTACCCGGCCGCGTCGGTCTCCAGCAGGCCCGGGCGGTCCGGGTCCCCGCTGAACGGGTAGCGCCACAGCCGGGTACGGCCCTCGCGCTCCCCCTTGTCGCCCAGGGGGACCCGGTCGGTCACCGCCAGGCTGTCCGGGACCGTGCTGCGGTCCAGGGAGACGCTGTCGGGGCGCGGTGCGTCGGCGCCGCCGGACAGCCGGTAGGACGCGATCGGCGTCAGTATGAAACGGCAGTCGTGCGCGGACGCGTCGTCGGCGACCCGGGCCGCGGCGCCGGAACCGGGAGCGGGGCGGGAGCCGGGGCCGGCGCGGCGGATGTGCTCCACGTCGTACACGTACAGTGCGGCGCGGTCCGCGCGGCCCGCGGTGACGAGCAGCTTGTTCTGGTACCAGACCATCCCGGACACCGGAGAGCCGAGCCCGCGCAGGTCGCGGCCGTCGGGGGAGGGGGCGGCGAGCAGCACCCAGGTGTAGGCGAGGTGTTGGGGGTCGTTCGCGTCGACGAAGGCGACCCGGGCGAGGCCCCCGCGCGCCGTGGCGCCCCGTCCGGGGGTCCGGCCCGCGGGCGCTTCCCGGCTCCAGGCGGACAGGATCACGCGGTTCTCGCCCCAGCGGCCGTCGTCGTCCGCGTCGCCGGAGGTGGTGACGGCCCCCGGCCGCCAGCCCGCCGTGTCGGCGTCGTCCCAGCAGTAGGCGCGGGTGGCCGCGGGAGAGACGGGCAGGGCCGCCCGCTCGCGGGCCGTGCAGCGGGCCTTCTCGCGCAGGGCGCGGTCGGCCTCGGCGAGTACGGCGCCCACTCCGACGGGGCGGCCCAGCGCGGAGGCGAGCCGGCCGGCCGCGGGGGGTGTCGGGTGCTCCGTGAGGCGCAGCGCGCCCGTCTCGGCGACCGCGGTCAGCGGGTGCGGGGCGGGGGGCTTGGCGACCGTGGCCTTCGCGGCGCCCGGATACTCGGCGACCGTGGCCTGCGAGGCGCTGATCATGGTCGCCGCGGCCGTCAGTGCGAAGGCGGCACCTGACAGGACGCCGCGCAGCACACGGCCACGCCTGCGCCGACGGTGTCTGCCACGTTGCTTCATGCCGTCCTCCCGATGCGGGCCAACTGCGCCGGGCGGTCCCCATGGTGCGTGAGACGGGTGGGTCGGCCCGGACTCGGATGCTACGACAGACCGGGCGGCCCGGAGACGAACGCCCGAACATATGCGGCAGATGCGGGAGTTGTCTGGGGGAAGGATGCGGCATCGGGCCCTCCGGCCAAGCCGCCCGTCCGGTCTGTTTCGGCCACCGAGGCCGGAGTTGACCGGGTGTCGGTCCGGCGACTCGGTGCGCCCGGGGTGCGGAGCGGATCGCTGCCGTGAGGGCGTCTCACTTCCGCGTAGTGGGTCCGGCCCCGCGTCATCGGGGCGGTTCCGCGGGCCGGTTCAGCCACGCGTCCTCCCGGTGCGGTGGCGGTCGACCGCCGGGGCCGTCGAGTGGGGGAGGAGGCCGGCCGGATCGTCCGGGAACAGGATCTCGACCTCCGCCCCGTCGCAGAAACGATACGGCCGGTGTTCCAGAAACCCTCCGAGATACCGTCTGATCCGCGACATCTCGGCCCGTACCGTCACCGTGCGGGCCGGGTCGCCGAACATGTCCTCGGCGAGCCCCGACGCGCTGCGCCCCGCCGGATGCGTCGCCAGCAGGAACAGCAGCTCTGCGTGCCGGGGACTCAGTTCATGACGGAACGAACCCGCGCTGCCCGCCACCTCCAGCGACCAGCGGCGCTGCCGGCGCAGGTCCAGCACCATCCGGGTGACGCCGTGCCGCACCGGCTGCTCCTCGACCCGCACCAGCCAGCCGCCGGCCATCGGCTCCACCGAGCACAGCCCGAGCGCCGGCAGCCAGCGCGGGCCCGCCGTCGGCGACTTGGGCAGTGCGATCCGCTCCGTGTACGGCATCCCCGTCACCGCCGCCGTCCAGCCGTCCCGGTCCACGACCAGCGCGCGGCCCCCGATGCGGGCCAGCACCGGCGCCGCCACCGCCCGCAGCCGTTCCAGCGACCCGACGTGCAGCTCCCGCAACCGCGCCTCGGCGAGCTTGGCCACCGAGTCGACCCAGGCCAGCGTCGCCGGATGCATCGTGTCCAGCGGCCCGCTCACGTCCACCACGCCGAGCAGCCGGCCGTCCCGGGGGTCCGTGATGGGCGCCCCGGCACAGGTCCAGCCGGTGTGTGAGCGGGTGAAGTGCTCGGAGGCGAACACCTGGACCGGACGGCGGGTCACGGCGACGGTGCCGACACCGTTGGTGCCGACGACGTGCTCGCCCCAGTCCTCGCCCACGTCGAAGCCGATCACGTCGGCCTTGCGCAGGACGGGCGTGCTGCCCTCCCGCCACAGCACCCGGCCGTCCGAATCGGCCACCACCACGATGTGCCGGGTGAGGTCGGCGACCGACACGAGGCCCTCGCGCAGCACGGGCAGGACGTGGCGCAGCGGGGACGTCTCGCGCCGCCGCCGTACTTCGTCGGCGCCGAGCGGCGCGACTCTGCAGGGGTGATCCGGGTCGAGACCGCCGCGCAGCACCCGCTCCCAGGACTGGCCGATCACCGGGCGCGGCGGGAGCGGGGTCGGCCGGCCGGAGAGCGCCGCGGAGCGGACCTCGCTGAGTACCCGGGCCGCGCGGGTCGCGTCGACGACGGCGAGCCGAGCCACGTCCGCCGACGTGAGCGCCACTGGTCCTCCCGTGAAGTAGAGCGAAGGAAGAACGGGGAAGGCGGAGGGGGTGAGCCTTCCCTGACTGGTTGTCTCATAGTGCCGTCCCGGACGGGCGGAAGCACCGGGTCCACTCACAGTGGCAACTAACTTGCAACCTTCCGCAACCCTGGTGGGGCACCCGTACGGTCCCGGAAACTGAGCGCGTCGCCCCGGCGACGCGCGTGGCCTGAAAGGGCCAGTGCGGCGGGGGTGGTGCCGTGTCGGCGCAGCACCACCCCCGCGACACCGGGACGGACACCCCCTAGCTCTCCGGGCGGGCCCGGTCCACCACGGACGCCAGGTCCAGGGTGTGCGGCAGTGTCCCGAAGGCCGCGCCGCCGTCGCCGCCCAGCCGGGACGCGCAGAACGCGTCGGCGACCTCCGGCGGCGCGAACCGCACCAGCAGCGAACCCTGCAGCACCAGCGCCAGCCGCTCCGCGAGCCGCCGCGCCCGCGCCTCCACACCCGCCAGGTCCGCGAGTTCCGTCAGCAGGTCCCTGATCGCCCGGTCCAGACGGTGGTCCGCGCCGCGCGCCAGACCCACCTCCCGCAGATACGCGTCCAGGGCCTGCGGCTCCCGGCCGAGCGCCCGCAGCACGTCCAGCGCCTGCACATTGCCCGCACCCTCCCAGACCGAGTTCAGCGGCGACTCCCGCACCAGCCGCGGCAGCCCCGACTCCTCGACGTACCCGTTGCCGCCCAGGCACTCCGCCGCCTCGACCGCGACCGGCGCGCACCGCTTCGTCACCCAGTACTTGGCGGCCGGGAGCGCCAGCCGCAGCAGCGCCCGCTCCTGCTCGCCGCCGTCGTCGTACGCGGCGGCCAGCCGCAGCGCGAGCGTCGTCGCCGCCTCCGACTCCAGCGCCAGATCGGCGAGGACGTTGCGCATGAGCGGCTGGTCGACGAGTTTCCCGCCGAACGCCTCCCGGTGCGCGCAGTGGTGCACGGCCTGCGCGACGGCCTGCCGCATCAGACCCGCCGAGCCCAGCACACAGTCCAGCCGGGTCGCCGCCACCATCCCGATGATGGTGCGCACCCCGCGACCCTCCTCGCCGACCCGGCGCGCCCAGGTGCCGTCGAACTCGACCTCCGCCGACGCGTTCGACCGGTTGCCCAGCTTGTCCTTCAGCCGCTGCAGGAGGAACACGTTGCGCGTGCCGTCCGCCAGCACCCGCGGCACCAGGAAGCACGTCGGCCCGCCCGGCGCCTGCGCCAGCACCAGGAACGCGTCCGACATGGGCGCCGAGCAGAACCACTTGTGCCCGGTCAGCCCGTACGTGCCGTCCTCGGCGAGCGGCCGGGCCGCCGTGGTGTTCGCCCGTACGTCGCTGCCGCCCTGCTTCTCCGTCATGGCCATTCCGAACAGGACACCGGGCTTGCGTCCGGCGGGCCGCAGCTCACGCTCGTAGATCGTGGACGTCAGCCGCGGCTCCCACTCGGCGGCGAGCGCCGGGTCCGTGCGCAGCGCGGGCACCGCCGCGTGCGTCATCGACAGCGGGCAGCCGCTGCCCGCCTCGGCCTGCGTCCACACCAGGAACCCGGCCGCGCGCCGCACATGCCCGCCCGGCCGCGTCCACGCCGACGTGAGCCCCGCCGACACGCCCTTGCCGAGCAGCCGGTGCCACGCCGGATGGAAGTCGACCTCGTCGACACGGTTCCCGTACCGGTCGTGGGTGCGCAGCACGGGCGGGTGGTCGTTGGCCTGCGCCGCCCACTCCCGCACCTGCGCCGACCCCGCCGACCGCCCCAGCGCCGACAACTCGCCGCGCGCCTCGTCCAGCACCGCCGGGTCCAGGTGCCGTCCGACCGCCTCCGTCAGGGGCCGGTCGGCGGCGAAGACGTCGTATCCGACCAGCGGCGGAGCCTGGTTGGTCACGCTGTGGGTGCTGCCTGGCATGTCTGCGAACCTATCCCTCGGCACGTCGGAGGTCACCAGAGTGACACGGCGGGCGGGCCGGGCGGACGGAGCCGGGGCCGGTGGATGAACGGGGCCTCGCGTGGCAGATACCGTTAAGGCGTGCAGCCAGCAAGTGAAACCCCCGACAGGCCCTCCGGCCGCCTCCACCGAGCCCGCGCGCTCTACCGGAACGTCTCCAAGCGCAGGACCGCCTGGCTGCTGCTGAAGGACACCGTCAACTCGTGCATCGAGTACCGCATCCTGGGCCTCGCGGCCGAGGCCGCCTTCTTCACGCTGCTGTCGGTGCCGCCCCTGCTGCTCAGCATGATCGGACTGCTCGGCTACGTCGACGCCTGGACCGGCGCCGACACCATCGTGAGCCTCCAGAAGAACATCCTCGAAGCCGCCCACACCGTGCTGTCCGACCGGGGTGTCGAACAGGTCGCCGAGCCGATCCTGCACGACGTGATGAAGGGCGGCCGGCCCGACATCATCTCCCTCGGCTTCCTGTTCGCGCTGTGGTCCGGCTCGCGGGCGGTGAACGTCTTCATCGACACGATCACCGTGATGTACGGCCTCGACGGCGTCCGCGGCATCGTCAGCACCCGCCTGCTGGCCTTCCTGCTGTTCATCGTGGCGCTGCTGATCGGCTCGATCGCGCTGCCCCTGATGGTCGCCGGGCCCGACGCCGTCGTCCGGATCGTGCCCTGGTCGACGACGGTCGTGCAGATCCTGTACTGGCCCGTGGTGATCCTCCTGTCGATCGCCTTCCTGACGACGCTGTACCACGTGTCCGTCCCGGTGCGCTCGCCGTGGATCGAGGACGTGCCCGGCGCGCTCGTCGCCCTCGGCATGTGGGTACTGGGCAGCTCCCTGCTGCGCATCTACCTCACCAGCACCGTCGAGGGCCCCACCATCTACGGCTCGCTCGCCGCACCCGTCGCCGTACTGCTCTGGATCGGCGTGTCCGCGTT
Source organism: Streptomyces sp. NPDC005925 (assembly GCF_040638805.1). Classification (NCBI taxonomy): domain Bacteria; kingdom Bacillati; phylum Actinomycetota; class Actinomycetes; order Kitasatosporales; family Streptomycetaceae; genus Streptomyces; species Streptomyces sp. NPDC005925. The sequence goes on along the minus strand of NZ_JBEXVL010000001.1, from coordinate 298,171 downwards.
CGCCGTGCTCGTGGGCGCCGCCGTCAACGCCGCGATCGACCGGGTCTGGCCCGCCGCGGCCACCGCCGCCGCCCGCGAGGCGAACGAACGGCTGCGGCAGGCGCAGGTCGCCGAATACGTCGCGCGGACGGCGGCCGCCGCCGACAGCGGAGGCGACCCGGACATGCCGTCCGAGTTCCCCGAGCGCTGGTCCCGCTTCCTGCCCCCCGAGGACGTCACCGCCCGCCTGCGCACCCACGCCAGGAGCGCCTCGCGCCACGGGACCGGGCCGCCCCACGACGAGAAGTGACGCCGGCCGGCCGACGGCCGGCGGGCCGGTGGGCGCGCGTAGCCTGGCCGCGTGTACACCGAGCGGGCGGCCCGGCTGACCGGGGCGGTCCTGTGGACCAGCCACCCGGCCGGGCCGGGGCGTGTCCTGCCCGACGGCTGCATGGACCTGCTGTGGAGCGAGCACCAGGGCGCCCTGCTGGTCGCCGGGCCCGACACCCGCGCCCATGTCACCGACGGGACGCCCGGCGCCTGGGCCGGTGTCCGCTTCTTCCCCGGCACCGCGCCCTCCCTCCTCGGCGTACCCGCCCACGAGCTGCGCGACCGGCGGCTGCCGCTCGGCGACCTGTGGCCGACGCCCCTCGTACGGCGCCTGACCGCCGGCGTGAACGCGGCCGACGACCCGGCGACCGGCCTGGAGGAACTCGCGCTGCGCCTGGCCCGCGAGACCGGGGCCGACACCCCCGACCCGCTGCTGCGGCACCTCGTGACCGGCCTGGACGCGGGCCGCCCCGTGGCCGCGGTAGCCGACGAACTCGGTCTCACCGCACGTCAGGTGCACCGCCGCTCGCTGACCGCCTTCGGCTACGGCCCCAAGACCCTGGCGCGGGTACGGCGCCTGCAACGAGCCCTCGCCCTCGCCCGGTCCGGGGTCCCCCTGGCCACGACGGCCGCCCGCGCCGGATACGCCGACCAGGCCCATCTCGCCCGCGACGTGCGCGACCTGACGGGCCTCACGCCCTGCCGGCTGCTGGGCCGCCGGTAGAGGGGGAAGGCGGGTTCACGGGGCTGCCGGCAGCGGGGCGAAGAGGTCCACGCCGTTGCCGTCGGGGTCCAGCACCACGGCGTACCGCTGGCCCCACACGGCGTCCCACGGAGCCCGCTCCCCGTGGCAGCCGGCGCCCACCAGGTCCGCGTACACCGTGTCCACCTCGCCCGGGTCGTCGCACCGCAGGGCCAGCGAGGCGCGGGCGCCGCCGCGCGGGGGACGCCAGGCGGGGTGGAAGGACCGCACGGTCTCCTCGGTGTCCAGCAGCAGACGCAGCCCGCCGGGCAGTGCGGCCTCGGCGTGCGGCAGCACCTCGGACCCCTCCGGGAAGGCGAACCCGAGGCGGCGGTAGAAGGCGACGGAAGCGGCCATGTCGGAGACGACCAGGCCCACGGCATCGAATCGTGCACTCATGGGGCCACCGTAGGAGGCGCCCCGGCGGGCGGTCTTGAAGGAATCGGACGCGGACCGGTGCGCGGGACGGGCGTCAGCCGTCCTGCGGCTCGACGCGCACCGCGAGGATCGCGATGTCGTCGTCGTTGTCCGCGCCGAGGCCGATCAGGAGTTCGTCGCAGAACACGTCCAGCGGCTCCCGCGCCAGGTCGGCGGTCCGCCCGCGCAGCCGGTCGAGCGCCTCGTCGAGGTGCTCGCCGCGCCGCTCGATAAGCCCGTCCGTGAAGAACAGCAGCGTGGAACCGGCCGGTACGGCGCACGTGGCCCGCTGCCGTGCCGCCTCCGGGTCCATGCCGAGCAGCAGGCCCGAGCCCTCCGACAGGTAGCGGGTGCCGCCGTCGGCGGCGGTCAGCAGCGGTGGCAGATGCCCGGCGGACGACCAGTCCAGCTCCCACGGGCCGGTGTCGCCGCCCCGCAGCAGGCCGTAGATGCAGGTGGCGGTGGCCTCCCGGTACAGGGTGTGATTCGCCAGGTCCAGGCGGCGCAGCACCGTCTCCGGGGGCTCCTGCCGGTCGACGGCGATACCCCGCAGCATGCTGCGCAGCTGGCTCATGGCGATCGTCGCGTCGAGGTTGTGCCCGGTCACGTCACCGATGACCAGCGCCGGGTGCCCGCTGGGCAGCAGGAAGCTGTCGTACCAGTCGCCGCCGACCTGCGTGGTCGTGGACGACGCGGCGTAGCGGGCGGCCAGCCCCAGGTACGGGATGTCCGGCAGGACGGGCAGCATGGACCGCTGGAGGCGTTCGGCGACGTGTCGGGTGTCCTGGTAGAGGCGGGCGTTGTCCACGCCGAGCGCGAGGGTGCGGACCAGGTCGTCGACCAGCGACAGGTCCTCCTCGCCGAACGGCCGCCGTCCGCCCGTCCGGGCCACCGTCAGCGCGCCCACGATCTCCCGCCGGGCCCGCAGCGGCGCCACGATCGCGCTGGTGGCGTCGAGGTGCCGGAACAGCTGCCGGTACCCGGCGTCCAGCCGGCCCGCGGCCTGGCTCGGGAACGTCTGGGGGAGCAGCAGCGGGCCCGCGCCCCGCAGGACGCGTGCGAGGGGCCCGCGCGTCGTCTCGTCCACCGGCGGCAGCCTGCCCTCGTACGTCTCCGGGCGCAGCTCGCCGGGCTCGCGGTGCACCACACACACCCGGTCCACCTGGGAGTCCTCGGTGAGCAGGTCCACCGCGCACCAGTCGGCCAGCCGCCGCGTCAGGAGCCGGCCCACGGTCCGGAGCCCTTCCTCCAGATCCATGGTGGTGCTCAGCGTCCCGCTCGTCTCGGCCAGGAGGGAGAGCCGGTCCAGCGCGGACATGCCGGCCTCGGCCGCGGGGTGTTCCGTGTGGGCCGGGTGTTCCGCCGCAGTCGTCGATGAGGGTGGATCCGGGCGCGGTGGGCTCTGCCTGCTGGGCACGTGGGGCGTCGGTTGGATCTCGGGCGACGCCGCCGCCCTCGGAGTGAGCTGGGCGACGAACACGGTGCGCCCGTCGGCCATCTCCTGCGTCTGCACGAACAGCCGGACGGGGATGTGGTGGCCGTCGTGGTGCAGCGCGGGCAGCGGAACCGACCGGTCCACGATGCGGGACTCGCCGGTCAGCAGCAGGGACGTGAAGGCGGAGAGATGCCGTTCCCGCAGGTGTTCGGGGATGAGCGTGGTCAGCTTCCGCCCGACCAGGTCGTCGGCGTGCCAGCCGAGCAGTTCGGCCGCGGGCCCGTTGACGGCGACGATGCGGTTGCTCTCGTCCGCGGCGACGGTCGGGGTCCGGCCGGTCCGCGCGTGGGCGGCGTCCCACGGCGCCAGCTCCGACGGTCCCGCTCCCGGGACGCGCGGCACCAGCGTCCACGCCATGGGCCGCCCGCCCGCCGACTGGCCGACGATCTGGTCGAACAGCCACTCCTGGAAGAACCGGACACGGGGCAGTGCGGGCAGCGTCAGCAGGGCCCCCTCCCGGGCCGCCCGCTCGGCCGCGTCCAGTACCCGCCGCAGGGTGCGTACCTCGGGGGCGGTGTCCGCCGGCAGCACCAGGGGCAGGGCGCGCATGTCCGTGCCGGACGGCTGCTCCAGCAGTGCCGCCGTGACGCAGGCGCTGATCACGTTGTTGGTGTCGAGCGCGACGGCGAGGTCCTCCGGCGCCACCCCGAGGTCCGTTCCGCCCGCCACGGCGAGCAGCACCTCGCGCAGCAGCGCGTGCCGGTGCTGCAGGGACGCCGAGCAGAGCGCGGCCGGCACGTCGACCAGCGTCACGGTCTCGCGGGTCGCGTCGTCCGTGGTGGACGCCGCCGGGGAGCGCCACTCGGAGGGCGGCTCGGACGGCGGCGCCGGCGGACCCTCGGGCCACAGTTCGAACCACACCGTCTTGCGGCACGCGTCGCTCTCCACGCCGTGCCGCGACGCCAGCCGCCGCACCAGGGCGAGCCCCTGGCCCGTACCGGCGTACGGCGGCAGGTCGTGCGGCACCGGCGCGCGGCTCGGCCGGTGGTCGCCGACCCGCACACAGGCCCTGCCGTTCATGGTCCAGGCGGCCACCTCGACCTCGGTGGCGGCGTGCAGAAGCGCGTTGGTCACCAGCTCACCCGCCAGCAGCCGGGCCGTGTGGACCACGTCCGGAGCACACGCGCCCAACGCGTCCGCGACCAGACTCCGAGCCGACGCCGCGCTTCTCGGACTCCGCGGGAACCGGCTCCGCAGCGCCCCGGGTGGATCGGGACTGCCCATGCGGTCAAGTGTGCCGCACGAGGCGGCGGGGAGGCCAAGATCACGTACGTTTGCGCAGGCCGACGGGGTGGCGGGGTAGGCCGGGCGGGTGAACACGGCCGGTCCGTGCCCTGGCGCCCGCGCCACCGCACTGCCCGGTCCGGAGCATCCGGGTCCGGGTCCGCCGGGCGGGTCCCGGGTTCGGGTCCGGTCGGTGAACGGGTTCAGGTCCCCGGTTCGGTCCGTGGCCGGGCCGGGCGGGCGTGCCGCCCACCGTCCCGTGGCCCGCCCACCGTCCCGTGGCTCGGTCACCGTCCCGTGGCTCGCCCACCGTCCCGCGGCCCGCACGCCGCCGGCGGAGGACGGCTGCCGCACGGCCGTCGGCCTGGCCCGTCGTCCCCGCATAGGCTCGGCGGCATGGCGCCCCGACTGCTCGTCTTCACCCGCACCACCGAGTACCGGCACGAGTCCATCCCGGCCGCCGTCGCCGCCCTGCGCACCCTCGGCGACTTCGACGTCACCGCCACCGAGGACCCGACGGCCCTCGAAGCGCCCCTGGACGCCTTTGCCGCCGTCGTGTTCCTGTCCACCAGCGGCGAGGTGCTGACCCCGGCCGGCCGCGACGGGCTCGCCGCGTACGCCGAGGCGGGCGGCGGCTTCGTCGGCGTGCACGCGGCGGCCTGCACCGAGTACGACTGGCCCTACTACGGCGAGCTGCTCGGCGCCCGCTTCGACCGCCACCCCGCCCTTCAGCCCGGCCGGGCCGTGGTCGAGGACCGGGACCACCCGGCCACCCGGCACCTGCCGGCCGTGTGGGACTTCACCGACGAGTGGTACGACTTCCGCACCAACCCGCGCCCGGCGGTACGCGTCCTCGTCAGCGCCGACGAGACGTCGTACGACGGTGGTGGCATGGGCGGGGACCATCCGCTGGCCTGGTGCCGTGAGCAGGGCCGGGGCCGCGTCTTCTACACCGCGCTGGGACACACCTCCGAGGCGTACCGGGATCCGGACTTCCGGGCCCACCTGCTGGGCGGCGTCACCTGGGCGGCACGGACGCAGGAACGGGCACGGACGTAGAAGGCGCCAGCGCGGAAGCGGCCGCGAACGGAGCAGCGGGCGGTGACTACGCGGCGTCCTGGAGGCCGACGCACCGCCGCTTCTGCGGGATCCAGTCGACGGCGGGATTCAGCGCGGCGAGGAGGCCGCCCACCTCGGAGCGTGACCCGGTGTACGTGAACTCGACGGCGGGGGAGCGGCCGTACGTCCTCAGCACGCTCACACCGTCCGCCTGCAGGCGCTTCTCGTCCAGGACCCAGTCGACGCCGTCGACCGTGAGGCAGAGGTTGATGTTCGGGGGGAGTTCCTCGGCGCCGCAGCGCAGCACCGCCGCCCGGTCGCCCCAGGAGGCGACGGCGTCCCCGATCGTCCAGTCGCGCGACATGCCGGGGATGGTCTCGGGGGCGCGGGAGAGGACCTTGTCGCACCGGGGGTGATCGGCGTGCGGGGCGGGGCCGATCCGGTGACTGTCGACGATCCGCACCCCGGCGATCACCGCCGCCACGACCACGGCGAGGACGATCCACGTCCTCGGGCCGGGCTTCTTGCGCCACCTGCTCACTGGAGGGCTTCCGGCCTGCATGGTCCGATCCGTCGTCGTGCGCTGCTGTCCGCGGTTGTCCACTGGTGTCTGGTGTCTGGTGTCTGGTGTCGTCCACGGTCGTCCGCCGCTGCCGGGACAGTGCGGCCGGCGACGCGGCGACCGCCAGCCTAGCCCCGCCCGAGGAGCCGCCGCCCACCAGGGCGGATCGCCCGCCACTCCACCCGGGGGACCGGGGGACCATGGGACCGGGTTCGAGGGAACCCGGTGGGTAGAACCCGGATACACAGGGACACGCGGTGAGCGCGCGGGCGGAGGAGGCTGGTGAGCGGATGACGGCAGACCGGGCGGAGCCCGTGGTGACAACCCCGTACGGGGCGGTGCGCGGCCGGTACGACCGGGGGATCGCCGTATTCCGAGGCGTCCCCTACGCCGCGCCGCCCTTCGGCCCGCGCCGGTTCCGGCCGCCCGTGCCGCCCGAACCCTGGGACGGTGTCCGCGACGCGGGTTCCTTCGGGCCGACGGCGCCCAAACCGCCGTACTCGGAGGCCTTCGCGCAGTACCTCCACGACCCCGCGCTGCCCGGCGACAACTGCCTCAACCTCAACGTCTGGACCCCCGGCCCCGACCCGGCCGCCCGGCTCCCCGTGCTGGTCTGGCTGCACGGCGGCGCCCTGACCCGGGGCTCGTCCGCCGTCCCCGTGTACGACGGCCACGCCTTCGCCCGCGACGGCGTCGTCTGCGTCTCCCTCAACTACCGCCTCGGCGTGGAGGGGTACGGCCTCTTCCCGGACGCCCCCGCCAACGCCGGCCTGCGTGACCAGATCGCCGCCCTGACCTGGGTGCACGAGGCGATCGACGCCTTCGGCGGCGACCCGGACCGGATCACGCTGGGCGGCCAGTCCGCGGGCGCCGTCAGCGTCGGCGCCCTGCTCGCCGCACCGCAGACCCAGGGCCTGGTGCGGCGGGCCGTCCTGCAGAGCGGCGCGCCCGAGGCCACCGACCGTGACAAGGTGCGGCGCGTGGTGCGCCGAATGGCGGCCCGGCTGAAGGTGCCCGCGACCGCGGAGGCGTTCGCCGCCGTCGACCGCGACCTGCTGCTGCGCACCCAGGCCGAGGTGGGCAGGCTCAGCAGTCCCGTACTCGGCGGGCCCGCCTTCGGGATCGTCGTCGACGGCGACGTCGTGCCGCGTGATCCGCTGCAGGCGCTCACCGAGGGCGGCGCGGCCCGTGGCGTGGACCTGCTGGCGGGCTGGACCCGGGACGAGTACCGGCTCTGGCTGGTGCCCGGCGGGCTGCTGGAACGCGTCGACCGGCTCGGCTCGTTCGCCCTGGCCGGCGCACGTGCCCGCTGCCGCTGCGGCCCCGAGGTGCCGCGGGCCTACCGCGCCCTGCACCCGGACGCCGGCGCCGCCGAACTCGTCGGCCAGCTGGTCACCGACCACCTGCTGCGCATCCCGCTGCACCGGCTGGCCGACGCGCGCCGGGAGGCGTCGTACGTCTACGAGTTCGCCTGGCCCTCCCGCCGGCCCGGCCTCGGCGCCTGCCACGCCCTGGAGCTGGGCTTCGTCTTCGACACGGGCACGACACCCGCCTCCGCCCTTCTCGCCGGCGAGGACACCCCGCGGGACCTGGCCGAGGCCATGCACACGGCCTGGGTGCGCTTCGCCACGGACGGCGACCCGGGCTGGGAGCGCTGGGACCCGGGCCACCCGGTGAGGATCTTCGGCGACGGCGCGCCGCACACGGCGTACGGTCCCCGGGACCGTGAATACGCCGTGTGGACCGCCGACAGCACCCTCCGCCGGGCGGCCCCCGGCCGGCCACGACCCAGGCCCGAGTTCCGGCCACGCCCCCTGTCCGAATTCCTGCCCGCTGACACGGCCGTCCGGCGCGCGGAACTCCGCGCGGTGATAGGGCGACTGCGGCGCGCCGGAGCCCTGCGGAGGCCCTGACCCCGGACCGGAACCGCGGAGACGGGCGAAGACACCGGAGACGGCACCGGAGACGGCACCGGTTCACGACGGCGGGCGAGGCCGCCGGACCACGGAGACGGGCGAGGCCGTCGGTTCACGGAAGCGGGCGAGCACACCGGACCACGGAGAGGGGCGAAGACACCGAAGGCGCGACGGTCCAGGGAGGCGGGCGGGGCAAGGGGGCGGAGGCCGGCGGGCGGGCGCGGGCGCGGGCGGGCGCTGTGGGGGTCGGGCACATGGTCGTGGGAGACGGACCGGCCCGCCCCCGCACCCTCCCGGGCCTGAGCCCCTTACCCGTCCCGTACCTCCGACAGCGCCCGCCGGATCTCCGCGACCGTCTCCGGTCCCACCCGGCAGCAGCCGCCGATCAGTCGGGCGCCGGCGGCGTGCCAGGCGCGGACCCGGTCGGGTGTGAGGGTGGGGCGGCCGGTCCAGGCGCGGGTGCCGGCGTTCCAGGTCTCGCCGCTGTTGGGGTAGGCCACGACCGGCTTGCCGGTGACGCGGGCCGCGGTCCCGATCGCGGGCCGGACGTCCTCGGGCGCACAGCAGTTGACGCCGACCGCGATCACCTCGTCCGCGTCGGCGGCCGGACCGTAGGCCTCCTCCAGCGGCTGTCCGGCGCGGGTGCGGTCCCCGGCGACGCTGTACGACAGCCAGACCGGAACACCCAGCCCGCGCACCGCCCGCAGCAGCGCCTCGGCCTCGACCGCGTCGGGAACCGTCTCCAGGGCGAGGACGTCGGGCCCGGTGGCGGCCAGTGTCTCGACGCGGGGGCGGTGGAAGCGTTCCAGCTCGCCGACGGTCAGGCCGTACCGGCCCCGGTACTCGGAGCCGTCCGCCGGCATCGCCCCGTACGGGCCGACCGAGGCCGCCACCCACAGGGGGCGCGTCATCCCGCGGGCCCGGGCGCGACGGGCCGCCTCACGGGCCGACGCCACGCTGAGGGCGAGGAGCTCACCGGCGCCGGCGCGGTCGATGCCGCGGCGCGCGAAGCCCTCGTACGTGGCCTGGTAGCTGGCGGTGATCGCCACGTCCGCGCCCGCCTCGAAGTAGGCGAGGTGCGCCTCGGTGACGGCCTCGGGCTGTTCCGCGAGCAGCCGCGCCGACCACAGTTCGTCGCCGAGGTCGTGCCCCGCGGACTCCAGCTGGTTGGACATCCCGCCGTCGAGGACGACGGTTCCGGCGGTGAGGGCTTCGAGCAGGGTGGGCGTGCCGGTCATGCGGCGACGGTAACCGACGCACGGTCACCGGGCAGGGCGGTGGCCGGCCCCGGCGGGAGTGACGTCCGGTCCGATCCGCGCGGAGGTTCTGACGACGCCCCGACGGGAACCAGACCCGCAGCCGTAGTCGGAACGGCAGCCAGCCGGAACCAGACCGCAGCCCCGCCGGAACCGGGAGAACAGCCCCGAACCGGAAGGACCGCCGGAGCCGGAAGCACAGCGGGACCGGAACCCGAGCCCGGTGTCCCCGCCCTCCCCAGGCCCGTACGAGACGAGACCCGCGAGAAGGACGACCCCATGCGACTGCCTCCCGACGACCGCACCCGCAGCCCGTACACGGGCTACACCCGCGCCCATTGGGAGGCCGCGGCGGACGCGCTGCTCGCCGCCGTCGAGCCGTACGCCACCGCCGACCGCGCGCTCTACCACCTGCCGGGCGACCGCGCCGGCTGGTCGGGGCGGCTCTCCGACGGGCTGGAGGGCTACGCCCGCACCCTGCTGCTCGCGGCGTTCCGGCGCGACGAGGAGCCCCTCGGCCGGTATGCCGAGGGGCTCGCGGCCGGGGTGGGCGGCGTGTGGCCCCGTATCGAGGACCGCGGCCAGCCCCTGGTGGAGGCGGCGTCGATCGCGCTCGCGCTGCGGCTCACCCGCCCTCTGCTGTGGGACCGCCTCGACGACGCCGTACGGCAGCGGGCGGCCGGCTGGCTCGGGGCCGCGCTGACCGCCGAACCCTGGCCGTGCAACTGGGAACTGTTCCCCGTCACGGTCGCCGGGTTCCTCCAGGAGGCCGGTCACGAGCCCGAGGCGTGCCGGGCGGCGGTGGAGCGGGGTCTGGGACGCGTAGAGGAGTGGTACGTCGGCGGCGGCTGGTACACGGACGGCCCGCACCGGGCCTTCGACCACTACAACGGCTGGGCCCTGCACCTCTATCCGGTGCTGCACGCCTGGCTCGCCGACGACGCCGGCCTCCTCGACCGGTACGGGGCCCGCCTGGAGGCACACCTCGCCGACTACGCCCGGCTGTTCGGCGGCGACGGCGCCCCCGTGCACCAGGGCCGCTCCCTCACCTACCGGTTCGCGACCGCCGCCCCGCTGTGGCTCGGCGCGCTGACCGGCCGGACCCCGCTGCCGCCGGGCGAGACGCGCCGGCTGGCCTCGGGGGCGCTGCGGTACTTCCTGGAGCGGGGCGCGGTGGACGACCGGGGACTGCTCACCCTGGGCTGGCACGGCCCCGACGAGACCGTCCTGCAGGGCTACTCGGGCCCCGCCTCCCCGTACTGGGCGAGCAAGGGCTTCCTCGGTCTGCTGCTGCCCGCCGACCACGAGGTGTGGACGGCCGCCGAACAGCCGGGCCCGGCCGGGCGCGCCGACGCCGTCACCCCCGCCACGGCCCCCAACTGGCTGCTTCAGTCGACGCGTTCCGACGGCCTGGTCCGGCTCCACAACCACGGCAGCGAGGACGTCCGCTACGACCCGCACTACACGCGCCTCGCCTACTCGACGGCCACGCGCCCGTCACCCGCCCACGACAACAGTGTGATCGTCGGCGGTGACCCGGGCCGCACGGGCATCGTGCCGCTCGGGGCCGGGGCCGGGGCCGGGGCCGGGGCCGGGGCCGGAGACGGAGACGGAGACGGCTGGGCGGCATCCCGGCACACCGCCGCAGCGGGCGCCCACGTGGTGAGTCTGGTGGCGGCCTCGGGGCCGGCCGAGGTGCGCGCCTTCCTGGTGGCGGGCGCCGCGCCGGGGACGCCGGTACGGGTGACGGGCTGGACGCCGGGAGAGGGGACACGGGCCGAACTCCTGCCCGTGCACGGCCTCTCCGGTTCCGAACAGGCCGTCGGCGTGACCGGTCCGACGGACGGCGGCACGCTGTTCGTCGCGCTGGCACGCCTGACCGGCGAACCCGCACCGGCGCCGCTCGCGGACCTGGTGTCGGTGGAGGTGGCGGCGGTACCGGACGGCGACGAGATCACCGTCCACTGGGCCTCGGGCGCCGACCGCCGCTTCCGGTTCACGCGGACCGAGGACGGCACCTGGTCCGTGCGCGCCGTGTAGGCGCGGCGTCCGGGACACCTCGGCCGGGAGGGCGGACGGTCACGGGCGGGGCCGGGCGGGCCAGTTCTCCAGCGCGACGTGCAGGGCGTCCACGACACGCTCCCACGACGCGCACAGGTCACGGGGGGCGCCGAAACCGCCGTCGGCCTCCAACGTGCAGAAACCGTGGAAGGCACTGCGCAGCAGCCGTACGGCGTCCGTGAGGTCGGGCTCGTCGAGACCGTACGTCCGCAGCAGGCCGTAGGTGACCTCGGCGGTCCTGGCCATCGCCGGGCTGGACGCGACGACGGCCTGGTCGACGCGGATCTGCGTGGCCGCGTACCTCCCCGGATGCTCCAGCGCGTACGCCCGGTACGCGTCGGCGTAGGCCCCCAGCGCGTCCCGGCCCGAGCGGCCCTCGACGGCCGCCGCGATCCGCTCGATCAGGTCGGCCCCGGCCAGCAGCGCCATCCGCGTCCGCAGGTCCCGCAGCCCCTTGACGTGCGAGTACAGGCTGGCGTCCCTCACCCCGAAGTGCCGCGCCAGCGCCGACAGGGTGACGTTCTCGAAGCCCGTCTCGTCGGCCAGTGCGACGGCGGCTTCGACGAGGCGGTCGGCACTGAGGCCGGCGCGGGGCATGGGCGGGATGCCTCCGGAAGGAGAGACTGGGGGACGGTCGCGGGGGCCGAGGTCCGGGAGCGCAGTTTCCCACAGCGCGGTGAGGGGGAGCCGGCGGGCGCCAGCGGTGCCGCCTCCCGCAGCCGGGCCGGCAGGCGCGTGCGGTGCCGCCTCCCGCAGCCTCCTCTCTGCTGCGGCCGGGCCCGCCCCGGAACCGCCCGCGAGGACGGTCCCGCATCACGCCTCCCCGCGAGGACGGTCCCGCGTTACGCCTCCCCGAGAACCGTCCGCACGAACCCGTTCGTGAACGTGCCCTCCGGGTCCAGCGACCGGACCAGTTCCCGGAAGTCGCCGAGCCGCGGGTACCGCCCGCGCAGCACCGCGGCCGGAGTGGTGAACACCTTGCCCCAGTGCGGCCGGGCCCCGAATCCGTCCAGTGCCTCCTCCAGCCGCCGTACCACCGGCACCACCGCCGCCGAGTCCTCGACCCACGTGAAGTGCACCGCCACGGTGTCCCTCCCGTACGACGGGCTCAGCCACTGCTCGTCGGCGGCGACGGTGCGCACCTCGCAGGTCTGCAGCACGGGGGCGACCGTCTCCCGGATCGCGTCGACCGCGTGCAGCGCGTCCACGGCGTACCGCCGCGGCAGCAGGTACTCCGACTGGAGTTCCGCGCCGCTGCTCGGCGTGAACTCGGCCCGGAAGTGCGGCAGCCGCTCGTGCCAGGGCCCCGCCACCCCGAACTGCTCGGTGCAGTTCACGGCCGGCATGCCCGGTACGGGATGCATCTTCTCGGTGGCGGGCGGCGCCCACGGGAAGCCGGGCAGCGGCCGGTCGGCGCGGCGCTTCAGCCACACCTGCCGGAAGCCCGGCGCGCGCCAGTCGGTGAACAGGCTCACGCTGTACGCCGCCGACATCACCGTCTCGAACGTGCCGGCGTCCAGCCCGTCCAGCGGCAGTTCCGTGAACACGTACTGCTCGACGTCGAACGTCGGCTCCAGGTCGAGGGTGAGCGCGGTGACCACGCCGAGCGCGCCGAGCGAGGTGACCGCGCCGCCGAAGCGTTCCTCCCCCCGGCTGATCGTGATGGTGGCGCCGTCCGCCGTCACCAGCTCCACCTCGCGCACGGCCGCGGCGAGCGGGCCGTTGCCGACACCCGAGCCGTGCGTGCCGGTCGCGACCGAACCGGCCACCGAGATGTGCGGCAGCGACGCCATGTTGGGCAGCGCGAGCCCCCGGGCCTGCACCAGCCGGGCCAGCTCCGCGTACCGGACCCCGCCGCCGACCCGCACGGTACGGGCCGCCGTGTCGACGTCGGCCCCGGCCGGCAGGTCCGCCAGCGACAGCAGGACGCCGTCCGCGCCGGGCTCGGCGATCTCGTTGAAGGAGTGCCCGCTGCCGAGCACCCGCACCCGGGCGCTGCCCGCGACGAGCGCGCGCAGCGCGTCCAGCGAGCGCGGCCGGTGCAGTTCCCCGGCGGCGTAGGTGATGTTGCCGGCCCAGTTGGTCACGGTCGCGGTCTCGGTCATCGTCGTCCTTCCCCGGGGCGTGAAGGACCGGGAGGGTCCCCGCCGGAACCTACCTCCCCGCCGCGGACCTCCCCGCCCCAGGCCGGTCCTCCCGCGGAGAGCGCTTTCCCGCCCGGCGCGCCCCTCGCCGCGAGTCGCCGGGGACCCGGCGCGGCCCGCGCGCGGCGCTGGGCATACCGTGAGGAGTCGTACGTCCGAACCGGGAGGAGACACGTCGATGGGCAGCCGTACCGCGCTGGTCGAGGATCTGATGGAGCGCTTCCCGCACGTCCCGCGCGAAGCCGTCTTCAAGGAGGACCTGCTCCGGGGAGGAGTCGCCTTCGATCCCTCGGCGCTCAGTGACAACGAGGGCGGGGAGGTCAAGCCGAAGTCGTACTTCATCTTCTCCTTCGACCACGGCACGCTGCCCGAGCTGGGCGAGGCGGCCCTCAGGCGCCCGCCCGAGGAGATCATCCTCACCGGGGGCCCCTACGACCTGCGCCGCACCGTGGTCTCGGTGCGCGTGAACCCGTCGTCGCCGTACCGCGTCGCCCCGGACGACGACGGCATGCTCGGCCTCTACCTGGACGGCCGGCGCATCGCCGACGTGGGCGTGCCGCCGATGCCGGAGTACTACCGGCACACCCTGTCCAACGGGAAGTCCGTCATGGAGGTCGCCCCCACCATCCAGTGGGGCTACCTGATCTACCTGACCGTCTACCGGGTCTGCCAGTACTTCGGCGCCAAGGAGGAGTGCCAGTACTGCGACATCAACCACAACTGGCGCCAGCACAAGGCGGCCGGCCGCCCCTACACGGCCGTCAAGGACGTCGACGAGGTGCTGGAGGCCCTGGAGATCATCGACCGGTACGACACGGCGAAGGCGTCCACCGCGTACACGCTCACCGGGGGAGCCATCACCTCGAAGGTCGCCCGCCGCGACGAGGCCGACTTCTACGGCCACTACGCCAGGGCCATCGAGGAGCGCTTCCCCGGCCGCTGGATCGGCAAGGTCGTCGCGCAGGCCCTGCCGAAGCCGGACGTGCAGCGCTTCAAGGACTACGGCGTGCAGATCTACCACCCCAACTTCGAGGTGTGGGACCGCCGCCTGTTCGAGCTGTACTGCCCCGGCAAGGAGCGCTACGTCGGCCGTGACGAGTGGCACCGCCGCATCCTCGACTCGGCGGACGTGTTCGGCGCGCGCAACGTCATCCCGAACTTCGTGGCCGGCGTCGAGATGGCCGAGCCGTCCGGCTTCACCAGCGTCGACGAGGCCATCGCCTCCACCACCGAGGGCCTGCGCTTCTTCATGTCGCACGGCATCACGCCCCGCTTCACCACCTGGTGCCCGGAGCCGACCACGCCGCTCGGCAGGGCCAACCCGCAGGGCGCGCCGCTGGAGTACCACATCCGGCTGCTGGAGGCCTACCGCGCCACCATGGACGACTTCGGCCTGTCCTCCCCGCCCGGATACGGCCCGCCCGGCCCCGGCCGCGCGGTGTTCTCCGTGAGCTCCTTCATGGACAGCCTGTCCGCGGAGACACCCGTCGAGGCGTGACCGCGGGGGCGCGCGGCGGCCGTGGACGATCCGGCCGCCGCGCTGCCCCGCGCCGCTTGTCAGGGCGGCGGACGGCGTGCAAGGCTTCGTACCCTGCCGCGAGGTTTCGCACAACTCCACCCCACGTGAGATGAGTTGGCCTCGCTTGTGAACGCAGGAGACCCATGCCCGACCTGTCCGTCCCGCGGGACGCGACCGAGGCCGCCGTGTTCTCCGAGTGCTGGGACGCCGTGCTCGCCTACGCCGACCTGTGCACGACGGGCACCGACGCCGCCCCCGATCTGGCCGCCGAGGCGTTCGCCCGCGGCATGCGCGAGGCCCGCGCCGCCCTGCCCGCCACCCGGGCCCGCCGCTCCCGCAGGCTGCCCCGCATCCCCCTGCTGCTGACCGCCGTACGTGCCACAGCCGCGTCCTGGGAGGCGGACGGGCGCGGCGACCGGCTCGCCCCCGGACTGCGGCAGTGGCTGAACTCCGAGGAGGCGGGCCGCTGGACGGCACCCCCGCCGCGCCGCCCCCTCGCGCTCCGGGCCCTGCGAGACCTGCAGGAGCCGGAGGCGGAGTTACTGTGGCTCGTCGACGTGGAGGCGCTGGCGCTGCCAACCGCCGCCCGCCGCATCGGCATCGCCCCGTCCGCAGCGGCCGGTGAACTCGCCCAGGTCCGCGGCCTGTTCCGGGACCGCTGCCGCCGGGGCCACCTCGACACCCCGATCGACTCCCGCTGCCGCAGCTACGCCCGGCTGCTGGACACCGTCACCCGCACACCCGGCCAGGACACCCCCGACGACCTGATACGTCACCTCGCCGGCTGCGCCCGGTGCGCCGAGGCCGCCGCGTGCCTGCGGCAGGGCGCCGCGCTGCCCGGCGCGCTCGCCTCGGGCGTCCTCGGCTGGGGCGGCCCCGCCTACCTGGAACGCCGCAAACGGGCCGCCGCCGCCCGGCTCGGCACCGGGCGGCCCGGCCCGGTGCCACCCGGACCCGCCGGACCAGGTGACGGCACGCACAAGGAGCCCGTCGCGCGGGGCGGGCTGCTCCTCGCCGTGGGCCTGCTGTCGCTGCTGACGCTCGCCGTCTCCCTGCTGCCGCACGGCCGGCCCACCGGCACCGCCGGCACCAGCGGGACCCACGACACCGCCGCCCGCGCGCCCGTCGCCGGCCCGAAGCCCACCGAGCCCGACGCCGGGCCGTCCGCCCCCGGCGCCACCGGATCGCCGACCCAGCGGCCCTCCCGCAAGACCACGCCACGCCCCGGCCGGAAGGACCACCCGGGCCGGGCACCCCGGACGATCCCGTCCGCCACGGCCCGCGGCCGCAGCGCCCCCGCCCCCGACACCACCCGGCCGCCCTCCTGCCAGGCCCGCTACGACCTCGTCAAACAGTGGCCCGACGGCTTCCAGGCCAAGGTCACCGTCACCAGCGGGGCCGCCCTGGACGGCTGGCGCGTCGCCTGGACGTTTCCCGACGGCCAGCGCGTCACCCGGATGTGGGACGCGACGTACACGCGGAAAAGCGACCGTGTCACGGCGCACGCCGCCGGCTACAACGGTGACGTCCGGGCGGGAGGCAGCCTCACCTTCGGCTTCCTCGCCTCCTGGAGCGGCCGGAACGCCCCGCCGTCCGACATCGCGCTGAACGGGTACGGCTGCGAGATCGTCAGGTCCCCACCCGTTCAGCGGGGCAGGGAGCCGAGCGCCGTCAGCAGCCGGTCGATGTCCTCGGCGCAGCTGTACGGCGCGAGTCCGACCCGCACCCCGCCCTCGTCGCCCAGCCCGAGCCGGCGGGACGCCTCCACCGCGTAGAACGATCCCGCCGGGGCGTCCACCCGCTGCTCGGCCAGGTGCCGCGCGACCTCGGCGGGGCGCCGGCCCGCCACCGTGAACAGCAGGGTGGGCGTGCGCCGCGCGGCCCGCGAGTACACCGTGATGCCGCCCAGGTCGGCCAAGCCCCGCTCGATGCGCACCCGCAGGGCGTTCTCGTGCTCCTCCAGCGCCGCGAAGGACGCCCGCAGCCGCGCCCGCCGGTCACCCCCGGCCCCGTCGGTGTCCGGCGCGAGCCCGGCGAGGAAGTCCACGGCGGCACGTGCCCCGGCCAGCAACTCATAGGGCAGGGTGCCCAGTTCGAAGCGCTCCGGGACGGTGTCGGCGGACGGCAGCAGCTTGTCCGGCCGCAGGGACTCCAGCAGTTCGAGGCGGCCGGTCAGCACGCCCAGGTGCGGGCCGAGGAACTTGTACGGCGAGCAGACCAGCGTGTCCGCGCCGAGCCCGGCCAGGTCGACGCAGATGTGCGAGGCGTAGTGCACGGCGTCCACATGGAACAGCGCGCCCGCCTCGTGCGCCAGCGCGGCGAGCGCCGGCACGTCGGGGAGGGTGCCGATGAGGTTGGACGCCGCGGTCACCGCGACCAGCCGGGTGCGGTCCGACAGCACGGCCGCGAGATGCTCGGGGCGCAGCTCACCGCTCACCGGGTCGAAGTCCGCCCACCGGACGGTGGCGCCGGCCGCCGCTGCGGCCTGGACCCACGGCCGGATGTTGGAGTCGTGGTCGAGCCGGGTGACGACCACCTCGTCGCCCGGACCCCAGTCCTTGGCGAGGGTGCGCGCCAGGTCGTAGCCGAGCTGGGTGGCGCTGCGGCCGAACACGACGGCCCGCGGGTCGGCCGCGAGCAGGTCGGCCAGGGCGCGGCGGGCGTCCAGCACGATGCCGTCCGCGTTCCGCTCGCCCTCGGTCAGCCGGCCGCGGTTGGCCAGCGGGCGGGTGAGGACCTCGGCGATCGCGTCGACGACCGGCTGCGGGGTCTGGGTGCCGCCGGGCGCGTCGAAGCGGGCCGAGCCCGATCGCAGGGCGGGGACCCGGGCGCGGATCGCGGCGACGTCGAGAGCCATGGACACTCCTGAGCGGTACGGGTGCGGACGTGTCCGAGCATACGTTCGGGACGCCGCCTCTGGCACCGGAGCCACCGCCGGGGACGGTGGTCACGGCCCCGATGCCGTACGCCGGCACCTCGCTGCTGCGCTGCCCCTGCCGCGCTACTCCGGGATCCGCGACCAGAAGTTGTCCACGATGTCGTCGAGGAACTGCTTGCCCGCCTCGCTCGAGGCGGTGGCGTTGCCGGCCCAGCTCAGCGTGGCGGCCAACAGGGTCTGGTACTCCTGGTGCATGGCGCGCAGGGGTTCCTGCAGATCACGCTTGTCCAGGGCGACGAGTTTGGCAATGGCACGGATGTGGGCCTGCCATCGCGTGGAGACGGCCTCGGTGAGCAGATGGGTGAGATCGCCCTCCAGGCCGGTGATCGCGACGAAGTCGCGCGGGGGCAGCTGGAGGAGGTCGCCGAGCGCGGCGGCCTGGTTCTTGGTCCCGCTCCACCGGCCGTCCTCCTCCATCTGCCGGTAGGCGTCGAGAGAGAGCCCGGTGGCGCGGGCGACGTCCTCGACGGCGAATCCGCGGGCGAGACGGTGCTCACGCAACGTGCGCGGAGCGCCCATGAGTTCGCGCGGGGCACACCACAGGGCACCGGCCAGCGCGGTCAGCTCGCTCGCCGTGGGTACCGCGGCACCGCGTTCCCATGCGGTGATGTGATCGGGCGTGATGTGGGCGAGACCGTACGAGGCGCGCATGCCGTAGGCGACGTGGCCGGGTGCCATCCCGAGTTTCTCGCGCAGGATGCGGGCGGCGCGCGCGTTGAAGGGGAGTGGTGAATGCACGTTGCGAGAGTATGGAGTTGATTCGCCGCGAACTCCATCCCTCTCACCGATCGGATCCTGTTTTGACAGCATAGGCTGCCGACAATCGTGCAGGAACCGGCAGAAGTGACACCGGGAACTCGAAGAACGGATGCCCCGGGGGAATTGAGTTCACGCCTTGCGTGCGTATGATCCGCCACCAAGGTGTCCCCACGTGTGTTCGCACAACCGACTGCCACACTCTCTCGGCGGCACCGTCAGGCTTTCCGCACACTTGCAGGTCCAGGAGACAGCAGTCATGAAGACCAGCACGACAGGCCCCGTCGCGGCCCCGCCCACGGGAAACAGCGGCGGTGCGCTCGACCACTTCTTCCGCATCACTGAACGTGGTTCGACGTACGGCCGTGAGATACGCGGTGGATTCGCCACGTTCTTCACGATGGCGTACATCCTCGTACTCAACCCGATCATCCTGAGCAGTGCCGAGGACAAGTACGGCAACCACCTGGACTCTGCTCAGCTGGCCACCGCCACCGCCCTGGTGGCCGCGGTGATGACCCTGATCATGGGAGTGGGGGGCAATCTGCCCCTCGCCCTCGCCGCCGGTCTCGGCCTGAACGCCGTCGTCGGATTCCAGATCGCCCCGCTGATGGCGTGGGACGACGCGATGGGCCTCATCGTGCTGGAAGGCCTGCTGATCTGCGTCCTGGTGCTGACCGGTTTGCGTGAGGCGGTCATGCACGCCATTCCGCAGCCGCTCAAGCAGGCCATCAGTGTCGGCATCGGCCTTTTCATCGCGTTCATCGGTTTTGTGGATGCCGGATTCGTCACGCGAATCCCGGATGCCGCGAACACCACTGTTCCGGTGCAGCTCGGCACCGGTGCGCTGACCGGCTGGCCCATGCTGGTGTTCTGCCTCGGCGTATTGGTGACGCTCGTCCTCCTGGCCCGCAAGGTCAAGGGCGCCATTCTCATCAGCATCGTGCTGATGACCGTCCTCTCCCTGGTCATCAATGAGCTTGCCGACATCAAGTCGTGGGGTCTGACCACGCCCGCGCTGCCCGACAAGCCCGTCGCCAGCCCCGACTTCGGGCTCCTCGGTGAATTCGATCTGCTCGGCGCGTTCGGTGAGGTCAGCGTCCTGACCGGCGTCCTGCTCGTCTTCACGCTCATCCTGTCCGACTTCTTCGACACGATGGGCACCATCGTCGGTGTCACCGCCGAGGCCGGCCTCCTCGACGAGCGCGGCCAGGTCCCCGGCCTCGGTCGCGTCCTGCTCATCGACAGTACGGCGGCCGTCGCCGGCGGCGCCGCCTCCGCGTCGTCCGCCACGACGTACATCGAGTCCGCCGCGGGTGTCGGTGAAGGCGCGCGCACCGGTTTCGCCAACCTCATCACCGGCGGTCTGTTCGCCGCGGCGCTGTTCTTCACGCCCGTGCTGACCATCGTGCCGCTGCAGGCCGCCTCGCCCGCCCTCATCGCGGTCGGCTTCCTGATGATGACTCAGGTCAAGCACATCGACTGGGACCGCTACGAGCTCGCCGTCCCGGCCTTCCTGACGATCGTCGTCATGCCGTTCACGTACTCCATCACCAACGGCATCGGCGCCGGCTTCCTCGCGTACGTCGTCATCAAGGCGTGCCTGGGCAAGGCCCGCGAGGTGCACTGGCTGCTGTGGGGCACCGCGCTGCTGTTCTTCGTCTACTTCGCCATCGACCCGCTGGAACAGCTCCTCGGCATCAAGTGACCGAGAGAGCCGCCTGTCACGGGGCGGCCCCGGCCCGGGAGGGCCGGGGCCGCCCCGACGGCGTTCCGCGGCCCGCCGCCCGCGAGCGTGCGGCGGAACGGTGTGGCGCGGGAAAACCCGCCGCGGAAAACGCGTTGGCACGCGTGTGGGCCCGCGTCTAAAGTGAGGGCGAATCGAGCAGCGGCCGGCCCACGGCCGCCGCTGCCGGCCCCGTGCGGTATCGAGCGCAGTAAGAGGAGGTGTGACCGATGGCTGTCTTTGCGAAGGGCGCTGCCCGCATCCAGTTCGTCGTCAAGTCCACCTCCGTGGCCACCGGCTGACCTTCACATCGTCCGCGCCGACGCGCGTGTGCCGGGGCCACCCCTCCTCGAAGGGCCACCCCCCTTGAGCTCCAGCTCATCCGCATCCGGCATCTCCCCGTCCCCGCTCGCCCACTACGGCTGGGACGCCGCCTGGGCCGAGGCGTTCGCCCCGTACGAGACCGACGGGCTGCTGCCCGGCCGGGTCGTCCGGGTCGACCGCGGGCAGTGCGACGTCGCCACCGCGGGCGGCATCCTGCGGGCCGACACCGCGTTCGTCACCCCGCACGACCCGCTGCGGGTCGTCTGCACCGGCGACTGGGTCGCCGTCGAACCCGGCGGCACCCCGCGCTACGTACGCGCCTGCCTCCCGCGCCGTACCGCCTTCGTACGGTCCACCTCCTCCAAGCGGTCCGAGGGGCAGATCCTCGCCGCGAACGTCGACCACGCCATCGTCGCGGTCTCCCTCGCCGTCGAACTCGACCTGGGCCGCATCGAACGGTTCCTCGCGCTCGCCTGGGAGTCCGGGGCGCAGCCGGTGGTCGTCCTCAGCAAGGCGGACCTGGTGCCCGATGCGGCGACCCGGGCGCATCTCGTCCAGGACGTCGAGACCAGCGCGCCCGGCGTGCCCGTGCTGCCCGTCAGCGCGCGCGACGGGGACGGGCTCGACGTGCTCGCCGCCGTCGTCTCGGGCGGTACGGCCGTACTGCTCGGTCAGTCCGGCGCCGGCAAGTCCACCCTCACCAACGCGCTGCTCGGCGAGGACGTCATGGACGTACAGGCCACCCGTGACATGGACGGCAAGGGCCGGCACACCACGACCGTCCGCAACCTCCTCGTCCTGCCCGGCGGCGGCGTCCTCATCGACACGCCGGGGCTGCGCGGCGTCGGCCTGTGGGACGCCGGCACCGGCGTCGGGCAGGTCTTCGCCGAGATCGAGGAACTGGCCGGGGACTGCCGCTTCCACGACTGCGCCCACGAGAGCGAACCGGGCTGCGCCGTCCGCGCCGCCATCGACTCCGGCGACCTCCCGGAACGCCGTCTGGAGAGCTATCGCAAGCTGCTGCGCGAGAACCAGTACATCGTCGCCAAGACGGACGCCCGTCTCAGGGCGGAGATCCGCAAGGACTGGAAGCGCAAGGGCGCGATGGGGCGCGCGGCCGGTGAGCTGAAGAGGGGGCGCGCGAGGTAAGGATCGTCCCCGGCCGGAGACGGACCGGCCCGGGGAACCGGCCCCCGGTCCGTCCCCGGTCCGTCCCTGGCCTGCCCCCGGTCCGTCCTCCGCCTGTCCTCGTCAACGCCGTGTCCGATTTCCGCCAGCCGCACGTCCCCGGCCGACGGAGACTGGAGGCGTGAAGGACGCAGGCGCGAAGGTGAAAGAAGGCGTGACGGTGACGGCCGGGGGCGTGATGGACGAGGACGCCCGGTTCGAGGCCGTACGGAGCCGGGACGCCCGGTTCGACGGGGCGTTCTTCTTCGCCGTCCGGACCACCGGCGTCTACTGCCGCCCCAGCTGCCCGGCGATCACGCCCAAGCGGCACAACGTACGGTTCTTCACCACGGCCGCCGCCGCGCAGGGCTCCGGATTCCGGGCCTGCCGGCGGTGCCGGCCCGACGCCGTGCCCGGCTCGGCCGACTGGAACGTCCGCGCGGACGTCGTCGGCCGGGCCATGCGGCTCATCGGCGACGGAGTCGTGGACCGGGAGGGCGTCGCCGGACTCGCCGCCCGGCTCGGCTACAGCGCCCGGCAGGTCCAGCGCCAGCTCACCGCCGAACTCGGCGCGGGCCCCGTCGCCCTCGCCCGCGCCCGGCGCGCCCACACCGCGCGTGTGCTCCTGCAGACCACCGACCTCTCGATCACCGGGATCGCGTTCGCGTCGGGCTTCGCCAGCGTGCGTCAGTTCAACGACACGATCCGAGCCGTGTACGCGCGGACCCCCGGCGAGCTGCGCGCCGCCGGCCCACCGGGCGCGGCCCGACCGGCCACCCCGTCCGCGGGCATCCCGCTGCGGCTCGCCCACCGCGGCCCCTACGCGGCGGGCCACGTCTTCGACGTGCTGGCCCGTGAGGCCGTCGCCGGCGTCGAGGAGGTCACGGGTCCCGCGGGCGCCCGCACCTACCGGCGCACCCTGCGGCTCCCCCACGGCACCGGCACCGTCGCCGTCGGGGAGCGGCCCGGCACCGCGCGGAGCACCCGCGGCACCCACCCCGGCGGCTGGCTCGACGCCCGGCTGCACCTCGCCGACCCGCGCGACCTGACCACGGCCGTGCAGCGGCTGCGCAGACTCCTCGACCTCGACGCCGACCCGTACGCCGTCGACGAGCGCCTCGGTGCCGACCCCCGCCTCGCCCCGCTGGTCGCGGCCCGCCCGGGGCTGCGCGCACCGGGTGCCGCCGACCCGGAGGAGCTCGCCGTGCGCGCCCTGACGGGTACGGACGAGGCCGCACGCCTCGTCCAGCGGTACGGCAAGGCCCTGGACGCCCCCTGCGGCAGCCTCACCCACCTCTTCCCCGAGCCGGCCGTCCTCGCCGAGGCCGAGCCGGACACCCCGCTCGGCACACTCGCCGCCGCCCTCGCCGACGGCACCCTGCGGCTCGACCCGGGCGCCGACCGCGATGCCGCCCACGCCGCCCTGCGCGCACTGCCCGGCCTCGACGCCCGTACCGTGGCCGTCGTCCGCAGCCGTGCCCTCGGCGACCCCGACGTCGCGCCGCCCGGCGTGGACGCCCCCGAAAGCTGGCGCCCCTGGCGCAGCTACGCCCTGCACCACCTGCGCGCCGCAGGGGAGTTGGAGTGGTGATGACCGACCCGATGACCCGTCCCACGACGGACCCGACGCTCCGGCAGACGACTGGCCCCACGGCCCACCGGATGACCGGCCCGGTCAGCGGACCGGTGACCAGAGCGAGCGCCGCCGACGTCGCCGTCCACTGGACCCGGCTCGACAGCCCCCTGGGCCAGCTGCTGCTCACCGCCGACGCGGACGGTGCGCTGACCTCGCTGTCCGTGCCCGGCCAGAAGGCGGGCCGGACCGTCCAGGACGGCTGGCGCGACGACCCGGGTCCGTTCCGCGAGGCCGAGCGGCAGCTCGCCGCGTACTTCGCCGGCGAGCTGAAGGAATTCACCCTGCCGCTGCGCACCGCGGGCACCGAGTTCCGTGAGCGGGTGTGGGCCGCCCTGGACTCCGTGCCGTACGGGGCGACCACCACGTACGGCGCGATCGCCGCCCGGGTCGGGGCGTCCCGGATGGCCGTACGGGCCGTCGGCGGCGCGATCGGCGCCAACCCGCTGCTGATCGTCCGCCCCTGCCACCGCGTGATCGGCACCGACGGCTCCCTCACCGGCTACGCGGGCGGCCTGGACCGCAAGGTGCGGCTCCTCACGCACGAGGGCGCGCTCACCGCCGTACGGCCCTGACGCGTCACCCGAGTCGGACGCTCGCACCAGGCCCGAGATGTCGCACAGCCCGACGTGTCACATGAGGCCCGAGTTGCACGAGGCCTGAGCTGTCGCACCGTCCTGACGTGTCACAAGGAGCCTGAGGCGCACGAGACCTCAGGTGTCACAACGTCCTGACGTGTCGCACGGGACGTGCCGGGTCGCACGCCGGTCAGCCCCACAGCACCGCGCCCAGCCAGGCCGCCGTGATCAGCAGGCAGACGAACAGCTCCGCCAGCACGCTCCAGCCGCCCGAACGCATCGCCGTGCGCAGCGCCACCCGGGCCTCGGCGTGCCGGCCCAGGCGCAGTCGCTCGGACAGGTAGACGCCGCCGACGAAGCCCGGGATCGCGCCGACCACCGGCACCAGCAGGAACCCGAGGACCGCGCCGGCACCCGCGTACAGCGCCGTACGGTGCGTGACACCGCCCGCGCGCAGCCGGCGCGGCGGCTGCGTCCAGCGGATCACCTGGAACAGGCAGAGCAACGCCGTCGCGCCGACCAGCACCCACCAGGAGACCGCCCGAGGGTCCTGCAGCGCCCACCACAGGACGGCCGCCCACACCAGCCACGAACCCGGCACCCCGGGCACCAGTACGCCGTACAGTCCGAGCCCGAGGACCAGCCCGACCAGCAGCAGGCCCCACACTCCCATCCCTCCAGACTGCCGGACCCGGACGAGCCCCGCAGAGCGGCGGCCCCGTGCCGCCGGCGGCGTTCTCAGGCCTCCCGCTCCCGGGACACCCACCCCCGCTCGTACGCGTGCCAGCCCAGCTGGAGGCGGGTCGTCACGCCCGCGAGTTCCATCAGGTGCTTCACCCGGCGCTGCACCGTGCGCAGCCCCAGATCGAGCTGTTTGGCCACGCTCGCGTCCGTCAGCCCGGCCAGCAGCAGCGACAGGATCTCCAGGTCCGTGCCGTCGGGACCGTCCGGCCGGTCCTCCGTGACGCCGGCCGCGCCGAGCCGCAGCGGCAGCCCGTCCCGCCACACCGACTCGAACAGCCCGGAGAGCAGTTCCAGCAGCCCGCTGGCGTGCACCACCAGTGCGGCGGGCTCCGCGGCGTGCGAGGTGAGCGGCACCAGGGCGAGGGCCCGGTCGGCGATCACCAGTCTGGTCGGCACCCGCTCCACGACCCGCACCTGTTCCTCCCGGCCGAGCGCGGCGGTCAGTTCCGCGACGCCGTCGGGCAGATCCAGCACGGCCCGCTCGACGACCGCCCGGTGGCGCACCCCGCGCCCGCCGGCCCGCTCCTGCGGGTCGCTCTCCACGCCGGTGACGGCACCGGCCACCGGACCGCCGGTGACCAGCGCGCGGACCTCCTCGCTCGCCCCCAGCCGGATCTGCACGAACCGCTGCGCGACCGCCGCCGCGCCGATCACCACCTCGACCAGGTCGTGCACCGCGGGCTCGGCCGCCGCCGCCCGGTACTCCTCGGCGAGCAGCGTCGCCGCCAGCTCCGCCCTCTCCAGTTCGTGCCGGCGCTGGGACAGCAGAGCGCCCAGCGCCACCGCCGGCGGGGCCACGACCCAGCGCCCCGGCCGCGCCGACGACTGCGCGGCGAGCCCGTGCCGCTCCAGCCGGCGCAGCACCCGGTCCGTGTCGTGCTCGCCGAGCGTGAGCCGGCGCGCCAGGTCGGGCACGTCGGCGGCGCCCAGGGTCACCAGCGCCCGGTACGCCGACTCGTGCGTCTCGTCCAGCCCCAGCACACTCAGCATGCGCGGTCGCCCTCCCCGAATCCCCGAACTCCCCGAAAAACGGACACGCGGTGCCGCCCATGGCGGAAACCGGCCACGGCGTAAACCCGCCTCGGCACATCATCGCCGTACCGCCCGCCACTCTGCCAAGGTGAGTCCCTTCACCACCACAGGCCTTGTGCCGGAGGTGCCGGGCGGCCCTCCCGTGGGGGGTGGGGCCGCCCGGTACCTCATTCCGCATGCCCTGGCGTGATTTTTTCCCGACGGGTTTTTCCGCGGCCCGCGCGGTGGAGAATCGGGGGCATGAGCCAGCAGGGGCGACATCCCACCGGTCACGAGGACGACTGGTGGCAGGAGTTGTACGACTCCTCCACCGACGACACGGGCCCCGCGCCCGCACCCGACTCACTGGACGACCGTTTCGCGTCGGCGGCCGGCACGGTAGCCTCCGGCGAGGCGGCGTCCGAGCGGGCGACGGGCACGCGAGCGGGAGCCGGGACCTCCACGCGGCCGCCCGGGGACCGGACGCCCGGGGGCCGGGGACCCGGTAACGGGACGTCCGTGGGCCGCGCGGCCGCCACCACCCGTACCGTCCGCCCCGTCGCGGAGCCGACGTCGCCCGAGCCGCCGCCGGGCTCGGCACCGCCGCGCCCGTCCGGCCGGCTGTCCGTGCCGGCCGCCCGCTCCGGCCCGGACCACGTCGGAGCCGGACCGCCCGCCTACGACGCCGACCCGGCCGCGCTGCCGCCCGCCGACCCGGGCGCCCTGGCCGACCTGGTCCCGGACACCGTGCTGGACGGCGCGAGGTACGGCACCTGCACGCTGCGCGCCGTGTCCGTGCGCGGGGACTCCGCACGGTTCCGGGGCGAGCCGCGCCGGGACTTCCTGCTCACCGCCCGGTTCGGCACCGGCGAACAGGCGCTGGTGCTGGTCGCGACGGCCACCGGCGTGCGCGGCACGCCGGGCGCGCACCGCGCCGCCGCGGAGCTCTGCCACGCGATCGGCCGGGCCGTCGGGGACAACCACGCCCGGCTCGCACAGGACGTGCGGGAGGGCCGGCGCGACGACCTGAAGTCCGGCCTGCACCGGCTGACCGACCGCAGCCTCGGCAGGCTGCGCGCCGCCGCCGAGCAGGGCACCGACGCCGGCGCCTGCGCGTCCGGCCTGCGCTGCCTGCTGCTGCCGGCGGCACCCGAGTGCCGTACCCGGGTGTTCTTCGGCGTCGGCGAGGGCGGACTGTTCCGGCTGCGGGACGGACGGTGGCAGGACCTCGAACCCGCCGCCACCGACACCGGACCCGCCGCCGGCTTCGGCTCTCCGCCCGCCGGGACGCCCGGAAGCCCCGTGACTCCCCGGGGCGACCACCTCACCATGGACCTGGGCATCCCCACCCCGCCCAGCCCCTACGAACCCGCCCCCGCGCCCGCGCGCGAGCCCTTCCGCTTCCGCGCCTCCGTGGCCCGCCCGGGCGACACGCTCCTGATGTGCACGGCGGGCCTCGCCGAACCGCTGCGCGGCGAACCCGAGCTGGCCGCCCACATGGCCGAGCGGTGGTCCGCCCCGGCCCCGCCCGGCCTCGCCGGGTTCCTCACCGACACGCAGGTCCGGGTCAAGGGCTACGCCGACGACCGTACGGCCGCCGCCGTGTGGGAGGCGTGACGGCACCCCGCGCCCGACTCCGCCTACACCACGGGGCGTACGCCGTCGCGCCCCGACCCCCGAATGACGCACGGAGTCGAGTCGATGCCTTGCGGGGTTCAGCATTCCGGATGACTGTCCCGTGCCCGATCGGGCAATCATCCCCGTGTACATGTTCGAGCGGGAGGATCCGGCCATCGTCGCGCGGGGGATCATGAAAAGGCAGTCACGAGGGGGATGCCCGGCAGCAGCCGGTGTGTCCTCCGCCCAGACCATGGAGCAGACGGCCGACGGCGACGCGGAGCGCGCCACGGCCCCTCAACTCAGACGCAGACTCGGGCGCGCCGACCTGCGAGCCGTACCCGAGGCCCGCAGGGCGCTGCGCGAGCTGTTGCGCCAGTGGGGGCTTCCCGGACGATCGGAGATAGCGGAGCTGCTCACCAGTGAACTCGTCACCAACGCGCTCGTCCACACCGACGACGACGCGGTCCTGACCGCGACCGTCCGGCCCGGCGGACTGCGCGTGGAGGTCAGGGACTTCGTGGCCGGCCGACCCGGCCCGCGCGTACCGCACGCCGACGACGGTACGCACCGGACCAACGGCCGGGGCCTGCTCCTCGTGCAGTCCCTCGCGGACTCCTGGGGAATACGCCCGCACGGCGTGGGCAAGTCCGTCTGGTTCGAACTCGGCGCGGGCGCGGCCTGACCCGCCGCCCGACGCGCTGCCCGGACTCCATGTCACCCCCCGCCGGACGGGCCCGGACGGGCCCCGGCCCGACGTCCGCCCGAGCACGGCCAACGGGGTGGGGCGCGGCCCGAACAGGCCGCGCCCCACCCCGTGTTGCCGTCACCGCCCGGGACCGCGCAGGATCCGGGCGGCCGGCCGTCAGCCCGTGCGGCCTCAGCCGAACTGCTGCTCCAGGTCCTTGAGCTTCTGCTCCAGGGAGTCCAGTCGCGGCAGGGCCATGGTGTCGTCCTCCGCGGTGAGGTCGACGGTCAGGTGGTCAGAGCCGCTGCGTACGGGCTCCAGGGAGGGACGGGAACGAACGGGCAACTGTTCCGGCGAAGCCGATATGGCAGGCTCCGCGGACACACGGTCGGAGTCGCGCTCCACCTGCACCTCCACCTCGCCCCGGCGCCCGCCGCGGCCCGGGAGGCCGCGGTGGCCCCGGCTGATCGCCCGCAGCTGCGCGCGCTCCATGCGGTTCGCCTCCCGGCGCCGCATGCGCTCCTTCTCCTTGCGGCGCTGGTCGTCGCGGACCTCCTCGACGGCCTCGTCCAGGCTGCGCACGCCCTCCAGGAGCATCAGCGACCAGGCGCGGTACGTCTCACGGGGCGCCCGCAGCCAGCGGACCACGCGGATCTGCGGCAGCGGACGCGGCACCAGGCCCTGCTCGCGCAGCGCGGCCCGGCGGGTCTGCTTCAGGGCGCGGTCGAACAGCACGGCCGCGGACAGGGACATGCCGGAGAAGAACTGCGGGGCGCCGTCGTGGCCCATGCCCCGGGGGGCGTGCACCCAGTTGAACCAGGCAGCGGCGCCCGCGAACGTCCACACCAGTATCCGGGAGCCGAGCGCCGCGTCACCGTGGCTGGCCTCGCGCACCGCGAGCACCGAGCAGAACATCGCCGCGCCGTCCAGGCCGAACGGGACCAGGTACTCCCAGCCGCCGGTCAGGTTCAGGTTCTGCCGGCCGAAGCCGACCAGTCCGTGGAAGGAGAGCGCCGCGGCCACCGCCGCACAGCAGAACAGAAGGACGTAGGAAGCCGTGCCGTAGAGGGCCTCCTTGCGGCGGCGGCGCTCCTCGCTGCGCTCCCACGAGTCGTCCGCGCTCGTGTCCTTCCCCGAGGCGCGCTTTCCGTGCGCGAGCACCGCCACCGCCGCCAGCATGCCCAGGAGCAGCACGGCGCCCGGAAGCAGCCAGTTCAGCGATATGTCGGTCAATCTCATCTGTGGGGTCCCTCGCATTGGGATAGGGCGTGTAACGCCCGCCATGGTGGCCCAAACCCACTGGCCCTCAGGGGGTTTCGGGGCAAGAGGCCGCCAAGGAAGGGGAAGGGGTTGCCCAGGGCAGCGATCTGCTCGAACTGCCGCTTGAGGGGCGGGAGTTGAGTTCGAATAAGACTACCCGGACGGGTGGTTCCATGAAAAATTGCCGCGGCTGGTGAGAGAGGCGTGGAGTGGCCGTGATCATAGCGGGCCGGTGACGCGCTTCCGACGTGCCACGCGGCGGTTCAGGCGGGCGTCGCCGACAGGAGTCCGGTGACGCGGTCGGCGTCGCAAATCCGCGGGGAGGTGACGCACGTGCTCGAGATGCTCCGCGACCGCGCCGCGCACCTCCGCGCGCGGCGCCTCCTCACCGGCGGCCACGCGCGCGCCGGGCAGCGCGGCGGCCGGGTCGCCCGGCAGGCAGGCGAAGTCCGCCGGCAGCACCGCCGTGCGGCCCAGGGGCAGGCCGGGGGCCGTGCGGTCGTACGAGACGTGCGTCACGGGGTAGCGGGGGACGCGACGGCTCAGGAACCACGGCACGGTGATCAGCAGGCAGGCAGGCGGGTCAGGCGTAGCGGTGCAGCCCGGAACCGGCCACCACGTCGGGGCGTGCGGGCCGGCCGTGGGCGCGCCGGACCTGCGCGTCGTCGTGGGCCAGGAAGGCGTCGAGGGCGCCGGGATCGGCCGCGAGGTCGGCGGCGCGGAGCCACCCGCCTCCACGGGGAAGGCCGGCGTCCCGCACCCCGGCGTCCTGCTCCGTGACCACGAGCGCCGGGAACGCCCTGGTCAGGCGGGTGTACGCGTCCGCGAGGGGCGAAGGGGGCGCGGGCATGCAGAGGCCACCGATCCGCGAGGCACTCGGCCGTTGGGAAGGTAAGGCTCACCTTGGTGGGTGTCGCGGGGGTGGGAACTGACGGCGTGTGGCCCTATGGTGCTCCCCGAGCGGGTCACATCCCCGCCGCAATGACCCCAAGTGCCGACATGCCCGCAGGAGGACCCGTGACGCAGGGTGCGCAGGACTCTGCCGACGCCTCCGGCGTGCCGGCGGGGGTGCCTGTCGTGCTGCGGGTGCCCGCCCAGCCGAGCGCCGGGGACGTGGACCGGGCGGCGGGGTGGTGCGTCCGCGGGGCCGACGGGCCCGGGGCCACCGGGCCGGGCGGGCGCGAGGGCGCGGAGGGGCCGAGGACGCGCGTGCGGCGCTTCTCCGTGCGGGGGCAGATCCTCGACGCGTTGCGCACCGCGCTGGTGTCGGGGGAGCTGGTACCGGGCGAGGTGTACTCGGCACCGGCGCTCGGCGAGCAGTTCGGGGTGTCGGCGACGCCGGTGCGGGAGGCGATGCAGCGGCTGGCGCTGGAGGGCGCCGTCGAGGTGGTGCCGAACCGCGGCTTCCGGGTGGTCGAGCGGGGAGCGCGGGAGCTGGCGGAGCTCGCCGAGGTGCGGGCGCTGATAGAGGTGCCGGTGATGATGCGTCTGGCGCGGACCGTGCCCGTGGAGCGGTGGACGGAACTGCGGCCACTGGCGGAGTCGACGGTACGGGCCGCGTCCTCGGGCTGCGCGGCGACGTACGCGGAGTCGGACCGTGCCTTCCACCGGGCGGTGCTGTCGCTCGCCGGGAACGGCCAGCTGGTGCAGATCGCGGAGGACCTGCACCGGCGTTCCCAGTGGCCGGTGCCGAGCGGTCCCGTGACCCGCGGCCGGGCGGACCTGGTCGCGGACGCGTCCCAGCACATGACGCTCCTGGACGCGCTGACCGCGCGGGACTTCGACGTGGTCCAGTCACTGGTACGGGAACACTTCGCCGGAGCGTGACGCTCCGCGCGGGGCAGGACGGCTTCGCACACCGCGCGGGGACGGCGCGCGACCTCGGCGGGCCGCTCGACCCGGCGTGGACCGCCGCCGTCCGTGCCTGTGCGGCCGGGTGGGTCGGGCCGGTCCGGCGGGGTCGGACCGGCGCCTGCGTCCTTGTCGGCGCCGGTCGGGCGAGGCCCCGCCCGAACGCGAGCGGCGCCCCGCCTTGCGCCACGCCCGCCTGCCGCCCCCGCCTTACGCCACGCCCGCGTTGTGCCGCCCCGCCTTACGCCACGCCCCGTTGTGCCGCCCCGCCTTACGCCGCCCCCGCGTCCGGCGCCGTGACGGCCAACTGCCGTGCCAGCCAGGTCGGCACGCCGCCCAGGAGGCGGTGCAGTCGGCGGGCCTCCTCGCGCAGGCGGGTCGCCTCGGGTTCCGTCTCGGTGTCCGCGAGGGATGCCAGCGCCGGGGCCGTACCGACCAGATAGCCCAGTTCCTCGCGGATGCGCAGGGACTCGGCGAACCCGTGCCTGGCCTCCGCCAGCTCCCCTTCCCGCAGGGCGAGCCCGGCCAGGTGCCGCCACGTGAAGGACAGCAGGAGGGGGTCGGAGTGCGCCGTCGCGCCCGCGTGGGCCCTGCGGTACGCGGCGCGCGCGGCCTGCGGGGAGCGGGTCAGGTTCTCCGCCAGCAGTCCCCGGCGGAAGTCCAGCAGGGCCCGTCCGGCGGAACCCGGCGGAAGCAGGGCAGCCGCCCTGCCCAGCGCCGCCCGGGCCTCGTCGGCGCGGTCCCGCACGGTGTGGAGCGTGGAGGCGTACGCAAGTTGCCCCCGTTCACAAGCGGCGGCCCCGCGCTCCTCGTCGGTGTGGGCGACGGCCTCGGCGGTGCGCAGCGCGTCCTCCGCCTCCTCCCAGCCCTGCTCGGTGTACAGGCACCGTTCCACCAGCAGCGCGGCCCGCTGCAGGGAGGATCCCGCGGTGTCCGGTGTCAGCAGGGCTGCGGCGTCGGCCCAGCATGCGCGTGAGCGCAGCCGCCATACCGCGGTCTGGAGTGGATCGTCACCAGCGGTCGTTCCGTAACCAGACATGGCGGTATGCGCCACGTTGCCCTCCCCGGCACGCCATTGAGCTGTGAGTGGTGGCGGAATCTCAGCACGAATGCCGGGGCCCGGCCAAGAGGGCGGGTGAAAGAATTCACAAAGTTGTGGGACAGTCGTGGTCGCTCGTGTGCCTCCCGGCCCGCTCCGGGGGGCCTCAGCTCATGCGCAACGCCAGGAAGAAATCCAGTTTGTCCTCCAGGCGTGCCAGGTCACGGCCCGTCAACTGCTCGATTCTTCCGACCCGGTAGCGCAGCGTGTTGACGTGCAGGTGCAACCGGGCCGCGCAGCGGGTCCAGGAGCCGTCGCAGTCCAGGAACGCCTCCAGGGTGGGGATCAGCTCCGCGCGGTGGCGCGAGTCGTACTCCCGCAGCGGGTCGAGGAGGCGGGCGGTGAAGGCGCGGCGTACGTCGTCGGGGACGAACGGCAGGAGAAGGACGTGGGACGCGAGTTCCTGGTGGCCCGCGGCGCAGACCCGGCCGGGCCGGGCCGCGGCGACGCGCCGGGCGTGCCGGGCCTCCTCCAGGGCGCCGCGCAGGCCCTCCGCCGAGTGCACGGGCGCGCTGACGCCCAGCGTGACGCGGCCGTCGTCGCCGAGACCGGCGGAGAGCGGGTCCCGTACGGACTCCAGCAGCGTGTCGGCGACGATCCCGGTCTCCGAGCCGTCGTGCTCGGCGGAGACGGCCGGGAGCGGGACCAGGGCCACCGCCTCCTCGCCCGTGTGGGCCACCGCGACGCGGTCGGAGGGTTCCGCACCCGTCGACAGGGGGTCGACGAGGATCTCCTCCAGCAGCGTCTGGGCCGCCCTGCCCGGGTGGATGCCGCTGTCCTGCCAGTCGACGCCGGCCACGACGACCTGCCAGTGCGGGGCCGCGCCGAGCCCGGGCAGCAGGACCGGCGCGGCGACCCTGAGGCGCGCCGCGATCTCGGCCGGCGGCGCGCTCGACTGCACCAGCTCCAGCACCTCCTGCGCCAGGCGGCGGCGGACGGTGCGGGCCGCGTCCCGGCGGTCCCGCTCGACCGCGATCAGCTGTGTGACTCCGTGCACAAGGTCGAGGCGCTCCTCCGGCCAGTCGCCCGCGTCCGCCTCCACGGCGAGGAACCAGTCGGACAGGACCGTCTCGCGCACCTCCCCGTCCGCCTGCGGGGCGCCCGTGCGGACCGGGAACAGCGAGTAGGTGGCGCCCGACAGCAGCACGCGGTGCGGGGCGCGCCGGCCGGTGCGGGTGGCCGACAGGTGCTCGGCGGTGAGAGCGGCGCACACGTCGGCGGGCAGTGCCGGGCCGGCCACCTTCGGGCCGGCGACGAGCCGTCCGGCGGGGGAGAGCACCCAGGCCCGCAGGTCGAGGTCGGAGCCGAGCAGGTCGAGGACGACGTCCGGGCCGCCGCCGGCCGGGCCCGAGGTCATCATCCGCCGGTGCCGGTCCACGACCGCCGCGAGGTCCCCGGCGCGCTCGCCGGACACCTGACGGACGACGTGCTCGGTGATCGTCGCGAACGCAACGGACTCGTGCACCGCGAACAGGGGCAGGCGGTGCCGGGCGCAGGCCTCGATCAGGTCGTCCGGTACGGCGCTCAGCTCCGCCTCGCCGGCCGCCAGTGCCGCCACCCCGGCCTGCACCAGGAGGCGTACGAAGGGCTCGGAGTCGGCGGCGTCGCGGCGCCAGGCGAGGCCCGTGAGCACCAGTTCACCGCCCGACAGGTAGCGGCTGGGGTCGCGCAGGTCGGTGGTCATCACACCCCGTACGGCGCGGTCCAGCTCGTCCTCGCCGCCGAGCAGCGTCAGGCCCAGCGCGTCGGTGTCCAGCAGTGCGCGCAGCCGCATTCTCGTCGCCGCCGTTCTTTGTCTCGGGGTGTGCGGGGGATGGGTTCGGGTGCGGGCCCCTTCGGCGGCGGGTGTGCCGTGCTGGCCGTCCGCCGGCGCGTGTCCCAGGTCACGCGGGGTTTTCTCGCGATTCCACAGGAGAACGAGGAGGTGTCCGAGGGCCTCCGTTCATATGAATCTACAAGATGCCCGGCCTGGCCAGCCAACTCCTTCATGGTTTCCGTGACTGACCCCGGTGGAGCAGGCACTGTGTACTGAGACCACCTGGCGTCAACAGCACAGGAACGAGCTGTGCCCGCCGCACCCGGACGGCTCGCCCCTGAACGACCCACAAGATCTGGAAGAGAGCCGGTCAATGGACTTCCTTCGTCCCGCCAGCTGGGAGGAGGCGCTCGCCGCGAAGGCCGAGCACCCCACCGCTGTGCCGATTGCGGGTGGCACCGACGTGATGGTCGAGATCAACTTCGACCACCGACGTCCCGAGTACCTCCTGGACCTCAACCGCATCGGCGACCTCTACGAGTGGGAGGTGGGCGAGGAGGACGTCCGGCTCGGCGCGTCCGTCCCGTACGCGAAGATCATGGATCATCTGCGCGCCGAGCTGCAGGGTCTCGCGCTCGCCTCGCACACCGTCGCCTCACCGCAGATCCGCAACCGCGGCGGCGTCGGCGGCAACCTCGGCACCGCCTCCCCGGCCGGCGACGCCCACCCCGCCCTCCTCGCGGCCGGCGCCGAGGTCGAGGCCGAGTCGGTGCGCGGCTCGCGCCGCATCCCCATCGACGACTTCTACACGGGTGTGAAGCGCAACGCGCTCGCCCCCGACGAGCTGATCCGCGCCGTCCACATCAGGAAGGCGGACGGCCCGCAGCAGTTCTCCAAGGTCGGGACGCGCAACGCCATGGTCATCGCCGTGTGCGCCTTCGGCATCGCCCTGCACCCGGAGAGCCGTACGGTCCGGACCGGGATCGGGTCGGCCGCGCCCACGCCCGTGCGGGCCACCGCCGCGGAGGAGTTCCTGAACGCGGCACTCGAGGAGGGCGGCTTCTGGGACAACGGGAAGATCATCACCCCGTCGGTCGCCAAGCAGTTCGCCGACCTGTGCGCGGGCGCCTGCAACCCGATCGACGACGTCCGGGGCACCGCGAGCTACCGCCGCCACGCCGTCGGCGTCATGGCCCGCCGCACGCTGACCTGGACCTGGGAGTCGTACCGCGGCACCGCCGCCCGCTCGGAGGGAGCTGCGTAATGCGCGTCAACTTCACTGTCAACGGACGGCCGCAGGAGGCCGACGACGTGTGGGAGGGCGAGTCCCTGCTGTACGTGCTGCGCGAGCGGCTCGGCCTGCCCGGTTCGAAGAACGCCTGCGAGCAGGGCGAATGCGGTTCGTGCACCGTCCGACTCGACGGCGTCCCGGTGTGCGCGTGTCTCGTCGCCGCCGGCCAGGCCGAGGGCCGCGAGGTCGTCACCGTCGAAGGGCTCGCCGACCACGCCAGGCAGCGCGCCGAGGGATGCGGGACGGGAGCCCGCGGCACCTCCCTGGACGAGGCCAGTGCCTGGTCCGCCACCGGCCAGGACTCGCAGACCGGCGAGGGCACCGAACTGTCCCCCGTGCAGCAGGCGTTCGTCGACGCCGGCGCCGTCCAGTGCGGCTTCTGCACGCCCGGCCTGCTGGTCGCCGCCGACGAGATGCTGGAGCGCAACCCGAACCCGAGCGACGCGGACATCCGCGAGGCGCTGTCGGGCAACCTGTGCCGCTGCACCGGCTACGAGAAGATCATGGACGCGGTCCGGCTGGCGGCCGCCCGGCAGGGAGAGGCGGTCTGATCATGTCCTCCCCGAACGGCACCCCCACCAAGATCACCCAGGGTTCGCAGACCAGGGGCGGCATCGGCGAGTCCACGCTCCGCCCCGACGGCATCCTCAAGGTCACCGGCGAGTTCGCGTACGCGTCCGACATGTGGCACGAGGACATGCTCTGGGGCCAGATCCTGCGCTCCACCGTCGCGCACGCCGAGATCGTCTCCCTCGACACGAGCGAGGCGCTGGCCCTGCCGGGCGTGTACGCCGTCATGACGTACGACGACCTGCCGGCCGACGTGAAGCACTACGGCCTGGAGATCCGCGACACCCCGGTCCTCGCGCACGGCAAGGTCCGCCACCACGGCGAGCCCGTCGCCATCGTCGCCGCCGACCACCCGGAGACGGCCCGCCGCGCCGCCGCCAAGATCAAGGTGGAGTACCGCGAGCTGCCCCTCGTCACCGACGAGGCCTCCGCGACCGCGCCGGACGCGATCCTCGTCCACGAGGACCGCGACGACCACCACATCGGGCACGTCCCGCACCCCAACATCGTCCACCGCCAGCCCATCGTGCGCGGCGACGTCACCGAGGCCCGCGGGCGGGCGGACGTCATCGTGGAGGGCGAGTACACGTTCGGCATGCAGGACCAGGCCTTCCTCGGCCCCGAGTCCGGCCTCGCCGTGCCCGAGGAGGACGGCGGCGTCCACCTCTACATCGCCACCCAGTGGCTGCACTCCGACCTGCGCCAGATGGCGCCCGTGCTCGGCCTGCCCGAGGACAAGGTCCGGATGACGCTGTCCGGCGTCGGCGGCGCCTTCGGCGGGCGCGAGGACCTGTCCATGCAGATCCACGCCTGCCTGCTCGCCCTGCGGACCGGCAAACCCGTCAAGATCGTCTACAACCGGTTCGAGTCCTTCTTCGGGCACGTCCACCGCCACCCCGCCAAGCTGTACTACGAGCACGGCGCGACCAAGGACGGCAGGCTCACCCACCTGAAGTGCCGGATCGTGCTGGACGGCGGCGCGTACGCCTCCGCCTCCCCGGCCGTCGTCGGCAACGCCGCCTCCCTGTCCGTCGGCCCGTACGCCGTGGACGACGTCGACATCGAGACCATCGCCCTTTACACCAACAACCCGCCCTGCGGCGCCATGCGCGGCTTCGGCGCGGTCCAGGCGTGCTTCGCCTACGAGGCGCAGATGGACAAACTGGCGAAGAAGCTCGGCATGGACCCGGTGGAGTTCCGGCGGCTCAACGCCATGGAGCAGGGCACGGTCATGCCGACCGGGCAGCGCGTCGACTCGCCCGCCCCGGTCGCCGAACTGCTGCGCCGCGTCAAGGCGATGCCGATGCCGCCCGAGCGCCAGTGGGAGTCCAGCGAGGGCGCCGACGTACGGCAGCTGCCCGGCGGCCTGTCCAACACCACGCACGGCGAGGGCGTCGTCCGCGGGGTCGGCTACGCGGTCGGCATCAAGAACGTCGGCTTCTCCGAGGGCTTCGACGACTACTCCACCGCCCGGGTGCGCATGGAGGTCGTCGGCGGGGAACCCGTCGCGACCGTGCACACCGCGATGGCGGAGGTCGGGCAGGGCGGCGTCACCGTCCACGCGCAGATCGCCCGCACCGAGCTGGGCGTCACGCAGGTCACCATCCATCCGGCGGACACCCAGGTGGGCTCGGCCGGTTCGACCTCCGCGTCCCGTCAGACGTACGTCACCGGCGGAGCCATCAAGCACGCGTGCGAGCTGGTGCGGGAGAAGGTGCTGGAGATCGGGCGCCGCAAGTTCGGCTCCCACCACCCCGCCTGGGCGACGGCCGAACTGCTGCTGGAGGGCGGCAAGGTCGTCACCGACGGCGGTGAGGTCCTCGCCCACCTCGTCGACGTCCTGGAGAGCGAGGCCGTCGAGGTCGAGGAGGAGTGGCGGCACCGGCCGACCGAGGCGTTCGACCTGCGCACCGGGCAGGGCAACGGGCACGTCCAGTACTCCTTCGCCGCGCACCGCGCCGTCGTGGAGGTCGACACCGAGCTCGGACTGGTCAAGGTCATCGAGCTGGCCTGCGCGCAGGACGTCGGCAAGGCCCTCAACCCGCTGTCCGTCATCGGGCAGATCCAGGGCGGCACGACCCAGGGTCTGGGCGTGGCGGTCATGGAGGAGAT
This sequence comes from Streptomyces sp. NPDC005925, assembly GCF_040638805.1. Lineage (NCBI taxonomy): Bacteria > Bacillati > Actinomycetota > Actinomycetes > Kitasatosporales > Streptomycetaceae > Streptomyces > Streptomyces sp. NPDC005925. The sequence goes on along the minus strand of NZ_JBEXVL010000001.1, from coordinate 260,346 downwards.
CGTCGTCGACCCGAAGACCGCGAAGGTCAAGAACCCCTCCTTCACGGACTACCTCATCCCCACCATCCTCGACACGCCGACCATCCCCGTCGACGTGCTCGAACTCGCCGACGACCACGCGCCGTACGGGCTGCGCGGCGTCGGGGAGGCGCCCACCCTGTCGTCCACCCCGGCGGTCCTCGCGGCGATCCGCGAGGCGACGGGCCTGGAGCTGAACAGGACCCCGGTCCGGCCGGAGCATCTGACCGGAACCGCCTGAGGGACCCTCCGGGCGGCGCACGGAACGTCACACGCTTCCGCGCCGCCCGGAGTACGGAAAAACCGCTGTACGGAAAGTTCGTTCGTCTCGGGCCGTCCCCCGGGTCGTGCGGCCGGAACACCTTCCCAAATCCCGTGACCGCGTGAGCGCGAGGAGCGGGTGTCCCTGTGAACCTTGGGAGCAGGCCCACATGACCCACATGCCCCAGCAGTCCCTGGAACCGAAGGCTGTCGCCGACGACGCGGGTGACGGCAGCCGCGTCCCGGCCGGCCGGTCCCGGCTCGACCGGTACTTCCACATCACCCGGCGCGGCTCCACGGTCGCGCGCGAGGTGCGCGGCGGCGTCACCACCTTCATGGCGATGGCGTACATCCTCCTGCTGAACCCCGTGATCCTGTCCGGCGAGGACGCCGCCGGGAACACGCTCGGACAGCGGGCCCTGATCACCGCCACCGCGTTCGCGGCGGCCCTCAGCACGCTGCTGATGGGGTTCGTCGGCAGGGTGCCGCTCGCCCTCGCCGCCGGTCTCTCCGTCTCCGGAGTGCTCGCCTCGCAGGTCGCGCCCGCGATGACCTGGCCACAGGCCATGGGCATGTGCGTGATGTACGGCGTCGTCATCATGCTGCTGGTCGTCACCGGCCTGCGCGAGATGATCATGAACGCGATCCCGCTTGCGCTGAAGCACGCCATCACCATGGGCATCGGCCTGTTCATCGCCCTCATCGGCTTCTACAAGTCCGGCTTCGTCCACCAGGGCGAGGCCACCCCGGTCACCCTCGGCCCCGCCGGTGAGCTGGCCGGCTGGCCGGTCCTGCTGTTCGCCGGCACCCTGCTGCTGATCTTCGTGCTCCAGGCGCGGAACGTCCCCGGCGCCATCCTCGTCGGCCTCGTCGCCGGCACGGTCGTCGCGGCCGTGCTGAACGCCGCCGGGGTCGTGCATCCCGAGCAGTGGGCGGCCGGCCCGCCCGAGCTGCACGGCGGCGCGCTGTCCGTGCCCGACTTCTCGCTGTTCGGCGACGTGGAGTTCGGAGGCTGGGGCGAGGTCGGCGCGATGACCGTCGGCATGATCGTGTTCACGCTCGTGCTCGCCGGGTTCTTCGACGCGATGGCCACCATCATCGGCGTCGGCACCGAGGCGGAACTCGCCGACGGCAGGGGCCGCATGCCGGGCCTGTCCAGGGCGCTGTTCATCGACGGGGCGGGCGGCGCGATCGGCGGCGTGTCCGGCGGCTCGGGACAGACCGTGTTCATCGAGTCGGCGACCGGTGTCGGCGAGGGCGCGCGCACCGGGCTCGCCTCGGTCGTCACCGGCCTGTTCTTCGCGGCCTGCCTGTTCTTCACACCGCTGACGGCGCTCGTCCCGCAGGAGGTCGCGTCCGCCGCGCTCGTCGTCATCGGCGCGATGATGCTGATGAACGCCCGGCACGTCGACTGGGCCGACCGGGCCACCGCCATTCCGGTGTTCCTGACGGTCGTGCTCATGCCGTTCACGTACACCATCACCACCGGTGTCGCCGCCGGAGTGATCTCCTACGTCGCCATCAAGACCGCCCAGGGCAAGGTGCGCGAGACGGGCCCCTTCCTGTGGGTCCTGACGGCCGTGTTCCTGGTGTACTTCGCCCTCCGTCCGATCGAGGCCTGGCTGGGCGTCCACTAGGCCGTGACGGCACAGTGGCGTCCTGCCGGGAGCCCGCCCCGCAACCGCTGAAGGAGACCGACAGATGCTGGACATCGCCGAGGAGCTGAACCGGTGGGTCGAGCAGGGCCGTGACTTCGCCGTCGCCACCGTGGTGGCCGTCGGCGGCAGCGCGCCCCGCCGGCCCGGTGCCGCGCTCGCGGTGGACGCCGACGGCACGGCGATCGGGTCGGTCTCCGGCGGGTGCGTGGAAGGCGCGGTGTACGAGCTGTGCCGGCAGGCCCTGGACGACGGAGAGAGCGTCCTGGAGAGCTTCGGCTACAGCGACGACGACGCCTTCGCCGTCGGACTGACCTGCGGCGGCGTCATCGACGTCCTGGTCACCCCGGTCCGGGCGGACGACCCCGCCCGGCCGGCGGTGGCGGCCGCCCTCGCGACCGCCGCCGGAGGGGGGACGGCGGCCCTGGCCCGGATCGTGTCGGGCCCCGCGCCACTGATGGGCCGGGCGCTCCTGGTACGTCCCGACGGCTCCCGCGAGGGCGGCTTCGGCGGCGAGCCGGAGCTGGACCGCACGGCGGCCGCGGAGGCGGGCGCCTTCCTGGACTCGGGCCGCACCGGCACCCTGGAGATCGGTGAGGAGGGGTCGCGGTGCGGGCGGCCGGTCACGGTGCTGGTGGAGTCGTCCGTACCGCCGCCCCGGATGATCGTCTTCGGCGCGATCGACTTCGCGTCGGCGCTGGTCCGCGTCGGGAAGTTCCTCGGCCATCACGTCACGGTGTGCGACGCGCGGCCGGTGTTCGCGACGCGGGCGCGTTTCCCGGAGGCCGACGAGATCGTCGTCGAGTGGCCGCACGAGTACCTCCAGCGCACGCGGGTCGACGCGCGCACCGTGCTGTGCGTGCTGACCCACGACGCCAAGTTCGACGTACCGCTGCTGAAGCTCGCGCTGCGGATGCCGGTCGCCTACGTCGGCGCGATGGGGTCCCGCCGCACCCACCTGGACCGCGACCGGCGGCTGCGCGAGGTGGGCCTCACGGACGGGGAGCTGGCCCGCCTGAGGTCGCCCATCGGCCTGGACCTCGGCGCCCGCACCCCCGAGGAGACGGCGCTGTCGATCGCTGCGGAGATCGTCGCGAGCCGCCGCGGGGGCAGCGGGGTGTCCCTGACGGGGGCACACACGCCCATCCACCACGACGGTGCGCCGGGTCCGGCGGGTCCGGCGGGGCGTGTCGGTCCGGTGGCCTGACGGGGCCTCGGGGGCACCTGCCCGGCGCGGGGCTCACGGCACGTTCACGGCATGGTGAGGAGGCGGTGCGCCGCGCGGCCGAAGACCCTGCGGGCCGAGGCGTGCAGGACGCCGTCGAACAGGGGCGGCAGGAAGCGGACGCCGAGTTCCTCCCGCCAGAGCACCCGGGCCGTGCCGCCGGGTGCGGGACGCACCTCCAGCTCCGCCCAGCCCCTGACCAGCCGGCCCCGCTTCTCCAGCCGGCACAGGCCCGGCTCGCCGCCGTGCGGCGGGCGCCAGACCGTGACCTCCATGGGGTCGGCGAACGCCAGCGGCCCGACGCCCGTACGGGCCACGAAGACCGTGCCCACGGCGGTGGGCGGCGGCGTGAGCACGGTGACCCGCGTCAGCGGGACCACGTCCCCGTGCCGGGGCCACTCGGTGATCCGCCGCCAGGCCTCGGCGGGTGGAAGGGGAGCGGTGCGTTCGACGAGGAAGGTGACCACGGGACGATCGTAGGGAACGGGGGCGTCCCCGGCGCGCAAGGACTCCGTGAGCCCCGTGTCCGGCAGGCGCCGCGCTCACTTCCCGCGGCCGGTCACCGTGCCGACCCGCCCGGGCCGGTCGTCGTGCGGCGGCCCGCGCGGTTGATCGGCGACACGCGCGGCCGGAGCGGGCGAAGCGGGTGCGGGCCGCCGCACGACGACCGGCCCCACGGGGTGCCCGTCACCGGGCCGATCACATGGATAGGGGGCGTTGCGGGCCGCTCGTGGAGGCCCGCAACGCCCCCTGGTCTGACCTGAGGATTACTCAGGAGACTCTGGGACGCCTACGAGTTGACCTGCTGCGTCACCAGGTTGGAGAAGGTCGTCAGCCGGGTGTACACGCCCGGGAAACCGGCCTCGGCGCAGCCCTCGCCCCAGGAGGTGATCCCGGCCAGGACGCCCCCGACGAGCAGGGGCCCGCCGCTGTCGCCCTGGCAGGTGTCCACGCCGCCGGAGGAGTATCCGGCGCACACCATGTCGCTCTGGACGAAGTCGCTGCCGTAGGCACCGGCGCAGGTGGAGTCCGACGTGATCGGCACGGTCGCGGTGCGCAGCTGGTTGGAGGAGCTGCCGCCGGAAGAGGTGGTGCCCCAGCCGAGGATGCGGGCCGTGGTGCCGGCCGCGTACACCGAGGTCTGGCCGGAGGAGACGTACCCGGCCGTGGCGTACGGCATCGACGTCGACAGCGTCAGGACGGCCACGTCGTCGCCGTTGGTGGCGTCGGTGTAGCCCGGGTTGATCCAGATCCTGCTGACGCGGGCGACGGTGCCGTTGGTGCCGTTCAGGTACGTGCGGCCGCCGACCACGCGGACGCTGCTGGTGGTCTCGCCGACCATGCAGTGCGCGGCCGTGACGACCTTGGTGGGGGAGACCAGGGTGCCGCCGCAGAACTGGTTCTGGCCGGAGTCCGTGATCTGCATCATGAAGGGGTACGACGACGTCGTGGTCGTCGTCCCGCCCACGATGGGCTGCGGGGCGGCCGAGGCGCCGGGGGCGACGAGCAGGGCGGTGGCGAAGGTCGCGGCGGCGGTCGCGGCTATGGCGGCGGCGGCACGTCTTGCGCGGTTGAGCCCGAACATGAGGTCTCCTCAGGTGAGGCCGGTGGGGGGTCGCACGGGTGTGGGGGGTTGCACAGGAGCCTCGGGTACGACTCCCGTTATGCCCGGGCGAGCGGCACGACTTCACGCTAGGAGCAGGGCCGCGGGACCCCAATGAGGGAAGCCCCTAAGGGAGTTGGGGCAGGGAAAACCCTCGGTCGTCCGCGGGTGGGCGCGTGGCATCCTCGGCGGAGCGGCAGAGCGCCGCGCCGTGCGGCACCTCAGCCGGAGCGGCGGCCCGCCGCCAGTCGGACGATGTCCACCCGCGACCGGATCCCCAGCTTGCGGTAGACCCGGGTCAGGGTGGCTTCGACGGTTTTGACGCTGATGAACAGGCGCGCGGCGATCTCCCGGTTGGTCGCGCCCTCCATGACCAGGGAGGCGACCTGACGCTCCATCGAGGCGAGGCCCTCCAGGCCGTCCGCCCCGACGGCCGGCGCGGGCTGCGGCGCGGCGGGGCTCACCGCTGCCGCCGCGTCGACCTGTCTCAGCCAGGGCAGGGCGCGGCAGCGGCGCATGAGCCGGGCCGCCTCGTCGTAGGACGCGGGGCCGCCGGGCACGGGGGCGCGCAGCGCCGCCAGCGAGAACGCGGCCCGCGCCTCCTCGAGGCCGGAACCCAGCCGGGCCAGCCAGTCCCGCGCCGCGGTCAACTGGGCGACGGCCGCGTCGTGGTCGCCGCGTGCCGCCCGGATCAGGGCCTCGGCGCGGTCCAGGGTGGCCACCACACTGTCGCGGGACAGCCGCACCGCCTGCTCGCGGGTGACGTCGACGAGTTCCTGCGCCTCGTCGGGTTCGCCGACGCGCACCAGCGCCTCGGCGAGGTCGGCCTGCCAGCGGCCGCGGGCCGGGTCGGTGATGCCGAGGCCGTGCTCCAGCTCCCGCACCCGGCGCAGCGAACGGACCGTGCCCGCCGTGTCCCCGGCCACCAGCTGCGCGTACCCGAGGGCGGCCAGGGCGCGCGAGACGTACATCTGGTCGCCGTCCCCCTCGGCCTGCTCGACCGCCTCCCGGGCCAGCGCCATGGCACGGTCCACGTCGCCGCCGGAGGCCTCCGACAGGGAGGTGAGCAGCGCGGAGGGCACCTCGCCGATGCCGCAGTCCCGGGCCAGCCGCAGACTTTCGCGGGCCAGGTCGAGGGCCCGGCCGCAGTGGCCGGCGCGCAACTCGGTCTCGGCGAGCATGCGCACGTAGTGCACCTCGCTCTCGACCATGCCGCGCCGCCGCGCCTCGCGCAGCAGGGCGGTCACGGTGGTGCGGGCCTCGGTCAGCTGGTCGCTCATGATGAGCCAGCGGAAGCGCGCCGAGCCGGCGCCGTTGTGATGGCACGCCACCTGCGGGTCCTGCGGTTCCATCAGGGCGCGTTTGATGGTGACGGGCGCGTCCGGATGACCCATCAGGGTCTCGGTCTGCGACTGGAAGGACAGCGCCATCAGCTCGGTGCGCCGGTCGCCGGCCCGCGCGGCGAGCTCCGCGGCGTGCGCGGCCTCCCGCCGGCCCTCCTCGAAGTCGCCCTCCACGACGAGGCCTCGCCAGGCCAGCTGGTAGTGGACCTGGGCGAGCAGCCGCGGGTCGTCGCCGGCGTCGGCGAGCGCCTGCGGGAACACCGCGTCGACGTCGCCGAGGGCCTGCCCGGCGGCCTCCACGACCACCATCCAGGCCCGCACCCGGTCGGCGGGCACGGTGGCCCGGGTCAGCACGTCGCGGGCGATGTGCCGGGCGAGGTCGACCTCACCGGCGGTGATGGCGTCCTCCGCGGCCTGCAGCCGCCGCTCGTCGGGCGCGGGCGCACCGTCGGCGGGCGTGTGCCGGGCGGCGAGCAGGCCCAGCGAGGCGGCCACCGACGGGGCACCGCGGTCCCGGGCCAGCGCGGCGGCCTCACCGAGCCGGGCGGCCACGTCCGGATCGGTGCCGGTGGTGGCGAGCGCCAGGTGCCGGGCCCGTTCGATGGGGTCGGAGGCGGCCGTGGACAGCGCGGCGTGCACGGCCCGCCGCTCCTGCGCGGGCGCGTCCGCGTACAGCGCGGCGGAGATCAGCGGATGCGCGAACCGTACGGCGGGGCCCTCCGGCTCGGTGGCGAGCAGGCCCAGCTCGGCGGCCTGCGCGGTCTCGGCCTCGGCGCCGTCCCGGCCGGCCGCGTGCAGCAGCGCCAGCGTGGGCCGGGCGCCCGCGCTGGCCACCAGCAGCGTGCGGCGGGCCTCCGCGGACAGCATCCGCAGCCGGCTGAGCACCAGGGCGCGCAGCGACGTCGGCACGGGCAGCGGCTCGCCCGGCCGAGGGGAGGTGGGGTTCTCGGCGAGGGCCCGGCCCAGTTCGAGCGCGAACAGCGGGTTGCCGCCGCTGGTGCGGTGGATGTCCCGCACCGTGGAACGGGGCAAACCGCGGTAGCCGCGGTGGTCGAGCAGCGACGACACCTGACCGCGGGAGAGCGGGCCGAGCCGCAGCGCGAGCGTGTCGGGCGGGGTGGCCCGCAGATGACGGTCGTACTCCTCGCCGTCGGTGCGCACCGCGTACAGCAGCTGTACGGGGGTGTCGCCGAGGCGGCGGGCGGCGAAGCCGAGGAGTTCCGCACTGGCCGGATCCAGCCACTGGAGGTCGTCGGCGACGACAAGGACGGGCCCGTCGGCGGCCAGCGCGCGCAGCGCGGACAGCACAGCGAGGCGCAGCGCGAGGCCGTCCCGCTGGAGGGTGGACTCGCCCCGGCCGGTCAGGGCGGACTCCAGGGCGGTGCGCTGGGCGGCGGGCAGGCTGCCCGCGACCCGGTCGAGGACCAGCCCGAACAGGTCGGCCAGCGCCAGGAACGGCAGATGGGATTCGGACTCGGTCGCCGAGCAGCGCAACACGGTGTGGGCGGTGGCGGCATATTCCCCGGCCAGTGTCCGCAATGCGGTCGACTTGCCTATTCCCGCCGGGCCGTGCAGGAGGACGCTGCCACCCCGGCCGAGCTGCTCACGGGCCGCGGCGAGGATCTCCTCCTGGCCGATGACCTGCTCGGAGCGGTTTCTGGCAGGCTCCTTGAAGTCCCGTCGCACGGTCACCGCTCCCCTCCCTGTGGCGCGTCCTGGCCAATATTAGGCAACAGCTCTTTCCCTTTCGGTCTCCCGAGGTCGTGAGGGAAATAACAGCGGGCAAGGTACGGGAATTTCGGGACGCCGCACAGTGAATTGCACCAGGTCCTGTCGTTCGGCGTTGCGGCGCCGGGACGATCCGCGCGGCCGCCCTCCCGGCACGCCTTGGCCGCTGCCCGGCCCGGGGGGCGTCCGGCACCCGGGCGCGGGTGAGGGAGCGGTGTCCGGCGCGTGCGACCGCGAGGCGCCGGAGCGCCCTCGTGGCGGAGTCACCCGAGCGGGTCGGCGACGCGGCGAGCGTGCGTGCCCAGCGCCGGGCCGCCACGAACAGGTGCCGGACACCCGCTAGGGGAGCCAGCCCGCCCGGCGGGCCGCCACGACGGCCTCGCCCCGCGTGCGCGTGCCGAGCCTGCGCATCGCCGACCGCAGATAGCCCTTGACCGTCTCGGGGCTCAGGCCCAGCCGCTCGGCGGCCACCGCGTTGGTGACGCCGGAGGCGACGCAGGCCAGCACGTCCACCTCACGCGGCGCGAGCGGGACCCGGCGGCCCGGCTCTGCGGGGCCCGCCGCCAGCAGCCCGCACGCGCCGAGCAGCTCCTCGCGCAACGCCGGATCGGTGATCCGCGGGGCCAGCGCGCGCAGCGCCGCGTGCGCCTCCCGCACCCGCTCCCAGGCCGCCCCGCCGGCCGCCTGCCGCGGGCCGGGGCCGGTCTCGGCGTGGGCCGAGGCCAGCAGCGCCGCCGCCTCGTCCCGCACGGTGAGCGCCTGCTCCCGCACGACCAGCGCCTGTTCCACGTCCCGCGCCGCGGCCAGGGCCGCGCTCAGCGCCCGGTCGCCCAGCGGCTCGGCGGTGCGCAGCGCCCCGTAGAGCACGCCGCGCACCCGGCGCCGTACCACCACGGGCACCGCCAGCACCGAGCGCAGGCCCTCCGCGGCGACGGGCGCGTCGTACTCGTGGCTGATCTGCCGGGAGCCGGCGTAGTCCGTCACCGCGCACGGCCGGGACAGCGCCACCGCCTTCCCGCCCAGGCCGTTGCCCGAGGTCACCGCGAGCGCGCGCAGCGCCTGCGTGGCGGTGCCGCTCAGCTCACTGATCCGCACCTGCCGCTGCCCGGTGTCCAGCAGGCCGCCGAACGCGACCGGCAGCCCGGTCGTGCGCCGCAGCCGTGTCAGCGCGCCGCGGATCTCCACCGCGGTCACTGCCATGGGGTCCGCTGCCACGTCCTCGCCCTTCCTGTGCCGGTGTGCGGCGCGAGCGCCCGGACCCCGCTCCCGGCGGGTCGCCGTCCGGACACCCCCGTTCGGGGGTAGTGAGACCTGCATCACGGATTACACGATGGCAGAGAGCCGCCCGGCAAGGTCCGGCACCGCGCGCGTGAACGAGCCGCAGGGCCGGCGCCGGGGCCGGGCCGGCCAGAGAGGATGACACATGACGACGGCGACGGACGCCTTCCGCGGGGCACGGGACTTCCTGCTGGAGCACCGCGAGGACTGGGCCGCGGCCCACGACGGCTTCACCTGGCCCCGGCCCGCGCACTTCAACTGGGCGCTGGACTGGTTCGACGTCATCGCCGCCGGCAACGACCGGACCGCCCTGCACATCGTCGAGGAGGACGGCGCCGAGGCGAAGCTGTCCTTCGCCGAGTTGTCCGCCCGCTCCGACCGCGTCGCGAACTGGCTGCGCGGGCACGGCGTGCGCGCCGGGGACCGGGTGCTGGTGATGCTCGGCAACCAGCTCGAACTGTGGGAGACGGCCCTCGCCGCGATGAAGCTGCGCGCCGTCGTCATCCCGGCGACCCCGCTGCTCGGCCCCGCCGACCTGCGCGACCGCGTGGACCGCGGCCGGATCGCCCATGTCGTCGTCCGGGACGCCGACACCGCCAAGTTCGACGACGTGCCCGGCGACTACACCCGTATCGCCGTCGGAGCGGCCGCCGCACCCGGCTGGCTGGCGTACGAGGACGCCCGTGCCGCACCCGGCGGGTTCACCCCGGACGGGCCCACCGCGGCCGACGACCCGCTGATGCTGTACTTCACCTCCGGCACCACCGCCCGCCCCAAGCTGGTCGAGCACACCCACACCTCGTACCCGATCGGCCATCTGGCCACCATGTACTGGATCGGCCTCAAGCCCGGTGACGTGCACCTGAACATCTCCTCGCCCGGCTGGGCCAAGCACGCATGGTCGAACCTGTTCGCGCCGTGGAACGCGGAGGCGACCGTCTTCATCCACAACTACACGCGGTTCGACGCGGCCCGGCTGATGTCGGAGATGGACCGCGCCGGCGTCACCACCTTCTGCGCCCCGCCGACGGTGTGGCGCATGCTCATCCAGGCCGACCTCGGCCAGCTGCGGAACAGGCCCCGCGAGGCCGTGGCCGCCGGTGAACCCCTCAACCCGGAGGTCATCGAACGGGTCCGGCGGGCCTGGGGCGTCACCGTCCGGGACGGCTTCGGGCAGACCGAGACCGCCGTGCAGGTCGCCAACAGCCCGGGGCAGGCCCTCAAGACCGGCTCCATGGGCCGCCCCAGCCCCGGCTACCGCGTCGAACTCCTCGACCCGGCCACCGGCGAGCCCGGCGCCACCGAGGGGGAGATCGCCCTCGACCTCTCCGAGCGGCCGGTCGGCCTGATGGCCGGCTACCACGGCGACCCCGGGAAGACCGCCGAGGCCATGGCGGGCGGCTACTACCGCACCGGCGACATCGGCTCCCGCGACGCCGACGGCCACCTCACGTACGTGGGCCGCGCCGACGACGTGTTCAAGGCGTCCGACTACAAGATCTCCCCGTTCGAGCTGGAGAGCGCCCTGCTCGAGCACGAGGCGGTCGCCGAGGCCGCCGTCGTACCGGCCCCGGACGCGCTGCGGCTCGCCGTCCCGAAGGCGTACGTCGTACTCGCGGAGGGCTGGCAGCCCGGACCGGACACCGCGAAGGTGCTGTTCGAGCACTCCCGCCGGGCCCTCGCGCCCTACAAGCGCGTCCGCCGGCTGGAGTTCGGCGAGCTGCCCAAGACGGTGTCGGGGAAGATCCGCCGCATCGAGCTGCGCGAGGCCACGGCCGCCGGCTCCGACAACGAGTACCGCGAGGAGGACTTCCGGTGACCGACGACCTGTCCTACACCCACGGCACGAGCGAGGTGCCGCTCCTCGGCGACACCATCGGCGCCGGCCTGGACCGTGCCGTCGCCGCGTTCCCCGGCCGCGAGGCCCTAGTGGACGTGGTGTCGGGGCGGCGCTGGACGTACTCCGCGTTCGGCGCGGCCGTGGACGAGGTGGCGCGCGGGCTGCTCGCCGAGGGCATCGCCAAGGGCGACCGGGTGGGCATCTGGGCGGTCAACTGCCCCGAGTGGGTGCTCGTGCAGTACGCCACCGCCCGCATCGGCGCGATCCTGGTCAACATCAACCCGGCCTACCGGGCGCACGAGCTGCAGTACGTCCTCGGGCAGTCCGGGATCTCCCTGCTGATCGCGTCGCAGTCCCACAAGAGCAGCGACTACCGGGCCCTGATCGAACAGGTGCGCGGCGCCTGCCCCGACCTGCGCACGGTCGTCTACATCGGCGACCGCACCTGGGACGCGCTGACGGCGGCCGCCGCCCGCGTACCGCAGGAGCGACTCGTCGCGGCGCAGGCCGGGTTGAGCTGCGACGACCCGATCAACATCCAGTACACCTCGGGCACCACCGGCTTCCCGAAAGGCGCCACGCTCTCCCACCACAACATCCTCAACAACGGCTACTGGGTGGGCCGCACCATCGGCTACTCCGAGCAGGACCGGGTGTGCGTACCCGTGCCCTTCTACCACTGCTTCGGCATGGTCATGGGCAACCTGGCGGCCACCTCGCACGGCGCCTGCATCGTCATCCCGGCACCGTCCTTCGAACCGAGGGCCACCCTGGAGGCCGTGGAACGGGAACGCTGCACCTCCCTCTACGGCGTCCCCACCATGTTCATCGCCGAGCTCACCCTCCCCGACTTCGCGAGCTACGACCTCACCTCGCTGCGCACCGGCATCATGGCGGGCTCGCCCTGCCCGGTGGAGGTGATGAAGCGGGTGGTCGCCGAGATGCACATGGAGGAGGTCTCCATCTGCTACGGCATGACGGAGACCTCGCCGGTGTCGCTCCAGACCCGCATGGACGACGACCTCGAGCACCGCACCGGCACGGTCGGCCGGGTCCTGCCGCACATCGAGGTCAAGGTCGTCGACCCGGCGACGGGCGCGACCCTGCCGCGCGGCACGGCGGGCGAGCTGTGCACCCGGGGCTACAGCGTGATGCTCGGCTACTGGAACGAGCCGGGGAAGACCGCCGAGTCGATCGACCCCGGCCGCTGGATGCACACGGGTGACCTGGCCGTGATGCGCGAGGACGGTTACGTCGAGATCGTCGGCCGCATCAAGGACATGATCATCCGGGGCGGGGAGAACATCTACCCGCGCGAGATCGAGGAGTTCCTCTACGGACACCCGAAGATCCAGGACGTCCAGGTGGTGGGCGTGCCGCACGAGCGGTACGGCGAGGAGGTCCTGGCCTGCGTCATCCCGCGGGACCCGGCCGACCCGCCGAGTCTGGACGAGCTGCGGGCCCACTGCGACGGACAGCTCGCCCACTACAAGATCCCGAGTCGTCTGCACCTCCTCGACGCCTTCCCGATGACCGTGTCCGGGAAGGTGCGCAAGGTGGAGCTGCGGGAGCGGTACGCGGGCTGACCGCCGAGCCGCTCGGGTGAGAGCCGTCGAGGGCGTGCCTCCGGGCGCGTCCCTTGACGGCTTTCGCATGCCCGCTTACCTTTCTTTCAGATAGTAGAAAATGTTTTCCGCTAGGCGGAAGTGCTCATCGCGGGGCGCGACGGGAGTGCGTATCCGACAGCCGAAGCAGGAGTACCCGATGGCTCGTATGACCGCTGCCCGCGCGGCAGTTGAGATCCTCAAGCGCGAGGGGATCACCGACGCGTTCGGTGTCCCGGGCGCGGCGATCAACCCCTTCTACGCGGCGCTCAAGGCCGCGGGGGGCATCACGCACACCCTCGCCCGGCACGTCGAGGGCGCCTCCCACATGGCCGAGGGCTACACCCGCACCCGCCCCGGCAACATCGGCGTCTGCGTCGGCACCTCGGGACCGGCCGGCACCGACATGATCACCGGCCTGTACTCCGCGACCGGCGACTCCGTCCCGATTCTGTGCATCACGGGCCAGGCCCCGACCTCCGTGATCCACAAGGAGGACTTCCAGGCCGTCGACATCGCCTCCATCGCCAGGCCGGTGACCAAGTCGGCCGTCACCGTCCTGGAGGCCGCGCAGGTCCCGGGCGTCTTCCAGCAGGCCTTCCACCTGATGCGCTCCGGCCGGCCCGGCCCGGTCCTCGTCGACCTGCCGATCGACGTGCAGCTCACCGAGATCGAGTTCGACCCCGACACGTACGAGCCGCTGCCCGTCTACAAGCCGGCCGCCACCCGCGCCCAGATCGAGAAGGCGCTCGGGATGCTGAACGCCTCCGAGCGCCCGCTGATCGTGGCGGGCGGCGGCATCATCAACGCCGACGCCGCGGAACTCCTCGTCGAATTCGCCGAATTGACCGGGACGCCCGTCGTCCCCACCCTCATGGGCTGGGGCGTCCTGCCCGACGACCACGAACTGAACGCCGGCATGGTCGGGCTCCAGACCTCGCACCGCTACGGCAACGCGACCTTCCTGGAGTCCGACTTCGTCCTCGGCATCGGCAACCGCTGGGCCAACCGCCACACCGGCAGGCTGGACGTCTATACCGCCGGCCGGACCTTCGTCCACGTCGACATCGAGCCCACCCAGATCGGCAGGATCTTCCCTCCCGACTACGGCATCGCCTCCGACGCCGGGGCCGCCCTGGAGCTGTTCGTGGCAGTGGCCCGGGAACTGAAGGCGGCGGGCCGGCTGCCCGACCGCTCCGACTGGGCCGCCGCCGCGCAGCGGAAGAGGGCCGGGCTGCAGCGCCGTACGCACTTCGACGACATCCCGATCAAGCCGCAGCGCGTGTACGAGGAGATGAACAAGGCCTTCGGCCCCGAAACCCGGTACGTCTCCACCATCGGCCTCTCCCAGATCGCCGGGGCGCAACTGCTGCACGTCCACCGGCCGCGCCACTGGATCAACTGCGGCCAGGCGGGCCCGCTCGGCTGGACCGTCCCGGCGGCGCTGGGGGTGGCCAAGGCCGACCCCGAGGCCCAGGTCGTGGCCCTGTCCGGCGACTACGACTTCCAGTTCATGATCGAGGAACTCGCGGTCGGTGCCCAGCACCGCATCCCGTACGTGCACGTCCTGGTCAACAACGCCTACCTCGGCCTGATCCGCCAGGCGCAGCGGGCCTTCGCGATCGACTTCCAGGTCAGCCTGGAGTTCGAGAACATCAACACTCCCGAGCTGGGCGTGTACGGCGTCGACCACGTCATGGTCGCCGAAGGGCTGGGATGCAGGGCGATCCGCGTGACCGACCCGGCCGAACTCGGCGCCGCCCTCGAGCGGGCCAAGAAGCTCGCCGCCCAGTACCGCGTCCCGGTCGTCGTGGAGGCGATCCTTGAGCGCGTCACCAACATCTCCATGTCGGCCACCAACGACATCGGCGACGTCGTGGAGTTCGAGGAGCTCGCCACGGAGCCGGGGCACGCCCCGACCGCGATCAGGGCGTTGCAGGTCTGACCGGCCCCGCCGCGCGTCCCGGGTGCCCTGTGTGCCACTGGGGGCGGCCCCGTCCCGGAAGGGAGGGGGCCGCCTTTTCGTGCCGTCGGACGAGTCACGGGGGAGAGGGCGAGGAGGGGGGAGACCGGCGTCGGGATCGGCCGGGATCGTGGCCGGCCGGGGCGGGACCGCGGCGGGTGCGACGGTCCGGGGGGCTGCTTCCCTCAGGTCGGGAAGCAGCCCCCCGGACCTCCACCACCGCACTGGCTCGCACACCGCCGCGGTCCGCGCCCTGCCCGCCGTGCCGGTCGGCCACCCTCATCCGGGTCGCGGGCACGGCGGGTCCACGCGTGAGGTGCCCGGCTTCGGAGGCCGGGCACCTCACGCGGTCCTCGGGGCCGGTGACGTGCGCGAGCAGTGGCTTCCGTTTCTGCTCGGGCACCGGCCGGTCCGGGCGGCGCCGCCGCTTGGGCGCGACGGGACAGGTGTCGACGGCGACGCCGCCCGGAGTCTGGGGAGGAGAGGGGGAAGACAGGGCCGGGAGGGGTCAGACCCGGGTGCCGGAGAGGCGTTCCACGGCCCGCAGCAGGGCCGAGTGGTCCAGGCCGCCGTCGCCCTGCGCGCGCAGCGACGCGACCAGCTGGGCGACCACGGCGCCGACGGGCAGGGCCGCGCCGACGTCGCGGGCGGCGTCCGTGACGATGCCCATGTCCTTGTGGTGCAGGTCGACACGGAATCCCGGCCGGAAGTCGCGGTGGAGGAAGGTGTCCCTCTTCCGCGTCAGCACGGTGGAGCCGGCGAGGCCGCCGCCCAGGACGTCGAGCGCGGCCGCCAGGTCCACGCCGGACTTCTCCAGGAAGACCACGGCCTCGGCGCACGCCTGGATGTTCACGGCGACGACCAGCTGGTTGGCGGCCTTCACCGTCTGGCCGGAGCCGTGCGGACCGCACAGCACGATCGTCCGGCCGAGGGCCTCGAAGACGGGCATCGCCCGCTCGAAGTCGGCCGCCTCGCCGCCGACCATGATGGACAGCGCGGCCTCGACCGCACCGGCCTCACCGCCGGAGACCGGGGCGTCCAGTACGCGGATGCCCTTCTTTCCGGCGTTCCTCGCCAGGTCGACCGAGGTCTGCGGCGTGATCGACGACATGTCGACCAGCAGCGCGCCGGGCCGGGCGTTCTCCAGGATGCCGTCGGGGCCGTACGCCACGGCCTCGACCTGCGGGGAGGCGGGCACCATCGTGATGATCATGTCGGCGTCCCGTACGGCCTCGGCGATCGAGGCGGCGGCCCTGCCGCCCGCGGCGGCCAGCCGGTCCAGCTTCTCCTTCTCCAGGGTGTGGCCGGTGACGTCGTAACCCGCTCTGATCAGGTTCTCGGACATGGGTGAGCCCATGATGCCGAGGCCGATCCAGGCGATGTCGGGGAGCGTGCTCATGAGGGAGTGCCTCTCGTGCGAAGTGGTCAGTGGGCGGCGCGGGCCTCGCGGGGCAGCCAGTCGAAGGACTCGGCGCTGGGGCGGTCACCGGGCTTGTACTCCAGGCCGACCGGGCCGTCGTAACCGGCGTCGCGGAGGCGGCCGAGGAGGTCCGCGAGCGGCAGCGCGCCCGTGCCGGGGGCGCCGCGGCCGGGGTCGTCGGCGATCTGGACGTGGCCCGTCCTCGCCGCGTACCGCTCGATCACCTGGGGCAGGTCCTCGCCGTTCACCGACAGGTGGTACAGGTCCATCAGGAACCTGGCGTTGCCCAGCCCCGTGGCCTCGTTGACACTGTCGGCCACGCCGACGGCGGACGGCGCCGACACCAGCGGGTAGTGGGGCGACTCCGTCCGGTTCAGCGCCTCGATCAGCAGGGTCGCGCCGATCCGGTCGGCTGCCCGCGCCGCGAGCATCAGGTTCTCCAGCGCCAGCGCGTCCTGCTCGGCGGGGTCCACTCCCTCGACGCGGTTGCCGTACAGCGCGTTGAGCGCGGCGCACCCCAATGACTGCGCGAAGCCGGCGGCCACGTCGATGTTGGCGCGGAACCGCTCCGACTCCTCACCCGGGACCGACAGGGCGCCCCGGTCCGGGCCGGGCAGCCGGCCGGCGTAGAAGTTCAGCCCCGTGAGGCGGACCGGGGCGTCCTCGATCGCCTTCCTCAGCGCGTCCAGTTCGGAACGCGGAGGGGTGGGGGAGCCGGGCCAGGGCCACCACAGCTCGACCGCGGAGAAACCGGCCGCGGCGGCTGCCGCCGGGCGCTCGGGCAGCGGGAGTTCCGTGAAGAGGATCGACAGGTTGACGGTGAAGCGATGATCTGCGGCCGTGGCCCACGCAAAGCCTGACATGAGGTGCCGCGCTCCTTTCTGGAGACGGTTCCGGGGACGGTGACGCCGCGGCGTTAATTCCGTATGGTGGAAATATGTTTCTGCTTAACGGAAGGCTGCCCGGGGAGGGGGAGGGCTGTCAAGGCCCTGTGGGCAAGGGCGCCGCGCCGGAGGGGTCCGTTAAGGTCTCTCCAGGCGGCCGGGGCGGCCGACGCCGGGGCCCGGCCGCGCACCCGGCGGCACGCCGGCCGGAGGAGAACCCATGGGGGCGCAGTGCGACTGAAAGTCGAGTTCACGACCGAGCCCTTCGACCTGGACGAGGCGCCCGCGCACGCGCTGGTGGCCCGCGAGGTCGTGGCGGCGGCGGAACTGGACGCCGTGGACGTGGGCCCGTTCGGCAACACGGCCGAGGGCGGCTCGGAACCCGTGCTGGACGCCGTCGGCGAACTGCTCCGCAGGACCCTGGCGGCCGGTGCCACCCGGATCTCGCTCCAGGTCAGCGTGATCGAGGAGGCCGACGTGGCCGTGGAGGGCGACCGGTGACCGCCGCCGGCGACGCGCCCTTCATCGCGGCCGTGAAACCGCTGGTCGACGCCATGGGCGGTGTGCTGATCCCGCCCGACGAGGCAGGTCCCGACGACGTCGTGCTGTCCTGGGAGGGCGCGCAGGTGGTGGCCGTACGCCTGCCGCAGCTCGCCGATTCCCTCGACCACATCCTGGCCGCCCTGGAACGCCGCAAGGGCAGGCCGCTCGCCGACCTGGACCGCAAGGCCAAGCAGGAGGTCGTACGGACCCTGGAGGCGCGCGGCGCGTTCACCGTGCGCCACGGCGTGGAGACCGTCGCGAACGCGCTCGGGGTGAGCCGCTTCACCGTCTACAACTACCTCAACCGCGAGAAGGACGCCTGACCGGCCGCGAGGAAGAGGCCCCACCGGCTGCGAGAGAGACGCCCGACCGGCCGCGTGGACGAGGCCCCACCGGCCGCGAGAGAGGCGCCCGACCTGGCGCGTGGACCAGGCCTTACTGGCCGCGAGAGAGGCGCCCGACCGGCCGGGTGGAAGACATGTGAAAGACACCCGGCCGGCCGCGAGAAGTTGCCTGACCGGCCGCGAGGGTGAAGCCCGGACGGCCGTGGGTGAGGGGCCTGGCCGGGCGCGGTGCCGCGACCCTGCCGGGCCGTCGCCCGGCGTCCGGGCGGCGGCCCGCTTCCGTCGGCCGGACGGGGCGGCCCCCGTCCGGGAGGCGGGTGCGGGCCAATTTTTCAACAAAGTGTTGACGCCGGGTTCCGGAGGGCGTTAGCTGTCGGCACGCCCGCTCAGCACATGGCGACGGAGGCTCCCGTGACGACCAGTTCGACGCCGCCGGGCCTGGCCCGGTTCAACACCCTCGAAGAGCACGCGGCCCGCTCCGCGCTCCGAGAGGTGTGTGCCGCGACGGCATGGGCCGACCGGCTCCTCGCCGCCCGCCCCTACGCCACCGCCCAGGACCTCTACGCCGCGAGTGACGCCGCCACGGCCGCCCTCGGCGCGGACGGCCTGGCCGAGGCGATGGCCGGGCACCCGCCGATCGGACGCCCCAGGCCGGGTGACCCCACCTCGGCCCGGGAGCAGCGCGGCATGGCGGGCGCCTCCGACGCCCTCAAGGCGGAGATGCTCGAACTCAACCTCGCCTACCAGGACACGTTCGGTCACGTCTTCCTGATCTGCGCCACCGGCCGGACCGGCGAGCAGATGCGCGACGCGCTCAGGGAGCGGATCGGCAACCCGCCCGAGCGGGAGCGGGACATCGTCCGCGTCGAACTGGGAAAGATCAACCGCATCCGCCTGGCCCGACTCGTCGAAGGGGAAGCCCGAGCATGAGCACCAGCACCACGGCCTCCGTGTCCACGCACATCCTGGACACCAGCGTGGGCCGCCCCGCCGAGGGCGTCGCCGTACGGCTGTCCGCCCGCGCCGGGCGCGACGCGGACTGGCGGACGCTCGGCGGATCGGCGACCGACGCGGACGGCCGGTGCAAGGACCTCCCGGCCCCGCCGGAGGGGACCACCCACGTACGGCTCGACTTCGCCGTCGAGGCGTACTTCGAAACGCCGGCGAACCAGCGGCACCGGCCGGCGGACCAGCAGGACCCCGCGACCCATCAAGCCGATGCGCAGCAGAACGCCCCCGCGAGTCGGGACAGCGGCACCGGAGCGTTCTTCCCGGAGGTGGCGATCACGTTCGCCGTCGTGCCGGGCGAGCACTACCACGTACCGCTGCTGCTCAACCCGTTCGGCTACTCCGTTTACCGAGGGAGCTAGCTAGATGACCGTCAATACCCGCCCCGGCCGCCCCGACCCCTCCGGCACCCCCGGCCGCCCCGTGATGCTGGGGCAGAACCAGTACGGCAAGGCCGAGAACCGGGTCGTCAGGATCACGCGCGACGGCGCCACCCACCACATCAAGGACCTGAACGTCTCCGTCGCGCTGTCCGGCGACATGGAAGAGGTCCACACGTCCGGCTCCAACGCCAACGTCCTGCCGACCGACACCACCAAGAACACGGTGTACGCGTTCGCCAAGGAGTACGGCATCGAGTCCGCCGAGCAGTTCGGCATCCACCTCGCCCGGCACTTCGTCACCTCGCAGGAGCCGATCCACCGCACCCGGATCCGTATCGAGGAGTACACCTGGGAGCGCATCGCGACCTCCGGCGCCCACGCGGGGCCCGGGGGCGGCGACGGGGCCGGGCACTCCTTCGTGCGCAAGGGCCAGGAGACCCGGCTGACGCAGATCACCTACGACGGAGAGAGCTGGGAGGTCGTCTCCGGTCTGAAGGACCTCGTCGTCATGAACTCGACCAACTCCGAGTTCTGGGGCTTCGTCAAGGACAGGTACACGACGCTCAAGGAGGCGTACGACCGCATCCTGGCCACGCAGGTCTCCGCCCGCTGGCGGTTCGACTGGACCGGCGACGAGCAGGAGATGCCCGACTGGGAGGAGTCGTACGAGCAGACCAGGCGGCACATGCTCCAGGCCTTCGCCGAGACCTACTCCCTGTCGCTGCAGCAGACGCTGTACGAGATGGGTTCCCGCATCATCGACCACCGCGACGAGATCGACGAGGTCCGTTTCTCCCTGCCGAACAAGCACCACTTCCTCGTGGACCTCGAGCCGTTCGGGCTGGAGAACGACACCCCCGACGGAGCGGTGTACTTCGCCGCCGACCGGCCCTACGGCCTGATCGAGGCGACCGTGCTGCGCGACGGCTGCGAGGCCCGCATCCCCACGGACCTCACCAACCTCTGACCCCCGGGAGGACGACCCATGGCAGCAGCCCAGCGCATCGTCATCGAGAACTGCGCGATCGCGACGGTCGACGCCGACGACACCGAGTACGCCTCCGGGCACATCGTGCTGGCCGGCAACCGCATCGAGTCGCTCGGCGCGGGCCCGGCGCCCGACGGCCTGGACGGTGTCGTGCGCCGCATCGACGCCTCCGGCCATCTCGTGACGCCCGGCCTGGTCAACACCCACCACCACTTCTACCAGTGGATCACCCGCGGCCTGGCCACCGACCACAACCTCTTCGACTGGCTCGTCGCCCTGTACCCGGTGTGGGCCCGCATCGACGAGGAGATGGTCGACGCGGCGGCCCGGGGCTCGCTCGCGATGATGGCCCGCGGCGGCGTCACCACCGCCATGGACCACCACTACGTCTTCCCGCACGGCTCCGGCGACCTGTCCGGCACGATCATCCGTGCCGCCCGCGACACGGGCGTCCGCTTCACCCTCGCCCGCGGCTCCATGGACCGCAGCGAGAAGGACGGCGGTCTGCCCCCGGACTTCGCCGTCGAGACCCTCGACGACGCGCTCGCCGCCACCGAGGAGACCGTCCGCCGGCACCACGACTCCTCCTTCGACGCGATGACCCGGGTCGCCGTCGCCCCCTGCTCCCCCTTCTCCGTCTCCACCGAACTGCTGCGGCAGGGCGCCGAACTGGGGCGCCGCCTCGGTGTCCGGCTGCACACCCACGGCTCGGAGACCGTGGAGGAGGAGAAGTTCTGCCACGAACTGTTCGGGATGGGCCCGACCGACTACTTCGAGTCCACCGGCTGGCTCGGCGAGGACGTGTGGATGGCGCACTGCGTCCACATGAACGACTCCGACATCGACGCGTTCGCCCGTACGAGGACCGGCGTCGCGCACTGCCCGTCCTCCAACGCCCGGCTCGCCGCGGGCATCGCCCGGGTCCCGGACATGCTCGCGGCCGGCGTCCCGGTCGGTCTCGGCGTCGACGGCACCGCCTCGAACGAGTCCGGCGAACTCCACACCGAACTGCGCAACGCCCTGCTGATCAACCGTCTCGGCGCCCACCGCGAGGCCGCGCTGAACGCCCGTCAGGCACTGCGGCTCGGCACGTACGGCGGCGCGCAGGTCCTCGGCCGGGCCGGCGAGACCGGCTCCCTGGAGCCCGGCAAGCTCGCCGACCTCGTGCTGTGGAAGCTGGACACGCTCGCCCACGCCTCCATCGCCGACCCGGTGACCGCGCTCGTCTTCGGCGCCGCCGCCCCCGTGACCGCCTCCTTCGTGGACGGCCGTCAGATCGTCGACAACGGCCGGCTGCTGACCGCCGACGAGGACGCCGTCGCCCGCGACACCCGCGCCGCGGCCCAGCGGCTGGCGCGGATCGCCGCGCGGGGCTGAGCGGTCCTACGACTCCGGCCGGGAGGGACGGCTCCCGGCCGGTGGCCGTGGACCCCACGGGGCCCACGGCGGCCGATGCCGGGGCGCGCCAACACGCGCGCCCCGGCACGGTCGGTCAACCGTCACCGTCATCCTCACCGCACGGCGCGACGATGCCCGGCCCGGCGGAATCCGCCGGGCCGGGCATCGTGCCTCTCGGACGACGGGTCGGGCGTACCGCCGGACGGCGGGCCCACCGTCACATGCGGGCCGCGACCTGGCTGCGCAGCTGCGGCAGCATCTCGTGGATCACCCCGGGGCACAGGGTGTCGCCGAAGTCCATGTGGCCGTAGATCTGCGAGGCGGGGATGCCGTACTTGGTGCACGCGTACGCGCAGAGCGTCACCAGGACGTCCCACTGGGCGGCGGGCGGTGTGGCGCCGTCGTGGTAGGAACCCTCGTTGGCGATCCCGATGCCCGAGGTGTTCTGCCCCGACGTGTGGGCGCCCAGGATGAAGGTGGTGCCGCCGGTGAGGGTGCGCAGGCTGCCGTGCCGTCCCTCGGTGATCCAGCCGCCCCGGCTGACCAGGAAGTTGTAGCCGGTGTCCACCCACCCGTTCTTGTCCATGTGCAGGTTCTGCACCCAGTGGGCGTGGGAGTGCGCCTGGGCCCGGGAGTAGTCGGTGGTGTTGGGGCTCACCGTGTGGTGGACGATGATCTTGCTCGGCCGGTACTGGAGGGTGCTGATGGTGCCCGAGGCCGCGCGGGCGCCCCAGGTCGCGGTGGAGTCGATGTCCGGCTCGACGACCGAGCTCCCGGCCGACGCGGCGTGGGCGGTGCCCGGCAGAGCGGCGCCGGCGACCAGTCCGGCCGTCGCGGCCAGCAGAAGCCGGCGACGTAATGCGTTCTCGGCGTTCACGATCACTCCTCGGGGGAGGTGGGGAGGCGGGGAGGGTGGAGGGGGGCGGTGGAGCCGGCAGCCGCCGGCTCCACCGCGTGATCGCATGCTGGGGAGGGGGCGCGGGGGTCACGCGCCGGTGTGTCAGGTGTTGTTGGCGAGGGCCAGGAGCCGGTCGCGGGAACCGTTGAACTGGTTCCGGTCGGTGTTGCCCGAGACGCCGGGGACCGAGCCGGTGCTGGTGTACTGCCACACCGTCCAGGTGGGGAAGCCGGCCGGGATCGTCGGGGAGGAGACGCCCCAGTGCGCGGCCCACAGCGGGCTCAGGCTGCCCATGCCGGACCAGTTGCCGGTGCAGGTGTTCCACCAGCTCGCCGTCGTGTAGATGACCGCGTCGCGCGAGGTGCGCGCTTTGTACGTGTTGTAGAAGTCGGCGATCCAGTTCCGCATGGACGTCGTGGACAGGCCGTAGCACATCGCCCCGTAGGGGTTGTGCTCGATGTCCAGCGCGCCCGGCAGTGTCAGGTTGTCGCGCGACCAGGCGCCTCCGCTGGAGGCGAAGTAGTTCGCCTGGGTGGCACCGCTGGAGATGTCGGGGCGCGCGAAGTGGTACGCGCCGCGGATGACGCCCGCGTTGTAGGCGTTCACATAGTTCGTGTTGAACTGGGCGTCCTTGAAGGATGTGCCCTCGGTCGCCTTGATCCAGGCGAACTGGATGCCGGCGTTGCGCACCGAGCCCCAGTTGATGGCGCCCTGCCAGTTCGAGACGTCGATGCCCTGGACGCCGTCGGTCGGGGCCATGATGCCCATCGACGGGTCGTCGGCCGGCTTGCCCTCGTGGATGCGCTGTCCCACGCCCATGTAGGCGTCGCCCGGCTGGATGTTGACGCGGTCCTTGCCGGGCTTGGGCGCGGCGTCGGCTCCGACCGCGGTGGTGGCCGTCAGGGCGAGGGCTGCACCCAGCACGGCGACCGCCGTGGCCGTCCGTCTGCGGAAGGGAGTACGGCTGAGCGGGAACATGGCTTCCTCCTGGCACGGTGGGGAGAGGGGAAGGAGGTGACGTCGATCGCTGCCACCAGGGCAGATGATGCTGCTTGACGTGCGCGCGTCATCAGTTACGCACGCGGGCCCCGGTGTGTAAAGAGTCTCCAGACCTCTCTCGTGGTCCAGACCACTGAGGGGGGAGATGGCCAGGAGAATTGGGGATCGCGCGGCGACAACTTTCAGAAAGTGAAAGCTGAGTAGATCTCAGTTTCTTTGTGGGGCACGGTGGTTATGGAGTCCACCACCGTGGCCGAGGTGCCCCGGGTGTCCGACTCGCACCCGCGGACGGTCACCGGAACGGAGAGCGGCTCGCTCACGGTTTCCCCTTCCCTTCGCCGCGTCTCGTCGTGGCCGCCCTCAGGCGGTCCCCGGCCTGTCGTACCCCACGGGACGCGTCATGAGGCGTTCGGCACGGCCGATCCTCGCACCGCCTCACACCCGTCGCGGAGAGGCCAGCAGATAGCGCACCCGGCTGCGCGGCTCGGTGTACTCCCCGGCCTGCCACCCGGCCCGCTCCAGGGTCGCGGCGCAGTCCCGGAGTGTCGTGCCGTCGGGCCCGTGCACCGCCACGGAGTCGGGCTGCGGGGTCGCCCGTACCCGGTAGCCGTCGCCGTCCGGTCCGGCGGGCCGGTGCCCCGCCGCCTCCAGCGCGAGCGCCGCGGCCCGCACCAGGTTCGCCCGCTCCCATCCGCAGGGCCGCTCGGTGGCCCCGTCGGTGTTGGTCATCCGCCGCAGCTCCAGCAGCCCCTGCCAGGCACTCCGCACCTCGCGCCGCCGTGCGGCCCCTCCCGTCGGGGTGCCCTCCTCCCCGCCGGCCCGGGCCACGAAAGGGCCGCTGCCGGCCGGCCCGGGTATTTCGGGGACTCCGGGAGCCCCAGGAGCCCCAGGAGCCCCAGGTGTTCCGGACGGAGGCGCGTCCTGCTCTATGCCGGCCTGTACGCCGGCGTCCCGCACCCGGTGCCCGGCCGGCGTCAGGAAGTGGTTGTGGGGAGGCCGGGCGTGACGGAAGGCCAGCCCTCGCTTCACCAGCGCGGCAAGCTGCGCTTCGCTCCCTTTCAGCCGCCCGGTGACCGGATCGGCGCCCTCGATCACGCGCCGCTGGGCGGCGGTGGGCGGTCGCACCACGGCGGCCTCCTTCCCGGCACGGCTCCTGCTCCTTCGCCTGCCTCGCCAGCGTACGACGGGGGTACGACAACGCCCCCGTGGGCGCTCCGGACCGGCGGTCCCGCCCGGCTACTGCCGGTACCCGCTCAGGAAGCGCCCGATCCGTCCGATCGCCGTCTCCAGGTCGTCCGCGTGGGGGAGCGTGAGGATGCGGAAGTGGTCGGGGGAGGGCCAGTTGAAGCCGGTGCCCTGCACCACCTGGATCTTCTCCTGGAGCAGCAGGTCGAGGACGAACTTCTCGTCGTCGTGGATCGGGTGCACCGCGGGGTCGATGCGCGGGAACGCGTACAGCGCGCCCTTCGGCTTGACACACGACACGCCGGGGATGTCGTTGAGCCTCTCCCAGGCCACGTCCCGCTGCTCGCGCAGCCTGCCGCCGGGCGCGGTCAGCTCGCGGATCGACTGGCGTCCGCCGAGCGCGGCCTGGATGGCGTACTGGGCGGGCGCGTTGGCGCACAGCCGCATGGAGGCCAGCATGGTCAGGCCCTCCAGGTAGTCCTTCGCGTGCTGCTTCGGGCCGGTGACCGTCAGCCAGCCGGACCGGAACCCGGCCACCCGGTAGGTCTTGGACAAGCCGCAGAAGGTGAGGACGACCAGGTCGGGCGCGAGCGCCGCCGTCGACTGGTGCACGGCGTCGTCGTAGAGGATCTGGTCGTAGATCTCGTCGGCGAAGACCATCAGGCCGTGGCGGCGGGCGAGGTCGAGGATGCCCTCCAGGACCTCCTTCGGGTACACCGCGCCCGTCGGGTTGTTCGGGTTGATGATCACGACGGCCTTCGTCCGGTCCGTGATCTTCGACGCCATGTCGTCCAGGTCCGGGTACCAGTCGGCCTGTTCGTCGCAGAGGTAGTGGACGGCCTTGCCGCCCGCGAGTGTCGTGACCGCCGTCCACAGCGGGAAGTCCGGGGCCGGGATGAGGATCTCGTCGCCGTCCTCCAGCAATGCCTGTACGGCCATGGAGACCAGCTCGGAGACGCCGTTGCCGAGGAAGACGTCGTCCACGTCCACCTCCAGGCCGAACGTCTGGCAGCGCTGGGCCACCGCCCGGCGGGCCGAGAGGACACCGCGCGAGTCCGTGTAGCCGTGTGCCCGCGGCAGCATGCGGATCATGTCCTGGAGGATCTCGTCCGGGGCCTCGAAACCGAACAGGGCCGGGTTTCCCGTGTTGAGGCGCAGCACGCTGTGGCCCGCCTCCTCCAGTGCGTTGGCGTGCTCGATCACCGGGCCGCGGATCTCGTAACAGACCTCGCTGAGCTTGCTCGACTGCCGGAACTCCATGCGCCGCCGCCTCTCCGCCAACTGTGGTTGCTTGGTTTTACCAAGTGTCGGCTTGGAAAGTCCAACGACATGTCTAGACTGCGTCGCATGCCACCCCGCAGAAGCTACGACCAGTACTGCTCCGCCGCCCGCGCCCTCGACGCCGTCGGCGACCGCTGGACCCTGCTGATCGTCCGCGAACTCCTCGCCGGCCCGCGGCGCTACACCGACCTGCACGCCGACCTGCCCGGCGTCAGCACCGACGTGCTCGCCTCCCGGCTGAAGGACATGGAGCGGGACGGGCTGACCACCCGGCGCAGGCTGCCGCCGCCCGGCGTGGCCTCCGTGTACGAACTGACCGGACGGGGGCGTGCCTTGCTGCCGGTCCTCCAGGCGCTGGGGCAGTGGGGACAGACCGGCCTCGGGGAGCGGCGGCCGACCGACGCCGTACGCGCCCACTGGTTCGCGCTGCCCCTGCTGCGGCAGCTGGAGGGGCTGGGACAACTGCGGGGGGAGGGCCGGGGCCTGGTCGAAGTGCGGCTGGACGAAGGGGTCTTCCACCTGGACGTGGGCGCCGGGGACGACGCGGCGTACGCGGCCGGCGCCGTCGACGGGGACAGCGCCGTGTACGGCGACGGGGCCGCCCCGCGTGAGCCCGACGCCCGGCTCGTGATGGACACCGGGACGTGTACGGCTGTCGCGCGCGGTGAGTCGAGCGTCGTGGACGCGGTGCGCGACGGGCGTATCGAGGTGACGGGGGAGGGCGCGCTGGCGAAGGCGTTGCGGGAGGGGTGACGGCTCTGCGACGGCGAGGGCGACGGCGTCGTCGGCGACGACATGCGTCCGGGACCGGGGGAAAGGTGCTGCCCCGGAACGGGGGAACACCTCGCCGGGCGGCATCGACCCGCAGATCAGCGCCCCGGCCGCCCCGGAACGGGGGAAGGGCCCGCCCTGAGGACGGACCCTTCCCCTGCCTGCTTGCCCCGCTGGTTCAGGCGCCCGGCGGTACCCGGGGCGGGCGGCCCGGGCCGCGGGTCAGCGTGTAGCCGCCGATGCCCGCGAGCGCGGCCAGCAGGCCGCCGATGCCCGTCCACACCCAGCGGTCCGACCACCAGCCCGACGTCCAGCCGTCCTCGGGCTCCAGTCCGGCGAGAACGGCCGCGTCCTCGTCGCCGGACTCCTCCGCCCGGAGCGCCACGCCCGGCACCAGAGGCTTCGCCAGCCGGCCGTCCACGGCCGCCGAACCGCCCACGTCCTTGGAGTCGACCCGCACCTCGGCGTCGACCGGCAACCCCAGGTCGGACGTCGACAGGCCGACCGTCGTGAGCCGGATGTAGTACGTGCCCGGCAGCGGGTCGTTGGCCCACGGCTCCGACCAGGCGCGCACCGTGCGCAGCACGCACGCCAGCTCCACCGACGCCGTGCCCGCCCCCGCGGTGCGCTTCTGCGCCCCGTACTGGCAGGCCTGGCGGCGCCGCAGTCCGTCGTACACGTCGATCTGCCAGGTCTGCGCCGCGTGTTCGTCCGGCAGGCGGACCGTGGCGCGGACGGTGGGGCGCTGTCCGGCGTCCGCCGGGAACGACCAGTACAGGTAGTCGCCGGCCGCGCCGTCCGCGGTGGCCCGCTGCCCCTGCTCGATCTCCGTCGCGGTACGGAACGACGTGCCCGCGGAGGACGGTGCCGCGTCGTCCGAGGACGCGCCCGGTGAGGGGGAGGAGTCGGCCGCCGCCGGGGCCGCGGCCAGGCCGAGGAGCAGCAGGGCGGCGCCCGCACACCTCGCGCCCGGGGCGCCGGAGTATCTCGTGCCCGAGTGCCTTGTGATGCGCATCAGTTGGTCCTCCAGACCGCGATCCGCCAACGGGACAGCCAGCCCCAGACCAGGCCCGCCAGGAACCCGGCCAGGACGAGAGCGCCGAGCAGCCACCAGCCGCGGCCGAGGCCGAACGACGCCACGTCGTCCGCGTCGCCAGGACCGTCCACGACGTCGACCGTCAGCTCCACCGGCAGGCCCGGCGCGGCCCGCACGCCCGACGCCGCCGAGAAGGAGTTCGTGACCACCAGGCACACCGTCTCGGCGGCCGGCTCGTCGCTGTCGGAGTCCTCGGTCTCGGGCTTCGGGTGGCGCAGGCCCGTGGAGAGCACGTCGGTGCGGCCGTTGCCCGTGGCCTCGCCGCGCACGATCTCCCGGCCCTTCACGGTGACCGCCCGCAGCAGCAGGCCGTAATCGGGGCGTACGGCACGGTCGGCGGCGACGCTCACCGAGGCGCGCAGCTCCTGACCCGGCAGCACGTCCACGCGGTACCAGCGCTGCTGCCCGAACTCCTCGCGGTCCGTGTACAGACCGGACTTCAGCACCGGTGCCTTCGGGCAGGTGTCCGCGCCCTCGGTGGCGACCGGCGTCACCACCGGATCGGCCGCCCGGTCTACCAACTGGTTGACCTTGTCGGTGAGTTCGTCGGTGTGCTCCACCGACGTGTACGTGCCGCCGGTCGCCTCCGCGATGCAGCTGAGCTGCCGGCGCATCTCGGTGTTCGGAACCAGGCCCAGCGTGTCGATGGTCAGCCCGATGCCCTTGGCGGCGATCTCGCGGGCCACCTCGCACGGGTCGAGCGGGGCGCAGGT
This sequence comes from Streptomyces sp. NPDC005925, assembly GCF_040638805.1. Taxonomy (NCBI): domain Bacteria; kingdom Bacillati; phylum Actinomycetota; class Actinomycetes; order Kitasatosporales; family Streptomycetaceae; genus Streptomyces; species Streptomyces sp. NPDC005925. Next base: position 231,917 of record NZ_JBEXVL010000001.1, on the reverse strand, counting down.
GTCCTCGCCGTCGCTGATCAGCACGATGCGCTTGGAGCCGTTGCCGCCGTCGAGGTCGTCCCCCGCCTTCAGCAGGGCCGGGCCGATCGGCGTCCAGCCGGTCGGGGCGAGGGTCGCCACCGCCGTCTTCGCCTCCGTGCGGTCCAGCGGGCCGACCGGGTAGAGCTGCGCGGTGTCCTTGCAGCCGGTCCTGCGGTTGTCGCCCGCGTAGTCCGCGCCGAGGGTGCGGATGCCCAGCTGAACCTCCTCGGGGGTCGCGTCGAGCACCTCGTTGAAGGCCTGCTTCGCCGCGGCCATCCGTGTGCCGCCGTCGATGTCGCGGGTCCGCATGGATCCGCTGACGTCCAGCACGAGATCGACCTTGGGTGCGTCCTCGCCGGTGGGCTCACCGGCGGCGGCCCCGGCCGGGAACGCCGTCCCGGCCGCCAGTGCGGCGAGCAGGGCGCACATCCCTGCCGCCAGCCGTGTTCGTCTGATCATCGGCGGATCCTATTGACCGCCGGGGTCGCGATCCAAAACAGTGCGTCAAGGGGTGGCAAAGCCCAGGGGGTTGGGCAGCTCCGCCCACTGATCGCCGGGCGTCCCCGGGGACAGCCGCATCAGCGTCAGCGCCTTCGTGGGCAGCGGCTCGCCGAGCAGCGCGGCGAGGTCCGGGGTGCGCGGCAGATCCCCTACGGCCGCCTCCAGCGCGGCACGCAGGACCGGACCCGAGCCCGCCGTGCCGGCCAGGGCGCCCGCGACCAGCGAACCGAACACCTTGCGGCGCAGCGCCACCGGATCGTCCGTCACCATCCGCGCGGGCAGCTCCGGCAGAGCGGGCACCGCCGCACCGTGCCGGGCGAGGCGGGCCGGGCTGACGCGGATGTCGGCCAGGTCGCGGTAGACCAGCCGCACCGGATCGCCCGTCGGCGACAGCACGACCAGCAGGTTCTGGCCGTGCGCCTCCAGGGCCACGCCCAGTTCCAGCAGCCGCAGACCGACCGTGAGGGCGAGCCGGGCGAAGGCCGCGAGCCAGGCCGGGGAGTCGGGCAGCCCGGTCGTCGGCAGGGCGGCCACGGGGACCACGCGCTCGCCCGGCCCGGCGTACCGGCTCGGCGACTCGCGCAGTACGGCGGCCAGATCCGGGGAGTGGGCGGTGGCCGCGCCCAGGGTGCGGGTGACGTGCAGCAGGCCGTCCGTGCGCGATGCCAGCGCCTCCGCGAAGTCCGACACGACGGCGGACGCGGCCACCGACGCCACCGAGATGTCCCGCACCGACGACGTCAGCCGCGCGCTCAGCGCCGTCTTGACGTGCGGCCCGCCCGGCAGGGCGAGCGTGCGCAGCGCCATCAGCGGGTGCGCGTCCAGTCGCCGTACGGCCGACGGGTCGTCGGCCGGCCGCTGCACGGTCAGCAGCCCCCCGGCCCGCGACCGGTCGGCCGTGGGCTGTTCGCAGGGCCCTTTCAGCACGTGCGCCGCCTGCCACGGATGCACCGGGATCAGCACCCGCCCCCCGTCCCGCATCGACTCCGGCCACACCCCCGTCACCAGGCCCTCGGCCTCCCGCACCGGCACCAGGACCAGGCTCACGACCGGCCGGTGCTCGGGCGCCAGCGCGAGCTGCTCGGCCACCGAGAAGCCGGGCCGGGAACGGCAGCCGGGATGGAAGGGGTGCCCGTCCACCACCCGCTGTTCCCACTCCCAGTCCGTCCCCGGCCACGATGCCCACCGCGGCTCTTGCGCCGGGTCCACGGGGCCACGGTCCGCCCGCGGCGGGGCGTCCACGTGGCGGTCCGTCCCCGGCCGCTCGTGTGCGGGGCCGTTCTGCCCGGCCCGTGACAGTGCCAGTGAGGCGACGCTGTGGCCGAGTTCGGCGGCGAACCCGGCCGAGTGCGGCACGGCCAGCTCCCCCATCAGCGCGGCAGGATCGTCGTACGGCGTGCCGTCGAGGTGGACGGCGGTGACGTACGCGGACGTCGCGAACGGGTCGGCGGCCGGGCCCTCCAGACGCCGCCCGTCGGTGAGCCGCAGCACGAGGGCCTCGCGGGCCGGCTCACGTGCCGCGATCCAGGGCAGCGGCTCGTGGGCGAGGGCCCGCCACAACCGGGTGAGCACGGCCGCGCGGGCCCCCGGCAGGGCGGCCGTGTACCGGGGGACCAGGCCGGGACGCACTTCGGCCAGTTCACGGCCGACCTCGGCCTCGACGGGGGAGGGACGGTGCACGGGCGGACTCCTCGGGTACGGGTAGGTCGTGCGGGGCGGCACAGCGGGACGATGCCAGACATACTGATCTTCTTCGCCCTCCAACCGACCGTAGGGAACAGTGGAACGCGTGGACCTCATGCCCCCGTCCGCCGCCGAAGCCACCGGCGACGGCACCCCGCACCGCGCCGACCAGCCCGGACTCCGCCCCGACGGGACCGCCCCCCGCCCCCACGGGACCGGACCGCATCCCGACACCACCGCGCCCCGTCCCGAGGCGGCCGCGTTCCCTCCCGACGGAGGCGAACCGCATCCCGGCATCGCTGGCATCGCTGGGCTCCGTCCCGGCGGGGCCGAACCGCATCCCGGCATCGCTGGGCTCCGTCCCGAGAGGGCCGAGTTCCGTCCCCAGGGGGCTGAACCGCATCCCGGCACCACCGGTCCTCATCCCGAGGCGGCCGCGTTCCCTCCCGGCGGAGGTGAACCGCACCCCGGCATCGCTGGGCTCCGTCCCGGCGGGGCCGCGCTTCGTGCCGAGGTCGCGGGCCGCGCGGACGCCTGCGCCACCACACCCCTGCTGAACTGCCTGCTGCGCGAGGTCGCCCGGCGCGTGCCGGTGCCCGGCGGGCGTCCGGTGTACCGGCTGCCCGGCACCGGCCGGCTGCTGCGGGTGCGTGCCGGGCACCGGCCCGACGGCCCCGAGGTGTACGGGGCGGGGCGGTGGCACCGTCTCGGCCACTCCGAGCTGGTGAAACTCGTCGCCGACGAACTGCGTAGGCACACCGGCGTCAGCAACCACGAACTGCCCGCCGAGATGATCGACAGCCGGGACGCCCTCGCCGCGCTGCTGGCCGCCCGGGCCGAGACCACCCCGCCCGACGACCCGTATCTGCGCTCCGAGCAGTCCCTCGTCACCGGCCACCCGCACCACCCGGCCCCGAAGGCGCGTGGCGGTGCCCCGGCGGCGCTCTGGCTGCCGTACGCCCCCGAGGCGCACGCCCGCTTCCCGCTGGTGCTGCTCGGGGTGCGCGCGGACTGCGTCGTGGACGACGGCGACACCTCCGCCCTCGACACCCTCGGCACCGCCCCGCCCGGTTACCGGCCGCTGCCCGCCCACCCCTGGCAGCTCGACCTCGCGGACGCCGCCCTCGCGCCCGCCTTCGCCGACGGCCGGCTGATCCGGCTGGGCACCACCGGCTTCCCGGCCTGGCCCACCGCCGCCGTCCGCACCGTGTACGCGCCCGAACGCGACCTGTTCCTGAAGTTCAGCCTCGACGTGCGCATCACCAACGACATCCGCCGGCTGTGGCGCCACGACCTGCGGCGACTGCGCCGTACCGACGCCGCCGCGGCCACCGCCCTGGCCGCCTCGCCCGGCCCCGCCGCCTGGCTGAGCGACCGCGGGTACCGCACCGCGGCCTTCGCCTACGAGGAACTCGCCGTGGTCGTCCGGGACGGGCTGCGCGAGCACCTCCTGCCCGGCGCGACCCCGCTGCTCGCCGCCGCTCTGGCGGAGGGCTTCACCGACAGCCCTCTCGACCGCACCGCCGACCCGGAGGCCTGGTGGGCCGCCTACCTGCGCCAGGTCGTGCCCCCGGCGCTGACGGCGTTCGCCGACCACGGCGTCGTCGTGGAGGCCCACCTCCAGAACACCCTGATCGCCGTCGACGCCGGCGGCACCCCCGTGCAGGCCCTGTTCCGCGACGCCGAAGGCGTCAAACTGCTCCCCGACGTCTCCCGCGCGGCCGGCTGGGAACGCCTCCAGTACTGCCTGTTCGTCAACCACCTCGCCGAGATCGCCGCCGCCCTCACCGAACGCCACCCCCACCTCGACCCCTGGCCCGCCGTACGCCGGGAACTCGCCCGCCACCCCATCCCCGAGGCCACCGCCCTGCTCACCGCACCGACCCTGCCCGGCAAGACCAATCTGCTGCTGCGCTGGACCGGCGCCGACGGCGCCGCTGCCCGCTACCTGCCCCTGCCGAACCCGCTGGCACGCCCCCCGGACCGCCCGTCGGACGGCCCCGTCGGACAGGCCGTAGCTGTCCGAGGTGACGTCTGACCGGCACCGCGCCGCTCACGGTGGGCCCGGTTTTCCCGGCTGCCCGCCGGACCACATGACGTGCGATGTCCTGGAAACCCGGCGGGCATGACCGACGACGAGCGGGACCGCATGCCATCGCCCGACGACGCCCGGGTCGTGGAACGGCTCGTGCCGATCTGGCTGGAGGAGACGGAACGCCACGACCCCGACGCCGCACGCCGCGCCCGTGAGGGCCTGCGGGAAGGTCCGCTGTCACCGGACAGCGCACGGGACCTCGCCCACTGGGTCACCGCCCGCATCACGGACACGGCCTTCAACGAGGACGAGGGCCCCGACGTGGAAGGCCCCGCCCGCATCACCCCGGCGGACAAGAGCGCCGTGCTCCGGTGGCTGGTCGACCACGGACACGCGGTGTGACGACGAGCTGCATGCCCGATGTCGTGCGCGTCCGGGCGGCGGCTCCGGGAAGGCGGACGCCGAAGCCGCTGTCCCCCGACGGGGCGACGCGGGTCCACCGCCCGGCCGACGGGCGGTGCGACGGTTCCACCACTCTCCGGGTTGGCGCCCTCGGTGGCTATGCTCGCTTCCACCGGAGGGCGAACGGGACGGCTCGCAGATCCTCTTCCAAGGCCGTCGGAGGGGTCTCCCTGAGGCATCACAGGGGAGCTGACCGTGGATGACAAGGTGAACGACCGGTTGGATGTTGGGACATGTTGAGAGAGGTCGCGGCGACCCGCTACATCACGCCCCTGCGCTCCGGCGGCTCCGTCCCCGGCGTCGTCGAGGCCGACGACCTGGGCACCTACGTCGTGAAGTTCACCGGCTCCGCGCAGGGCCGCAAGGCACTGGTCGCCGAGGTGATCGTCGGGGAGCTGGCCCGCGCGCTGGGACTGCGCTTCCCCGAGCTGGTGCTGGTGCGTTTCGACCCGGTGATCGCCGACGCCGAGCCGCACCAGGAGGTCCGCGACCTGCACGCCGCCAGTGCCGGCATCAACCTCGGCATGGACTACCTGCCGGGCGCGCGGGACTTCACGCCGGAGGTGGCGAAGGACTTCCCCGTCGACCCGCTGGAGGCCGGCCGGATCGTCTGGCTCGACGCCCTCACCCTGAACGTGGACCGCACGGTGCACAGCTCCAACCTCATGGTCTGGCCCACGCTCGGGGTCGCACCGCCGCGCCTGTGGCTGATCGACCACGGGGCGGCGCTCGTCTTCCACCACCGCTGGAACCTGTCCGACCCGGCCAGGGCCTACGACTTCCGTCACCACGCCCTCGGCCACTACGCGCCCGACACCCGCGCCGCCGACGCCGAACTGGCCCCCCGCGTCACCGAGGACCTGCTGCGCGAGGTGGTCGCCGAGGTGCCCGGCGACTGGCTGGCCGGCGAGGAGGGCTTCGCGACCCCCGATGAGGTCCGGCAGGCGTACGTCACCCACCTCCACGCGCGCGTGCGGGCGTCCGCGGCGTGGCTGCCCGTCGGCTTCCCGAGCCGCGAGGAACTCGCCGCGGAGAACGCGCTGCGCGCGGCGAAGACCCGGCAGGGCCGCCCGGACTGGCTCAAGCGCGTCCCCGACCTGCACGGCAGGCCGCCCGCGGAACAGGGCTGGTCGGTGCACCTCGAAAGCCGGGGGCCGTGAGACGTGCAGGCCGTGCGACGTGCAGGCCGTGCGACGGCGGCCGTGACGTGGCGGCAGCGAGGGATGGTGCGACGCGTAGGCAGTGACGCGTGCGATGCCGTGACGCGCCGGCCGTGACGCGTCCGCCGTGATGCCGGGCGTCGCAGCCGAGTGGCCCGGGGGATCCCCGGGCCACTCGGGCACGCCCCGTCGCGTCAGCCCTTGAGCTGCTCGTAGGCGGGCAGCGTCAGGAAATCCGCGTAGTCCTCGTCGAGGGCGACCGTCAGGAGCAGGTCGTGGGCCTGCTGCCAGTTGTCCGCCGTGAAGGCCTCCTCGCCGATCTCCGCACGGATGCCCGCCAGCTCCTCGGCGGCGACCTTGCGGGCCAGGTCGGCGGTGACCCGCTCGCCGTTGTCGAGGACGACGCCCGCGTTGATCCACTGCCAGATCTGCGAGCGGGAGATCTCGGCGGTGGCCGCGTCCTCCATGAGGTTGAAGATGGCGACGGCGCCGAGTCCGCGCAGCCAGGCCTCGATGTAGCGGATGCCGACCTGGACGGCGTTGACCAGGCCCGCGTACGTCGGTTTGGCGTCCAGGGAGTCGACGGCGATCAGGTCGGCGGCCTCGACGTGGACGTCCTCGCGGAGGCGGTCCTTCTGGTGCGGCTTCTCGCCGAGGACCTTGTCGAAGGACTCCATGGCGATCGGCACCAGGTCCGGGTGCGCGACCCAGGAGCCGTCGAAGCCGTCGCCCGCCTCGCGGTCCTTGTCGGCGCGGACCTTCTCGAAGGCCACCTTGTTGACCTCGGCGTCCCGCCGGGACGGGATGAAGGCGGCCATGCCGCCGATCGCGTGCGCGCCCCGCCGGTGGCAGGTGCGGACGAGGAGTTCGGTGTACGCGCGCATGAACGGGGCCGTCATCGTCACCGCGTTGCGGTCCGGGAGGACGAACCTGGCGCCGCCGTCACGGAAGTTCTTGACGATGGAGAACAGGTAGTCCCAACGGCCCGCGTTCAGTCCGGAGGCGTGGTCGCGCAGTTCGTAGAGGATCTCCTCCATCTCGTACGCGGCGGTGATCGTCTCGATGAGGACGGTGGCGCGGATCGTGCCCTGCGGGATGCCGCAGTACTCCTGCGCGAAGACGAAGACCTCGTTCCAGAGGCGGGCCTCCAGGTGCGACTCGGTCTTCGGGAGGTAGAAGTACGGGCCCTTGCCGAGGTCGAGGAGGCGCTGGGCGTTGTGGAAGAAGTACAGGCCGAAGTCGACCAGCGCGCCGGGGACGGGACGGCCGTCGGCGTCGGTGAGGTGACGCTCGTCGAGGTGCCAGCCGCGCGGGCGCATGACGACCGTGGCGAGTTCCTCGTCCGCCTTCAGCGCGTACGACTTGCCGGTCCGCTCGTCCGTGAAGTCGATGTTCCGCGTGTAGGCGTTCCTCAGGTTCAGCTGGCCGCCGACGACGTTCTCCCAGGTGGGCGCGGAGGCGTCCTCGAAGTCCGCGAGCCAGACCCGCGCGCCCGAGTTGAGGGCGTTGACGGTCATCTTGCGGTCGGTGGGACCGGTGATCTCCACACGGCGGTCGTTCAGTGCCTCGGGAGCCGGGGCCACCCGCCAGGAGTCGTCCGCGCGGATCGCGGCGGTCTCCGGGAGGAAGTCGAGCGTGCAGGTGCGGGCGATCTCGGCGCGGCGCTCGGCACGGCGGGCGAGGAGTTCGTCACGGCGGGGCGTGAACCGGCGGTGCAGCTCGGCCACGAAGGCGAGCGCCGCCTCGGTGAGGACCTCCTCCTGCCGGGGCAGGGGCTCGGCGTCGACGATGGCCAGCGGGGACGGCGCTGGTGCGGACATGAGCTGTCACTTCCTTCAGCGGGCGTGGCACCGGGTGCCGGTCTGCCGGGCGCTGCCCGGTGCGGCCGGGTACGGCGTGGCGGGGTGGGCGGGTACGGCGTTGCGCGGGCCGTGGAGCCCTCGGGCGCTTCTGACCAGGGAATACAGTGGATACTAGTTTCCTCATGGTGGAAGTTCAATGTTTTGTTGATGTCGAGATTCTCCGGGTCGGGCCACGGCGGCGCCGACGCTCAGTGCCACCCACCGGCAGGGCCGGATGCCGGCGAACCCTTCACCGGAGGTGTCCGAGATCGGCGGCGGTGTCGATGTCGAACGCCTCCGCCACGTCCCCGCACTCGACGAGTGTGATCGCCCCCTCGTGCGCCGCCAGATAGGCGCGCGCGCCCCGGTCGCCGGTCGCGCTCGCCGCGATGTCCGCCCAGTGCGCCGCGCCGAGGAGGACCGGGTGGCCGCGCACGCCGGCGTACGCCGCCGACGCCAGTGACGTCCCGTCCCGGTACGCGGCGCGCACCCGGGCCGTCGCCTCGGGGCCGATGCCCGGCTGGTCCACGAGGGAGACCAGCGCCGCCCGCGCACCGGTCCCGGTGAGCGAGGCGAGCCCGGCCCGCAGCGAGGACCCCATGCCCGCCTCCCACTCCGGGTTGTCCACGAGCACGCAGCCGTCCAGTTCCGCCCGCGCGCGTACGTCGCCGGCCGCCGCGCCGAGGACCACGTGCACGCGCGCGCAGCCCGCCGCGCGCAGTACGCCGACCGCGTGTTCGACGAGCGGGCGTCCGCGGTGTTCGAGGAGCGCCTTGGGGCGCCCGCCGAGCCGCCGGCCGCCGCCCGCCGCGAGCAGGAGCCCCGCGATCTGTGGTTCGTCGTAGGTCATGCGCTCTGCATACCCGACCCGCTGGCGGACGTCCTGGCGAGCGGCGGGTTTCGCAGGGCTGAATTTCGGCCGGGGCGGTGGCGCGGCGCGTCCGGGGTGGCGTTTACTGACTGGCGTCCCCAGGATCCTGACCTACGCCGCGGGGGCGCGCCGGGAGGGACGAGTACGAGTGGGCGCACGACCGTGCGCGAGGGGGGAGATCCGTGTTGCGGAGTGCGGGAAACCGGCCGGTGACCGAGGGCGACGAGGACCGGAGAGTGACGGAACTACGGACGGCGGTGGCCCGGCTGAGCCGCGAGCTCGCCGCTCTGCCCGCCGAATTCCGGGACCGCTGCGTCGCCGAGGAGGAACTCGCCGCACTCGCCGCCCTGTCGGCCGGCGGCCACCCCGACATCCTGCGGCTGCGCCGGTCGCTGCTGCTGGTGGCAGGGGCGATCGGTTCCGTCAGCGCCCTGTCGGGCGGCCTGGCGCAGGTCCGCACGGCGGTGGAGCTGTTCGGCGAGCCGCGGCAGGGCTGAGGACGGTGACGGGCGACAGGCCCCCGGTCTGTCGCCCGGGGGCCTGTTTCGTCGTGCGGGGAGAAGCCGCGCGGAACGAAAGAGGATCGACGGGGCGGGTCAGGCCGCGGGGCCGCCGCCCGTCGTCGCGAGGGCCCGTGCCAGTTCGGCCGCGACCTCCTGGAGCACCGGCACGATCCGCTCCGTCGCGGCCTCCGTGACCCGGCCCGCCGGACCCGAGATCGAGATGGCCGCGGCGGTGGGGGAGTCGGGGACCGGGACGGCGAGGCAGCGCACTCCGATCTCCTGCTCGTTGTCGTCGATCGCGTACCCCTGCCGGCGCACCTCCTCCAGCGCCGCGAGGAAGCCGTCCGGCGTGGTGATCGTCCTGTCCGTCGCCGCCGGCATGCCGGTACGGGCCAGCAGTGCGCGCACCTCCTGGGGCGGGAAGACCGACAGCAGGGCCTTGCCGACGCCCGTGGAGTGCGGCAGGACGCGGCGGCCGACCTCCGTGAACATGCGCATCGAGTGCTTGGACGGCACCTGCGCCACATACACGATGGCGTCGCCGTCGAGCAGGGCCATGTTCGCCGTCTCGCCGGTCTCCTCGACCAGCCGGGCGAGGTGGGGGCGTGCCCAGGTGCCCAGCAGCCGGGACGCGGACTCGCCGAGCCGGATCAGGCGCGGGCCGAGCGCGTAGCGGCGGTTGGGCTGCTGGCGTACGTAGCCGCAGGCCACGAGGGTGCGCATCAGGCGGTGGATGGTGGGCAGGGGCAGTCCGCTGCTCGCGGAGAGCTCGCTCAGGCCGACCTCGCCGCCCGCGTCCGCCATCCGTTCGAGCAGGTCGAAGGCGCGCTCCAGGGACTGGACGCCTCCACTGGCGGCGGGCCGGGCGGAGTCGGTGGTGCTGGCGCTGGACCTCGGCACGGCGCGTTCCTTTCGGGACTGGCGGGGAGGCAGCAGCCTACCCGGCAGCCGGTCGACTGCCCGGTTGTACGCACGTACGTTCTGCCAGTTGGAATACTAATTCCGCTTTACGGAAACGTCCAGAGCGGGACCGGGGGTGTGCCGGACGGCGGGGACGGGGCGGTGTGCCCTTGACGGCATCGGGGCCGGGGTGAAGACTCCTTCAACAGAACGTTGAATTTCCGCTGTGCGAGAGGGGCCGCAGTGTCCGACGCCGAAGTGGTGCCCGCTGAACTGGTGCTGCGCTCGACGCGCGTGATCACGCCCGAGGGGATGCGCGCCGCGTCCGTGGCGGTCGCCGGGGGGACGATCGCGGCCGTGCTGGCGTACGACGCCCCCGTACCGGCCGGGGCGCGGCTGGAGGACCTCGGCGACGACGTCCTGCTGCCCGGCCTGGTCGACACGCACGTGCACGTCAACGACCCGGGCCGCACCGAGTGGGAGGGCTTTTGGACGGCCACCCGCGCGGCGGCGGCGGGCGGTATCACGACCCTCGTCGACATGCCGCTGAACTCCCTGCCGCCCACCACGACCGTCGAGCACCTGCGCGTCAAGCAGAAGACGGCCGCCGGCAAGGCGCACGTCGACGTCGGCTTCTGGGGCGGCGCCCTGCCTGACAACGTGGCCGATCTGCGTCCGCTGCACGACGCCGGCGTGTTCGGCTTCAAGGCGTTCCTGTCGCCGTCGGGCGTGGACGAGTTCCCGCACCTCGACCAGGACCGGCTCGGCCGCTCCCTGGCGGAGATCGCCGGTTTCGGCGGGCTGCTGATCGTGCACGCCGAGGACCCGCATCACCTGGAGGCCGCCCCGCAGCAGGGCGGCCCGAAGTACGCCGACTTCCTCGCCAGCCGCCCCCGCCACGCCGAGGACACCGCGATCGCCGCCCTCCTCGCGCAGGCCGGGCGGCTGGACGCGCGCGTGCACGTCCTGCACCTGTCCTCCAGCGACGCGCTGCCGCTGATCGCCGAGGCGAAGGCCGACGGTGTCCGGGTCACCGTCGAGACCTGCCCCCACTATCTGACCCTCACGGCCGAGGAAGTGCCGGACGGGGCGAGCGAGTTCAAGTGCTGTCCACCCATCCGGGAGGCCGCCAACCAGGACCTGCTGTGGCAGGCGCTCGCCGACGGCACGATCGACTGCGTCGTCACCGACCACTCGCCGTCCACCGCCGACCTCAAGACCGGCGACTTCGCCACCGCCTGGGGGGGCATCTCGGGCCTCCAGCTGAGCCTGTCGGCCGTGTGGACGGCGGCGCGCGCGCGTGGCCACACGCTGGAGGACGTCGTCTGCTGGATGGCGCAGCGCACGGCGGCCCTGGTCGGGCTCGACGACCGCAAGGGCGCCATCGCCCCCGGGCACGACGCCGACTTCGCCGTCCTCGCACCCGACGAGACGTTCACCGTGGACCCCGCCGCCCTCCAGCACCGCAACCACGTCACCGCGTACGCCGGGCGCACCCTGCACGGCGTCGTCAAGTCCACCTGGCTGCGCGGTGAACGCATCACCGCCGACGGCGAGTTCACCGCACCGAAGGGCCGGCTCCTCACCCGCACCGGCTGACACCGACCGACTCCAGAAAGGCAGGCCGCGACCACCGTGACGGCGATCGAGAGCTTCACCGGCGACGCGAACCCCTACCCGGGCGGCGACCCGTACGCGGACTACCGCACCGCCGACTTCCCCTTCACCCAGTACGCCGATCTCGCCGACCGCCGGCTCGGTGCCTCCGTCGTCGCCGCCAACGACGAGTTCTTCGCGCAGCGCGAGAACCTGCTGGTGCCCGGGCGCGCCGAGTTCGTCCCCGAGCACTTCGGGCACAAGGGCAAGGTCATGGACGGCTGGGAGACCCGCCGCCGCCGCGGCGCCTCGGCCGACCACCCCTGGCCCACGGCCGAGGACCACGACTGGGCGCTGATCCGCCTCGGCGCGCCCGGCGTGATCCGGGGCATCGTCGTCGACACGGCCCACTTCCGCGGCAACTACCCGCAGGCCGTGTCGGTCGAGGGCGCGTCGGTCGAGGGCTCCCCCTCCCCGGAGGACCTCCTCTCCGGCGACGTGAAGTGGACGACGCTGGTGCCGCGCACCCGGGTCGGCGGCCACGCGGCCAACGGCTTCGAGGTCGCCGTCGAACAGCGCTTCACCCACCTGCGCCTCAACCAGCACCCGGACGGCGGCATCGCCCGCCTGCGGGTGTACGGCGAGGTCGCCCCGGACCCGGCATGGCTTGCCGCGCTCGGCACCTTCGACGTCGTCGCGCTGGAGAACGGCGGCCGGGTCGAGGACGCCTCCGACCGCTTCTACTCGCCCCCGGCCCACACCATCCAGCCGGGCCGTTCCCGCAAGATGGACGACGGCTGGGAGACGCGCCGCCGCCGGGACCGGGGCAACGACTGGATCCGGTACGGGCTGGTGGCCCGGTCCGAGATCCGGGCAGTCGAGATCGACACGGCGTACCTGAAGGGCAACAGCGCCGGCTGGGCGTCGCTGTCCGTGCGGGACGGCGAGGACGGTGACTGGGTGGAGGTCCTGCCCCCCACCCGCCTCCAGCCCGACACCAACCACCGCTTCGTCCTCCCCGCCCCGGCGGTCGGCACGCACGCGCGCGTGGACATCTACCCGGACGGCGGCATCTCCCGTCTGCGCCTGCACGGTTCACTCACGCAGACGGGGGCCGCGTGGCTGGAGGCGCGGCATCGGGAACTGGGTGGCTGACGGGGCATCGGGGGCGGGACGACGGCGGGGCTCAACAGGCCGGTGAGGCTGGGGTGTCAGGAGGGGCGTCCCGCCCGTCGCGAGGAGCGGCCGTGGCGTCCCGCCCGTCGCGAGGGGGAGACCGAGGCGTCCCGCCCGTCACGAGAGGCCGGGGTCCGTGCCCGCCCCGCCGGCCGGGCGGTCCGGTTCGCCCGCCGCAGGTCGATTTCCTGTGAACACCTGTGGCGCGACGGTAAAAAGTTCGAGGCTTGTCATTGACATGCCATCGTCTACGCGCGTCATCATGGAAGGCATGACCTTCCCCCCACACATCACGCGCCTCGGCGCCGCAGCAGCCCTCCTGTCCGCCCTCCTCGTGGGCGGCGCCGTCTCGACGACCACGGCTTCCGCCGCCCCCGCGGCGGTCGGCAGCATCTGCTACAGCAACCTGCCCTCGCAGGCCCATGACACCCTCGACCTGATCGAGCAGGGCGGGCCGTTCCCGTACGACCAGGACGGGACCGTCTTCCAGAACCGGGAAGGCATCCTGCCCAGCCAGACGTCCGGCTACTACCACGAGTACACGGTGATCACGCCGGGCTCGGACGACCGTGGCGCCCGCCGCATCGTCACTGGTGAGGACTACCAGGAGGACTACTACACGGCGGACCACTACGCCTCGTTCGACCTGGTCAACTACGGCTGCTGAGCCGGATCCGGAGCCGGACCGAAGCAGGGGACACCTGCTCACCCCACCGGTCACGCACGCCGGTCACGTACAACGGCTCACGTAGGCGGGTCACGGACCACGGCTCCTGTACGCCGAGTCACGTACACCGCACACCGGGCGTCGGCGCGCCCGGTGTGCTCGGTGTGCCCGGTGTGCGGTGTGCTCGCCGCGGACCGGAGACCCGGCTTCAGCCGGGCGTGCGGCTCTCGGCGGCTGCGAACAGGGCGACGCCCAGCAGCACCAGGGCGATGCTCGTGTACAGCTCGTAGCCGTCGAGGAAACCGAGCCGCTGCACGAGGCCCCAGTGCCAGTCGGTGAACTCGTGCACCAGCCCCGCCACGCCCTGCACGAGGGCGACGAATCCGAAAAACTCCAGCAGCTTCTTCATGGGTGAGACCCTCGCTCCGCGGACCCCCCACCGTCATCGGCCGCGGGGCGAGCCCACCCCCGGCGGAAGTAGCCGATCCGGACCGCCCCCCGCACCGTAAGTCCGTGCTCGGGCACCGAAGGTCTACGGTCCCGCGCCGAAGGTCTGCCGTACCGCGCCGAAGGTCGCAGATGCACGGCGGCCAGAGACGCAACGGCCCCCGCCCTGCGTAGATTTGCCGACCGTGAGTGGTGACAGGGCGGGGGCCGGGGCCCCCGACGACTTTCCCGCCGCGCGCCGGTGGCTGCTGCCGTCCGCGCTGGCCGACGAACTCGACCCCGGCACCCGGCGGTCCGGACGCACCCCCCGGCGTACCGCCCGCGACTGGATCGTCGACTTCTCCTGCTTCGCGCTGGCCGTCGTCACCGGCCTGCTCGCCGCCGAGTCCATGGCCGAGGACCCCCGTCTCCCGGTGTCCCTCGCCGCCGTCGACCAGGTGATCGGCGCGCTGTCCTGCGGCGCCGTGTGGCTGCGCCGACGCCGGCCGCTCGCGCTGGCGATCGCGATGGTCCCGGTCGGGCTCGTGTCCAACACGGCGGGCGGCGCCGGTCTGATCTCCCTGTTCACGCTCGCCGTGCACCGGCCCTTCCGGTACGTGGCCTGGACCGGCGGGGCGTCCCTCGCCGTCCTCCCGGTGTTCTTCCGGCTCCGCCCGGACCCCGAACTGTCGTACCCGGCCGTGCTCGTCTTCACCGGGCTGCTCATCGTGTCGGCCATCGGCTGGGGCATGTTCGTCCGGTCCAAACGGCAGCTCGTGCTCAGCCTGCGGGACCGCGCCCGGCGTGCCGAGACCGAGGCACGGCTGCGCGCCGAGCAGGCCCAGCGGCTCGCCCGCGAGGCCATCGCCCGCGAGATGCACGACGTGCTCGCGCACCGGCTGACCCTGCTCAGCGTGCACGCGGGCGCACTGGAGTTCCGTCCCGACGCCTCCCGCGCGGAGGTCGCGCGGGCCGCCGGAGTCATCAGGGAGAGCGCCCACGACGCCCTGCAGGACCTGCGGCAGATCATCGGCGTACTGCGCGCCGCGGAGGCCGACGACGCCGGCGGGCGACCGCAGCCGACGCTCGCGGCACTCGACGCGCTGGTCGCCGAGTCCCACGCGGCCGGCATGAAGGTCACCCTCGCCAACCGGGTCACCGTCACCGGCGCCGTACCCGCCGTCGTCGGGCGCACCGCCTACCGCATCGCCCAGGAGGCCCTGACCAACGCCCGCAAACACGCGCCCGGCACCGAGGTCGCGGTGAGCGTCACGGGCGGCCCGGCCGACGGACTCGTCGTGTCCGTACGCAATGCCGCACCCGAGGGCGGGGCCACGGCCGCCCCCGTCCCCGGCTCCGGACAGGGCCTCATCGGACTGACCGAGCGCGCCACCCTGGCCGGCGGCACGCTGGAGCACGGCCCCGGGACGGACGGCGGTTTCCGGGTACGCGCGTGGCTGCCGTGGGACTGACCCGGCGCGCCGTCAAGTCCCGCCGCACGGGCGGCGTTTGACTTGTCGGAGGCGGTGGTTATGTTTGTCCAGCTTCAGCACCCGCCCGTCTCGGAAGGAACAGCCGGCGTGAGCTTCGGGGGACCCCACGATCCGTACCGGCCCCAGTGGCCACCGCACGGCGGTCAGAACCCACCGCCACCCCCCGGCGGCGGACCGTACGTCCCGCCGCCGAACCAGGGCCCCTACCCGCCGCCCCCGCCGCACACCGGGCCGTACGTGCCACCCCGGCCGGGCCCGGCGCCGTACGGATACCCCCAGCCCTACCCGCCCCAGCCGTACCCCCCGCAGCCGTACCCGTATCCGCCGCGGCCGAGGCCGACCTCGCTGCTGGGCTGGGGAGCGTTCCGCGGGCTGCGCGGCGCCGAATGGCCCCGGGTGCGCGACATGTTCGGGGCCTGGCGGCGCAGTAACCCCGGCTGCATGTGGCTCGTGCTGCTCGCGCCCTGCGCCTGGATCGCGCTCGTCCCCCTCGTCGCGGGCTACTCGTTCGCGCGCTCGGCCCGCCTGCGCGCCCACCGCCTGTTCCCGCCGCGCGGCGCGCGCCGGATCGAGGACCCGCAGGTGACCCGGCTGCAGAAGGCGCGCGCCTGGACCGCCGCCGCGCTGAGCGTGCTGCTGCTCGCGCTCTACGGCAAGCCCGAGGACGTCAGCGGGGTCCAGCAGCAGTACATGATGCGGATCGTGATCACCCCGCCGCTACTGCTGCTCAGCGCGCCCGTCGTCATCGGGTTCCTCTTCCGCTGGGCCACGCCCGCCACGAAGGCCGACATGCGTCCGCGCGTGCGCGCCGCCGGCAAGTCGGCCCTGCTGTACATCGGGGCCGTGGTGGCCGTGCCGCTGGCCGTGGCCGGCATCGGCATGGTCGAGGAGGCGGACGCGGCGTCGACCACCGGGGAGGCCGGCTTCCCCTGGCTCACGCTCGCGATGTTCCTGCCCCTGGTCTGGACGGTGTTCTTCCTCGGCTTCGCCACCGGCCCCGCCGTGCGCACCGGCTTCAACACGGCCGCCGTGCACGCGACCCTGCCCGCCCTGCTCACCGGGGTCCTGGTCTGGGAGTGGGCGCTGATCAGCCTGCTGGCGGGTGGCCTGCCGCCGGGCCCGCCGCTCATCCAGGTCCTCGCCTTCCTCGGCGGCCCCGCCTCGGTGACCGCCGTGGTCTGGTGGGAACTCCGCGTCCTGCGCGTCCGCCACGGCGTGGCACTGCGCGCGTAGGCCATGACCGAGAAACCGTGTCCGCTGGGCGGTACCGGCCCGAGCCGGCCGTCCCCGTCCACCCACCGCGATGACCGTAGGCACATGACCGCGATCAGACTCGTCCTCGTCGACGACGACCCCCTCGTACGCGCCGGGCTGTCCTTCATGCTGGGCGGCGCGGACGACGTCGAGATCGTCGGCGAGGCCGGCGACGGCGGCGAGGTCGAGGCGCTCGTCGACCGCACCCGCCCGGACGTCGTCCTCATGGACATCCGCATGCCGACGGTCGACGGCCTCACGGCCACGGAACTGCTGCGCGCCCGCGCGGACGCCCCGCAGGTCGTGGTGCTGACCACCTTCCACGCCGACGAGCAGGTGCTGCGGGCCCTGCGCGCGGGCGCCGCCGGATTCGTCCTCAAGGACACCCCGCCCGCCGAGATCCTGGACGCGGTACGCCGGGTGGCGGCGGGAGATCCCGTGCTGTCGCCCGCCGTCACCCGCCAGGTGATGACGCACGCGGCCGACAGTGCCGCCGACACCCGCCGGGCACGCGCGCGTGACCGTCTCTCCCTCCTGAACGACCGGGAGCGCGAGGTCGCCGTCGCGATCGGACGGGGCCTGGCCAACGCGGAGATCGCGGCGGACCTGTACATGAGCGTGGCCACCGTGAAATCCCACGTCTCCCGCGTCCTGGCCGCCCTCGGCCTCAACAACCGCGTCCAGATCGCCCTGCTGGCGCATGACGCGGGACTGCTGGAGGGGCAGGGGAAGGACGGGGGAGACGGGCCCTGGACCAGGTAGGGACGGGCCGGCCAGGCACCGGCTCGAAGACCGCCCGAGGGGCCGTCGCCTGCACGTGGCCGGCGCCCGGCATCCCCGCGGACCGCCCGTCACCTCAGCAGCGGTTCCCGCCCGCCCGGGATCTCCACCAGCCGTACCGGCCGGCGCTCGCGGCGGGACAGGTCGCAGGCCTCGGCGATGCGCAGGGCCTGCAACGCCTCGCGGCCGTCGCACGGGTTGGGGCGCTCGCCGCGCACCACCTCCACGAACGCCGCGAGTTCGGCCTCGTAGGCGGGGGCGAAGCGTTCCAGGAAGCCCGTCCACGGTTTGTCGGCGGCCGGGGGGCCGCTCGGTTCGGTGGAGGCGATCGGGGTGCGGTCGTCCAGGCCCACGACGATCTGGTCGAGCTCCCCGGCCAGTTCCATGCGGACGTCGTACCCGGCGCCGTTCAGGCGCGTCCCGGTGATCGTCGCGAGGGTGCCGTCTTCGAGGGAGAGAACCGCGGCGGCCGTGTCGACGTCGCCCGCCTCCCGGTACATCCGCGGCCCGGCGTCGGACCCGGCGGCGTACACGTCGGTCACCTCGCGGCCCGTCACCCAGCGCAGTACGTCGAAGTCGTGGATGAGCGAGTCGCGGTAGAGGCCGCCGGACAGCGGCAGGTACTCGGCCGGTGGCGGTGTCTGGTCGGACGTCATCGCGCGGACGGTGTGCAGTCGCCCGAGCCGTCCCGCCCGCACCGCGTCCCGCGCGCCCGCGTATCCGGTGTCGAAGCGGCGCTGGAACCCCATCTGCAGGATCGTCCCGGCCGTCTCCACCTCGGCGATCGCCTGTAACGTGCCCGGCAGGTCCAGCGCGATGGGCTTCTCGCAGAACACCGGCAGCCCGGCACGCGCCGCCCGGCCGATGAAATCGGCGTGGGCCGGGGTCGCCGTGGTGATCACGACGGCGTCCACGCCCCACTTGAAGATCTCGTCCACCCCGGGCGCCGCCGTCTCACCCAGCCGGTGCGCCAGTTGCTGGGCCCGCGCCCGGTCGGCGTCCGTGAGGATCAGGGATCCGACGTCGCGATGGCGGCTGAGTGTGTTCGCGTGGATGGTGCCGATGCGGCCCGTCCCGATGACCCCGATGCGCATGGGAACAAAGTGCGGCCCCGTACGGCCCCTGTCAATGTGTATGTCCGGACAATCGAACTACGCAACTTCCCGTACACAACGGGCGGAGCTACGCTCGAGCCGTGCCCAAACCAGGAGTGGACCCGACCGTGCAGCTCGATCTCATGGTGGACCGGACCTCTCCGGTCCCCCTGTACTTCCAGCTGTCGCAGCAGCTGGAGGCCGCCGTCGAGCAGGGCGTGCTGACCCCCGGCAGCCTGCTCGGCAACGAGATCGAGCTCGCGTCCCGGCTCGGCCTGTCCCGGCCCACGGTCCGCCAGGCCATCCAGTCCCTGGTCGACAAGGGCCTGCTGGTACGGCGCCGCGGCGTCGGCACCCAGGTGGTGCACAGCCGGGTCAAACGCCCCCTGGAACTGAGCAGCCTCTACGACGACCTGGAGACGGCCGGACAGCGCCCGGGCACCAAAGTCCTGGTCAACACGGTCGTACCGGCCACCGCCGAGATCGCGGCGGCGCTCGGCGTCGCCGAGGACAGCGACGTGCACCGCGTCGAACGGCTGCGGCTCGCGCACGGCGAGCCGATGGCGTACCTGTGCAACTACCTGCCCCCCGGACTGCTCGACCTGGACACCGGCCAACTGGAGGCGACCGGCCTGTACCGGATGATGCGCGCCGCCGGCATCACCCTGCACAGCGCCCGCCAGGCCATCGGAGCCCGCGCCGCCACGGCCGCCGAGGCGGAGCGGCTCACCGAGCGGGAGGGCGCGCCGCTGCTCACCATGCAGCGCGTCACCTTCGACGACACCGGCCGCGCGGTCGAGTACGGCACGCACACCTACCGGCCGTCCCGCTACTCCTTCGAGTTCCAGCTCCTCGTACGGCCCTGACGCCTCCGGTCGCGCCGGCCGCCCCGCCCTCTCGCGGCCCTCGGTCCCGGACGCCGCGCGGCACCCTTCACGCCGGTTCGTCGCAATGTCCGGACAATCGACCACGGCGCCTGCCCGGCCGTCGGACGCGTGTTCCCGTGTTCGGCGGTGCGGTGTCCGGGTCCGACGGGACGCCCCCCGCCGCCCTCGCGTACGCCGGAACCCGGCGCGTACGGCAGGACGCGGCAGGAGCGGCACGGCAAGAAGGGCACGGGCCTCGTGGCACGTGACCGGACCTGGGCACCACCGGTGCCGCGCCACCCGCGCCGGCCTGCCGTGCACGGGCACGGACCGACGGGTGATCCGCGCCACGAGCTGCCACGCCGCCGTCGGGCGGGGCGGGGAACGGCGGCGTCGGACACCGGGCGGCAGCGCGTCCCCCGACCGGGCGCGACCACCCGCGCCCGGTCGCCGGGCGGCGGACCGGCCCCTTCCTCCCCTGTTCGGTGTTGTCCGTGGCCGTGCGGCAGAATCGGGCCCGATGAGCAGCTACCGCGACTTCAGCGCCCCCATCGGCTCCCGGCGCCCCGTGCTCCGCACGGTCGGCACCCGGGAACGCCGCTCGCACCTGACGGCCCCCCGCGTGCCGACCGTCGGGATCGACATCGGCGGCACCAAGGTGATGGCGGGCGTGGTCGACGCCGACGGCAACATCCTGGAGAAGCTCCGCGCCGAGACCCCCGACAAGTCCAAGAGCCCGAAGGTCGTCGAGGACACCATCGTCGAGCTGGTCCTGGACCTGTCCGACCGGCACGACGTGCACGCCGTCGGCATCGGCGCGGCCGGCTGGGTCGACGCCGACCGCAACCGCGTCCTGTTCGCCCCGCACCTCTCCTGGCGCAACGAGCCGCTGCGCGACCGCCTCGCCGGCCGCCTGTCGGTGCCCGTCCTGGTGGACAACGACGCCAACACCGCCGCCTGGGCCGAGTGGCGCTTCGGCGCCGGCCGTGACGAGGACCACCTCGTCATGATCACGCTGGGCACCGGCATCGGCGGCGCGATCCTGGAGGACGGCCAGGTCAAGCGCGGCAAGTACGGCGTCGCGGGCGAGTTCGGGCACATGCAGGTCGTGCCCGGCGGCCACCGCTGCCCGTGCGGCAACCGCGGCTGCTGGGAGCAGTACAGCTCCGGCAACGCCCTGGTCCGTGAGGCCCGCGAGCTCGCCGCCGCCGACTCCCCGGTCGCCTACGGGATCATCGAGCACGTCAAGGGCCAGATCTCCGACATCACCGGCCCGATGATCACCGAGCTGGCCCGCGAGGGCGACGCCATGTGCATCGAGCTGCTCCAGGACATCGGGCAGTGGCTCGGCGTCGGCATCGCCAACCTCGCCGCCGCCCTCGACCCGTCGTGCTTCGTGATCGGCGGCGGCGTCTCGGCCGCCGACGACCTGCTGATCGGCCCCGCCCGGGACGCCTTCCGCCGCAACCTCACCGGCCGCGGCTACCGCCCCGAGGCCCGCATCGCCCGCGCCCAGCTCGGCCCCGAGGCCGGCATGGTCGGCGCCGCCGACCTCGCCCGGCTCGTCGCCCGCCGCTTCCGCCGCGCCAAGCGGCGCCGCGTGGAGCGGTACGAGCGCTACGAGCGGTACGCCCAGTTCCGGCGCACCACCGAACAGTTCCGCCGCACCACCGAGGGATCGGCATGAACGCGGTACCGCACCCCGCCCCGCCGGACCGGCCGGACCGTCCCGTCGAGGACCGTCGGCACATGATCCGCCGCAGGGCACTCACCCTGGTGATCATCGTGCTGCTCATCGGCATCCCGGCCGGCTACCTGGTGATCTCCGCGAACCAGAGCCGCGCCAGCGGCAAGGACAAGGAGGCCAAGTACTCCGCGACCGGCCTCACCGAGGGCTGGCCCTCCAAGGTGCAGCGCCGCCTCTACCAGGTGCCGGTCCCGCACCCCGCGGACCCCGTCGCCCACTACGAGACCAACAACTGGAAGTCCAGCCGGCTCTACGTCCAGTTCGGCACCACCGGGGCGGGCTTCGAGGCCTTCCTCACCGGCATGGGCGTCACCCGCGACGACCTCAGGAAGGGCCACGTGACGATAGGCCCCCGCGACCAGAAGGTCAGCGGCTGGAAATTCCCCGCCGACGGCCGCTGGTGGGGCCTGGTCCACCGGCAGAAGAACCCCGCGCCCACCCAGGACGTCGTGGTGAACCCCTCGAACCCGAACCACATCATGGTCTACGTCGTCTCGCGCACCGTGCCGTGACGGTCCGGCCGCGGACAGCCGCGCCGGACCGTTCGTCGCGGGCCGGCCGGGCTCCGGGACCGATTGTCAGAGCCCGCCCGTAGAGTCGAAGACACACGAGTCGGCGGACGGGACGGCAGGTGACAGGACGTATGAGCGGTGCGAGCGGCGCGGTCGCCGTGGCCGGGCGGGCGGGGGAGCCCGTGGCCCCAGCCGGTCCGGTCCCCGCCCGGCTCGCGGCCCTCTTCCTGCCCGCGCCCCTGCCGCGCGAGGGCACGGTCGCCTTCTGGGACCCGGAGGGCGCCCCGCTGCCCGACGCGGCAGCGGACCGCGCGGAGCTGACGGTCGTCCGGCCGCACGGCACGGGTGTGCGCCGCGGGACCACCCCGGCGCTGACCCTCCCGGTCGGCGAGGCGCTGCCCCTGCTGGTCCGCGCCCGGCACGACCCGGCGGCCCACCCCGCGACCGTCTGCTGGGGCGCCGCCGCGCTGCACGCGCTGCGGCTGGCCGCCCGGGGCCGCCTGCTGCCCGGCCTGACCGCCACCGGGCACGACGCGTGGCGTGCCGGACCTCTCGAACCACACGACCTCGCGCACCTGCGAGCGGTGGCCGCCGCCCTCCCGTACGAGGGGCACGCGGCGCCGCTGCCCGGCCCGGGCCCGCTCACGCTGCCCGCACCTGAAGCGCTGCTGCGTGCCTTCCTGGACGCGGTCGCGGACACCCTGCCCCGCACCCCGGCCGCCCCCTACGCCGTCGGGAAGCCCTTCGCGGCGAGCACCGCCCAGCATCTGCCGCACGCGCACGACTGGGCCGCCGAGGTCGCCGCCGGCATGGACGCGGGCGTGCGGATCTCCCTGCGCCTCGACCTGTCGGCGTACGAGCTGTTCGACGGCGACCCCGACGCGCGCGTCCGTACCGCCGGCGCGGCGATCGTCCAGGTGCACAGCCTCGTCGACCCCACCCTCGTGGCCGACGCGGCGGCCCTGTGGGCGGGCGGCGCGGACGACGCCTTCGGGCCCCGCGCGCGCGTGGACGCCGCCCTCGCGGTGCGCCGCGCGGCCCGCGTCTGGCCGCCGCTCGACCGGCTCGGCGAGCAGGACGTGCCCGGCGTGCTCGCGCTGTCCGAGGACGAGCTCAGCGACCTGCTCGGCGTCGCCGCCACCCGGCTCGCCGCGGCCGGCGTGGCCGTGCACTGGCCGCGGGACCTGGCCCAGGACCTGACCGCCACGGCGGTCGTCCGGTCCGCACCCGGCTCGGCGACCGACGGCACCGGCTTCCTCGAGAGCGAAGACCTGCTGCGGTTCCGCTGGCAGCTGGCGCTCGGCGGCGACCCGCTCAGCGAGGCAGAGATGGACGCGCTCGCCGAGGCGCACCGTCCGGTCGTCCGGCTGCGCGACCAGTGGGTGCTCGTGGACCCCGCCCTCGTCCGCAAGGCCCGCATGCGGGACCTCGGCCTGCTCGACCCCGTCGACGCCCTGTCCGCCGCCCTCACCGGCACCGCCGAGGTGGACGGCGACACCGTCGAAGCGGTGCCCGAGGGCGCCCTGGCCGTCCTGCGCGACCGCCTGACAGCGGGCCCGCGCCCCGCCGAACCGCCCCCCGGCCTGCACGCCACCCTGCGCGACTACCAGCTGCGCGGACTGGCCTGGCTCGAGCTGATGACGTCCCTCGGCCTCGGTGGCTGCCTCGCCGACGACATGGGCCTCGGCAAGACGATCACCCTCATCGCCCTGCACCTCAAGCGCGCCCGTGCGGAACCCACCCTGGTGGTCTGTCCGGCCTCCCTGCTCGGCAACTGGCAGCGGGAGATCGCCCGCTTCGCACCCGGCGTCCCCGTCCGCCGCTTCCACGGCCCGGACCGCAGCCTCGCCGGCCTCACCGGCGGCTTCGTCCTCACCACGTACGGCACGATGCGCAGCGCGGCGCCCGCCCTCGCCGGGCAGCGATGGGGCATGGTCGTCGCCGACGAGGCCCAGCACGTCAAGAACCCGTACTCCGCCACGGCGAAGGCCCTGCGCACCATCCCGACCCCCGCGCGCGTCGCCCTCACCGGCACCCCGGTCGAGAACAACCTGTCCGAGCTGTGGGCCCTCCTCGACTGGACCACCCCCGGTCTCCTCGGCCCGCTGAAGTCGTTCCGTGCCCGGCACGCGCGTGCCGTGGAGACCGGCGAGGACGAGGAGGCGGCGGAGCGCCTGGCCCGCCTCGTCCGGCCCTTCCTGCTGCGCCGCAAGAAGTCCGACCCGGGCATCGTCCCCGAGCTGCCGCCCAAGACCGAGACCGACCGCCCCGTGCCGCTCACCCGGGAACAGGCCGCGCTCTACGAGGCGGTGGTGCGCGAGTCGATGCTCGCCATCGAGACCGCCCGGGGCATGGCCCGCCGCGGCATGGTCCTCAAGCTCCTCACCTCGCTGAAGCAGATCTGCGACCACCCCGCGCTGTTCCTGAAGGAAGAACCGCGCGGCGGGGACCGGCAGGCCGCCCGCTCCGGGAAGCTCGCCCTGCTGGACGAACTGCTGGACACCCTCCTCGCGGAAAACGGCTCGGCGCTCGTCTTCACGCAGTACGTCGGCATGGCCCGGCTCATCACCGCGCACCTCGCCGAACGCGCCGTCCCGGCCGAGCTGCTGCACGGCGGCACGCCAGTGCCGGAGCGGGAGCGCATGGTGGACCGCTTCCAGAGCGGTGCGACACCCGTCCTGGTGCTGTCGCTGAAGGCGGCCGGCACAGGCCTGAACCTCACCCGCGCGGGCCACGTCGTCCACTTCGACCGCTGGTGGAACCCGGCCGTGGAGGAACAGGCCACCGACCGCGCCTACCGCATCGGCCAGACCCAGCCCGTCCAGGTCCACCGCCTCATCACCGAGGGCACCGTCGAGGACCGCATCGCCGAGATGCTGGAGTCCAAGCGAGCCCTGGCCGACGCCATCCTCGGCTCCGGCGAATCGGCCCTCACGGAGCTGACGGACCGTGACCTGTCCGACCTGGTGTCCCTCCGGAGGCCGACATGACCCCGCGCCCCTCCGAGGAGGCCCGCCGCGCCCTGCGGGAGGCACGGGAGCGACGGGAGGCCGGGGCGGAAGCGCCGGGTGCGCCGGGCGATGCGGGCTGCGGCGCGGTGGCAGGGGCGGGCGCCGGCGGTGCCGGCGCGGTGGAGCGGGTGGGTACGGAGGACGGCGGCGCGGCAGGTCCGGGGGAGTGGCGGGAGACGAAGGGGAGCGGCCCGGCGGGGGCGCCGCAGCCCGGCGGGACGGATACGGGGAAGTCGGTCGTGCCGGAGACGGGGGTCCCGGCGGCGTCGGCGGACACCCCTGCTGCGGCGCTGGGAACCGCCTCGGTGGGGCGGCGGGGGTCGGACGTCCCGGGCGCGGGCACGCCGGCGGAACCGGTGCAAGCCCCGGCCGCGGCAGCGGAACCGCGGGCCGCGACGGCCGGGGAGCTCGGGGAACCTCCGGCGGGTTCGGGGGGTCCCCAGCAGGGGGCGGCGCACGCGGGTGAGAGGGCACCGGCCGGTGGCGGGGTGGAGTCGGCCGGTCACGGGGAACACCGGCCGGGCGACATCGCCCGCGAGGCGCTGCGGCGCGCGATCGCCGCACGTCGTGAGGGTGGCGGGGGCGAGCGGCACGAGACCGGTGCCGGCGGCCCGCACGGGGAGACGGCCCGGAAGCCGGCACGGGACACCGAGGGCCGGGAAGCGGTCCGTTCGGCCGAGCCGGCCCCCGTTGCGACGCCGCACGCCGAAGCCGGTCCACGCGCCCCCCGCCCCGCCGACGTGGCGCGCGAGGCGCTGCGCGCGGCACGCCGGGAAGCGGACCGGGGTGACGCGGGTCGGGGCGGCACGGACACCGAGTCCGCCGCCGTACCGGCCCCCGGCGAGCGCCCGGGCGACCGCGCGGGAGCGCACGGCGGCGACACCCCGCCCGGCCGCGCAGTCCGGCGTAGGGCGTCCTCCCGACGCGGAGACGACCGGCACGGCGCCGCCGCCCGCGCCCGCGAACTCCGCGAGATGCTGTCCGGCGCCTTCCGACCGCCCCCGGACACGGACGACCCCGACTCCGAGCACCGGCCGCAGGAGGCGGAGCCCACCTCCGACGGACCAGCCGAGCCCGTACGGCCTGCCCGTGGGTCCGACCCGACCGACCCGACCGACCCGCCCGACCCGACCGGCTCGACCGGCTCGGTACGGCAGGGTGCGGTGACGTCCGGCCCGGCCCGGCGGGGGCGAGCGGCGGCCGATTCCCGGGTGCAGCAACGCGCAGTCACCGACTCCGCCGGGCGGGAGCCGAGCCTCACCGAACCCGCTGCTCCCGGAGAGTCCGTCGATCTCGAGCAGCCTGCCCGCGGGCAGGCCTCGACCGGCGGCGTGCGGCAGGGCCCGGCGACCACCGGCCCGACCCGACAGGGCCGAGGCACCACCGACGCCACAGGGCGGGAGCCAGAGGTCATCGACTCCACAGGGCGGGAGTCCGAGGTCATCGACTCCCTTGGGCGGCAATCCGAGGTCACCGACCCCGCTGGGCGGGAGCCCGGGGTCGCCGACTCCTCTCGGCGGGAGCCCGGGGTCGCCGGCTTTGCCGGGCGGGAGCCGGCCCTCACCGGGCCCTCGGTTCCCGCCCCCGCGTCCCGCTCCATGGCCGCCCCCGCACGCGACGGCGAGCTGCGGCGCACCTTCCCGGCGTTGCCCGCCCGGCCGGCCGGTGAGGGACCCTTCGCCGAGACCTGGTGGGGGAACGCCTGGGTCGCGGCGCTGGAGGAGGGCGCCCTGGACGCCGGACGGCTGGTGCGCGGGCGGGGGTACGCCGCGCGGGGGCACGTGGATGCGATCACGGTCACGCCGGGGCTCGTGCTGGCCTATGTGCAGGGCACCCGGCCCCGCCCCTACCGCGTGCAGGTGCGGCTGCGGACGCTCGACGACGCCGGCTGGGACAGGTTCCTGGACGCCGCGGCCGAGCGCCCGGGGCACATCGCGGCGCTCCTCGACAAGGAGTTGCCGCACTCCCTCGCCGACTGCGGGGTCCCCCTCCTGCCCGGCCCCGGAGACCTCGCCCCGCAGTGCAGCTGCCCCGACTCCGGCCACCCCTGCAAGCACGCCGCCGCGCTGTGCTACCAGACGGCGCGGCTGCTCGACGCCGACCCCTTCGTGCTGCTCCTGCTGCGCGGCCGGGGCGAACGCCGCCTGCTGGACTCCCTGTCCCGGCTCAGCGCGGCCCGTGCCGCCCGCGCCGCCCGGGACCGGGCACCGGCGTCCCTCCCCGGCATCCGCGCCACCGACGCCCTGGCCCGGCGCGAGCTGCCCGCGCCGCCCCCGCCGCTGCCCGCACCCCCGCACCCCGGACAACCCCCCGTCTACCCGGCGGCGTCCGGCGGCCCCGACCCCTTCGCGCTGGACCAGCTCGCCACCGACGCCGCGGCCCGCGCCCACGCGCTGCTCATCACCGGCCGTGACCCGGTCGGTGGCCTGACGCTGTGGCAGGACGCCGTCCGCCTCGCCGCCGCCCGCCCCGGATCCGGGCTCACCGCGAGCACCCGCTCGCTGTACTCCTCGCTCGCCACCGCCACCGGCCGCACCCCCGGCGACCTGGCCCGCGCGGTCGCCGCCTGGCGGCAGGGCGGCCTCGCCGGCCTCGCGGCCCTCGACGACCTCTGGGACCCGCCCGCCGGCCGTTTCGACCGGGCCCGCCCCCTGCTCCTGGCCGCCGATCTGCCCGCCTTCCGCCCCTGGCACAACACCCTCACCCACCCGGGGGGACACCTGCAGCTGCGCCTCGGCCGCGACGGACTGTGGTACGCGTACGAGTCGGAGCCCGGCCACGACGACTGGTGGCCCCGCGGCACCCCCGACCTCGACCCGGTCGGCGCCCTCACGGGCCTCGGCCCACCCGGCACGGTCGACCGCGCCGACACGTAGAGCTCGACCGGAACACCTCGCACCGGGTGTGCGGAGTCCCCGGGCCCGGGCGCGGAGAACACCCGAACGCGGACAGTCGATCCGTACACCCGTAGAACGTCTCGAACCGGATGGTCGAACACCCCGAACATCGTGTGACGGTCCCCCGTCCGTCCGTCGCACGTCCCTCCCCGCGGGCACCATCCGTGAAGACGGCGTGAGGGTTCGCCGGTGATCTCCGGGAGTCACGTGTGAGGACTCGGGGCCCGGAGCCCGAGCAGCCGGAAGCGAGCGCTAGCGTGGAGCGGTGAGTGAGACGACGACCCCCGCCCTCCAGTACCGCTTCGACGGCCCCGAAGACGCCCCGGTCCTGATCCTGGGCCCCTCGCTCGGCACCACCTGGCACATGTGGGACCGGCAGGTTCCCGAGCTGACCAAGCAGTGGCGCGTCTTCCGGTTCGACCTGCCCGGCCACGGCGGTGCGCCCGCCCACCCGACGGGTTCCGTCACCGACCTCACCACCCGGCTGCTCGCCACCCTCGACGCGGTCGGCGTGACGCGTTTCGGGTACGCGGGGTGCGCGTTCGGCGGGGCGGTGGGTGTGGAGCTGGCGCTGCGCCACCCCGACCGGCTCGCCTCGCTGGCCCTGATCGCCGCCTCCCCCCGCTTCGGCACGGCCGACGAGTTCCGCCAGCGCGGCGTGATCGTGCGGACGAACGGCCTCGACCCGATCGCCCGCACCTCCCCGGACCGCTGGTTCACGAGCGGGTTCGCCGCCGCGCAGCCCGCGATCACCGAATGGGCCGTGCAGATGGTCCGCACCACCGACCCGGGCTGCTACATCGCCGCGTGCGAGGCGCTCGCCTCCTTCGACGTGCGCTCCGAGCTGAGCCGGGTCGGCGTACCGACACTCGTCCTGGTCGGCTCGGAGGACCAGGTCACCGGCCCCGCCGAGGCCCGCACCCTGGTCGCCGGCATACCCGACGCGCGGCTCGCCGTCGTGCCCGGCGCCTCCCACCTGGTGCCGGTCGAGCAGCCCGCCGCCGTCACCGATCTGCTGGTCCGGCACTTCTCCACCGCCTGGCAGCCCGCCTACGATCACAGCACCGGCCAGATCGCCATACCGGCCGCTCCCGTCAAACCCGTACTGACCCCGCCGCCGCACCAGATGTCGCCGATCGCCGAGATCGCCCCGGCCGTCGCCCCACCGCAGCAGGGCAGGCCCGACCCGTACGACGTGGGGCTCAAGGTCCGCCGCGAGGTGCTCGGCGACGCGCACGTCGAAGAGGTCCTGGAACAGGCCGACGACTTCTCCGGCGACTTCCAGGAGTTCCTCACCCGCTACGCCTGGGGCGAGATCTGGGACCGGCCGGGCCTGGACCGCCGTTCGCGCAGCTGCGTCACCCTCACCGCCCTGGTCGCCGGCGGTCACCTGGACGAGCTCGGCTCCCACCTCCGCGCGGCCCTCCGCAACGGCCTCACCCCCGCGGAGATCAAGGAGGTGCTGCTGCAGGTGGCGGTCTACTGCGGCGTACCGGCGGCGAACAGCGCGTTCAAGGTGGCCCAGCAGGTCATCCGCGAGGAGACCACCCCGCAGGACTGAGCGTCCCGGGCCGGCCCGCGCCAGGATGGGACGTATGACGGTCACGAAGAAGACCAAGGACACGCGGAACACGACGCACATGAAGCTCACGAAGAAGTCGCACGCCTGCGTCCGCCTCGACAAGGACGGGCAGACGCTGGTCCTGGACCCGGGGGGATTCAGCGAGGAGGACGCCGCGCTCGGCGCGGACGCGATCCTCGTCACCCACGAGCACCCCGACCACTTCGACGCGTTCCGGCTGCGCGCCGCCATGGAGGACAACCCGGCCGCGCGGATCTGGACCCTCGGGTCCGTCGCGGAGCGGATCTCGGCGGCGTTCCCCGGCCGGGTGCACGTCGTCGGCCACGGCGACACCTTCACCGCCGCCGGGTTCGACGTCCAGGTGCACGGCGAACTGCACGCGGTGATCCACCCCGACCTGCCGCGCGTCACCAACGTCGGCTACCTGATCGACGGTGGCAAGGTCTTCCACCCCGGGGACGCGCTCACGGTCCCCGACCATCCGGTGGACACCCTTCTCGCGCCCGTGCAGGCCCCCTGGAACAAGATCTCCGAAGTGATCGACTACGTGCGCGAGGTCCGGCCCCGGCGCGTCTACGACATCCACGACGCGCTCCTGACCGACCTCGCCCGCCCCATCTACGACCGGCACGTGGGCTCCCTCGGCGGCGCCGACCACGCCCGCCTCGCCCCGGGCGCCTCCGTCGACCTCTAACCCCGGGACGGGCCCGGAGGGGGATGTCGGACCCGCCGGGTAGGTTGTGGGCATGCGCATCGCGACCTGGAACGTGAACTCGATCACCGCCCGCCTGCCGAGGCTCCTGGGCTGGCTGGAGAGCAGCGGCACGGACGTGCTGTGCCTCCAGGAGGCCAAGGTCGCCGAGGCGCAGTTCCCCGTCGAGCAGCTGCGCGAGCTGGGCTACGAGGCGGCGGTCCACGCCACCGGCCGGTGGAACGGCGTGGCCGTCCTCTCCCGCGTCGGCCTCGAGGACGTCGTCAAGGGCCTTCCCGGCGACCCCGGCTACGACGGCTCCGTGGAGCCCCGCGCGATCTCCGCGACGTGCGGCCCGGTCCGCGTCTGGTCGGTGTACGTGCCGAACGGCCGCGAGGTGGGCCACCCCCACTACGCGTACAAGATCGAGTGGTTCGAGGCGCTGCGCGCGGCCGTCGCGGGCGACGCGGCCGGCAGCCGCCCCTTCGCAATCCTCGGTGACTACAACGTGGCGCCGACCGACGACGACGTCTACGACCCGGCGGCCTTCGAGGGCGCCACGCACGTCACCCCGGCCGAGCGCGCCGCCCTGGAAGCCCTGCGGGAGGCCGGCCTGTCCGACGTGGTCCCGCGGCCCCTGAAGTACGCGCACCCGTTCACGTACTGGGACTACCGCCAGCTGTGCTTCCCGAAGAACCGCGGCATGCGCATCGACCTGGTGTACGGCAACGAGCCGTTCGCGACGGCCGTCAAGGACGCGTACGTGGACCGGGAGGAACGCAAGGGCAAGGGCGCCTCCGACCACGCGCCGGTCGTCGTCGACCTCGACGTGTAGCCCGAAGCCCCGAGGCAGCCCTCACCCCTTCAGCAGCCGCAGGTCCACCGAGCCGGCCAGCGCCGCCAGGCCCTCGTCGTCGGGGTGCAGGTGGTCTCCGCTGTCGTAGGCGGGGAGGAGCCGGGACGGGTGCCCGGGGTCCCGGGTCACCGCGTCGAAGTCGAGCACGCCGTCGTACGCGCCGGTGCCCCTGATCCAGGTGTTCACGGCGACGCGTTCGGCGTCCACGGCCGCGGTGCAGCGGGCCTCGCCCTCGCACGGCAGGATCGTCGCCGCCAGCACCCGCAGCCCGCGCGCGTGCGCCCGGTCGGCGATCTCCCCGAGGCCCGAGACGACGTCCCGCGCGGACGCGCCCCAGCGGATGTCGTTGACGCCTTCGAAGACGACGACCGTACGGGCCGACGTCTGCGCGAACACGTCCCGGTCCAGACGGTGCAGGGCGCTCACCCCCGAGGTGTCGGTGGAGACCCCGTCCCCCGGGTAGCGGTCGCTCACCACGCGGTTGCCCGAGATGCCCTGGTTGAGGACGCCGTAGCGCGGGACGGTGTGCTGGTTCAGCAGCCGGGCGGCGAGGACGTTCGGCCAGCGGTGGTTCGCGTCCACCGTCGACCGGTCGCCGTCGGTGATCGAGTCGCCCAGCGCCACCACCGACCCCGGCCCGCCGCCCACGTCCAGGCCGGTCAGCAGCGGCAGGCTCGTCAGCACCGAGGTGAACGCCGCCGCCGAACCGTCGGCCGCGTGGTCGCCCGGCACGCTCAGATACGACCGCTGCTGCGCGAGCCGGTGCAGCGGCGCCGCGGGCAGCGGCCCCGGCAGATGGAAACTGACCAGCAGATTGGCGTCGGCCGGCACGTCGAAGCCGAGGGGATCGCTGTAGGCCTGCGCCCCGGCCGGGATCTCCACGCCCGCCGCGCCCCGGAAGGCCAGCGGTACCGGGGCCCGGCGCGCGGCGGCGCCGTCCGCCTGCACGGCGACCGTCGCGCCGGCGATCCGTACCGGCGTGGCGGCGAAGGTGTTGTCGAACCGCGCCCGAACCCGGGGGCCGCCCGCCGAGGTGTGCACCACCAGCCGCAGCGTGCGGTCGGTCCAGGGGCCCGCGGGCGCCACGGCCGCGTAGCCTCCCGTCGACGCCGCCCAACTGCCCGTCCAGCCGGCCGGTTCGGCCCGCACCGACAGGGCGAACACGTGCAGTCCGGGCGCGTCGGGAAGCCGTACGGAGACGACCGGGCGGCCGGGGGAGAGCGGGACCGTCACGACGTACAGGCGGGCCCGTTCGGCGAGTTGGCCGCCGGGTGTGTTGATGTGCGGGAGGGCCACCGCCTTCGTGGCGAGCGGGCCGGTGCGCCAGTCGGGGGCGGTCAGCCGGTAGGCCGACCGGCCGCCGTCCGCGTACGAGACCGCGCCGACGCCCGCCACGTCGCCGCCGGCCGTGCCCGCGACGAGGAACGCGAGGGCGTCACCGCGGCCCGTGACGCGCACCCGCTGCCCGGCGGCCCGAACGTTGTCCGCCTCGCCCGCTCCGCGCCGGGGCCAGGTCAGGCGGGCGCCCTGAACGTCGAGGACACGGCCCGGTGTCCAGCCCGCCGCCGCGAGGTCGGCCGCCGGCAGGGAGGCGCCGGAACCGTCGAAGTCGGCCTCGCCGGGCCGGGAGTCGTCGCTGACGGCCGTGTTGTCGAAGAGCCGCTCCAGGGGGAGCGGCCCGGATCTTTCCGACGGTGCGGCGTGTGCGGCGCCGCCCGGCGCGAGCACCGACAGCAGGGCGAGAACCACCGCGGAACCCAACAGACCTCGGCGCAAGGCCGCTCCTCCCGATCCCGCCGCACGATGCGGCGCACCACGTCCGCGGCGCGACGCCGCACCGTGAAGCTAGAGAGGCCCCCGCGGCCCGTCAACGCACCAGGCGCGAAGTCGTCCCGACGAGGCCCCCCGGCGCGGCCACGCGGCGGCTCCGGAGCCGCCCGGACCCACCCGGCGTCCACCCCGCGCCGTCCCGGCCCCGGGAAGCGGGTGCCGCGCGCCTGTGGTGCGCCGACCGGTACGAATGACACGCTGGAGGGATGAACATCCCCTTCCTGGGCCGGCGGCCGAAACCGGGGGTCCCCGACCCCGCGGGCATCGCCGACCTGCTCGCCGAGTGTGAACTCCTGCGTTCCCTCGCGGCCCGGGAGAGAGTCCGCCTCGACGACTCGGCCGCCTCGCTCGAGGCGCTCGACCAACTGGTCCCGCGCTGGCGGGACGACGAGGAGGTGCTGTCCTGGCTCGGCAACGACGCCGGACTGTACCTGGGCACCGTCATCGTCCGTACCGTGCCCGGCGCCGCCTGGGAGATCCGGCGCGACGGCCAGCCCGTCGTACGGCTCGACTCCGGACGGCAGTTCGACGTCGTGGCCCACGGGCACGAGTGGGCCACCAGCGGGGTGCCCGAGCTGTCGCAGCTGTACGGCGAGGTCGCCGAGGCGTGACAGCCCGGCCCCGGCCGCGACGGGGATCCTCGACGTGGCCACGGGACGCGCATGCTCGAGGTGGTCACGGGGCGCGCGATCCTTGACGTGGGCACGGGTGTGGATCCGTGACGTGGATCCGCCCCGTAAATACGGCTAATGGCCGTTGGGAGGCCGTCCGGTGCGTGTCGCGCGGCGGCGCGTGATCATGCCTGGATACGTTGCGGCCATCACCCCACGGCGACGAGTGAGTAGGGCTGAGCATGGCCGTCGATCCGCTGATCGAGCTGCGTGACGTCAACAAGCACTTCGGGGAACTGCATGTCCTGCAGGACATCGACCTCACCGTCGGCAGGGGGGAAGTGGTCGTGGTCATCGGCCCCTCGGGGTCGGGGAAGTCCACGCTGTGCCGGGTGATCAACCGGCTGGAGCCCGTCGAGTCCGGCACGATCCGGCTCGACGGGAAGCCCCTCCCCGCCGAGGGCAAGGCCCTGGCACGGCTGCGTGCCGACGTCGGCATGGTCTTCCAGTCGTTCAACCTGTTCGCCCACAAGACCGTCCTGCAGAACGTGTCTCTGGGTCAGGTCAAGGTCCGCGGGCGCGGGAAGGAGGACGCCGACCGGCGCTCGCGCGAGATCCTCGACCGGGTCGGGGTCGCCGACCAGGCGGACAAGTACCCCGCCCAGCTGTCCGGCGGGCAGCAGCAGCGCGTGGCCATCGCCCGCGCACTCGCCATGGACCCCAAGGCGATGCTGTTCGACGAGCCGACCTCCGCCCTCGACCCCGAGATGATCAACGAGGTGCTGGAGGCCATGCGGCAACTCGCCGGCGAGGGCATGACCATGATCGTCGTCACTCACGAGATGGGTTTCGCCCGGTCCGCCGCCAACCGCGTCGTCTTCATGGCCGACGGCCGCATCGTCGAGGACCGCAGCCCGGAGGAGTTCTTCGCGAACCCGAGCAGCGACCGGGCCAAGGACTTCCTCTCCAAGATCCTCAAGCACTGACCGCGTGCGGAGCCCGCGGGTCGCGTTCCCCCGGCAGACCGGACCGCCCCGCCGCCCCTCGACTACGATGGGCCATTCGTCCCGGAGACGGCGGCGGGTGACCCACCGGTCCCACCGGTCCCGTCCACCGCCTGCGGGGCGACGGAGGCCGCGGGACCACCGCGGCCGGACCGGGGACACTGCTGCCGGGTGGGGAGTACCCTCACGGCCCCTCGACCGATGGGGGCAGCAGTTCACATGAGCCAGGCCCGCCCGGCGGCAGCCGGAGATCACTGCTCGTGCGGTGGACGCGACCCGAACCACGGGGCGGCCACCGACGGGGAGAAGGTCAGCTGCGCCGGACGGGTGGTGCTCGAGAAGAGCGGGGCGGCCGTGTCGACAAGCGGGGCCGACCGGCTCGCCGAGGCCGAGCGGCCCCTCGTCGCCCAACTCCGCGACGAGGGCCGCTCACCTCGGTCATCACCACGGCGCTGCCCGGGGACCCGCTCAGGACGCCCGGGGTACGACCCCGTTCAGGACGCGCGGTGCGAGCCGCCCTTGGCCGCTGCCGCCGCCGGCAGCGGAGCCTGCGCCGTACGGGTCACGTCCCCGACGAGTTCGACCACGTCCGGGCCGTACGCCTGCGAGTTGACGACCTTCAGCAGCAGCACGAACGTGCCGTTGCCGTGCTTGCGGGCCAGTCGCTCGTGATGGCGGGCCAGATAGCGCGCCGCCGCCTGGTTGGTGATCGCGCGCTGGCCGCAGAACAGGAACACCGGCCGTGTCTCCCGGCCGTCACCGGCCGTCAGCCGGGCCAGCAGCACGTACTCGGTGATGCCCGGCTCCATGCGGTAGCGCTCGGAGCCGATCTGGAAGGCGCCCCGGTCCGGGCCGGGTTCGGGGTCCACGTTGACCCGCACACCGGGCAGCATGGCCGCCATGTGGGCGGTCATCCGCCGGTTGGAGGCGGGGCCGCCGAGGCAGAACTCGGTGCGCTCGCCGAAGCCCTGGTGGGCCGAGTCCTGGGTGAGCACCTGGACGTGCGCGCCGCAGTCCTTGATCAGCGCGGACAGCTCCAGCAGCGCGAACACGTCGATGCGGTGCACGGCCATTTCCGCGGTCGCCGGGTCGCGGTTGACGACGAGCAGCGACTCGGAATGGTCCGGCAGCCCGAAGAACGCCTGCTTGCGGCGGAGTCTCCGCTTCCACAGGTACGTACGGGCCATCCAGCCCAGGGCGGCGCTGATGCCCGCGGCCACCACGCCCAGCACGATGTTGCGCACGTCGTCATTCATGGGCGGGCATGGTAGCGGGCGAAGGCAAACCCGTGTTCGACCCGGTGGTGGCCGGGGCGCTCGAGGTGTCCGGGCGATCCGGCAAGGGGGTTCCCCGCGGGTCCGAGGAGTGATCCACCGGGCCGGTGAGCCTGACGGGGCGGCGGAGGGTGAACTACGCTGCGCGGACTGCCCGTCCTCTGGAGGTGCGCATGCGTCGCCCTGTCGCGCGGAATCTGACGGCCCTGGCGGTATCGGCCGCCGTGATGTCGGTGGGGGCCGCGGCGCCGCCCGGCAACCCGGCCGCGACGACCCCGACGGCCTCGAAGACACCGGTGGCCGTCGGCTACGGCGGCGCGGTCGCCAGCGTCGACCCGGACGCCTCCGCCGCCGGTATCGAGATCCTCCGCAAGGGGGGCAACGCCGTCGACGCCGCCGTCGCCACGGCCGCCGCCCTCGGCGTCACCGAGCCGTACTCGGCCGGTATCGGCGGAGGCGGCTACTTCGTCCACTACGACGCCAAGTCCCGCACCGTGCGGACCATCGACGGCCGCGAGACCGCTCCCCTCACCGCCGACTCCGGGCTCTTCCTGGAGGACGGCAAGCCGATCCCGTTCGCCGACGCCGTCAGCAGCGGCCTCGCCGTCGGCACCCCGGGCACGCCCGCCACCTGGCAGCGGGCCCTCGACACGTGGGGCAGCAAGAAGCTGCGCAGCGTGCTGGCACCGGCCGAGCGCATCGCCCGCGACGGCTTCACCGTGGACGAGACCTTCCGCGCGCAGACCGCCGCAAACGAGACCCGGTTCCGCGCCTTCCCCGACACCGCCGAGCTGTTCCTGCCGGGCGGCGGCCTGCCCGCCGTCGGCTCCACCTTCAAGAACCCCGACCTGGCCCGCACCTACGCCGAGCTGGCCCGCGAGGGCGTCGGCGCCCTCTACCGCGGAGACATCGGCGAGGACATCGTCGACACGGTGAACGAGCCGCCCGTCGACCCGGCCTCCGGCTGGAACGCCCGGCCCGGGGACCTGTCCGCGAAGGACCTCGCCGCCTACCGCGCCAAGGTCCAGGCACCCACGAAGACCGGGTACCACGGCCTCGACGTGTACTCCATCGCGCCCTCCTCCTCCGGCGGCACCACCGTCGGCGAGGCACTCAACATCCTGGAGAACACCGACCTCTCCAAGGCGAGCGACGTGCGGTACCTGCACCGCTTCATCGAGGCCAGCCGCATCGCGTTCGCCGACCGGGGCCGCTGGGTCGGCGACCCCGCCTTCGAGGACGTACCGGCGAAGGAACTGCTGTCCCAGCGGTACGCCGACTCGCGCGCCTGCCTCATCAAGGACGACGCGGTGCTCACCAGCCCCGTCGCGCCGGGCGACCCGCGTCACCCGGCCGACTGCGCGGCGGGCGGCACGGCGGCCCCGACGACGTACGAGGGCGACAGCACCACGCATCTGACGACCGCCGACAAGTGGGGCAACGTCGTCTCCTACACGCTCACCATCGAGCAGACCGGCGGCAGCGGCATCACCGTGCCCGGCCGCGGGTTCCTCCTCAACAACGAGCTGACCGACTTCTCCTTCGCCCCGGCCAACCCGGCCGTCCACGACCCGAACCTGCCCGGTCCCGGCAAGCGCCCGAGGTCCTCGATCTCGCCGACCATCGTCCTGGACCGGCACGGCAAGCCGGTCGTGGCGCTCGGCTCGCCCGGCGGCGCGACCATCATCACCACCGTCCTGCAGACGCTCACCGGCTTCGTCGACCGCGGCCTGCCCCTGGTCGACGCGATCGCCGCCCCGCGCGCCAGCCAGCGCAACGCGGCGCAGACCGAGCTGGAACCCGGCCTCTACGACAGTGCGTTGCGCGCTCGGCTGGAGGCCATCGGGCACTCCTTCCGCGCCAACCCCGAGATCGGCGCCGCGACGGGCGTACAGCGCCTGCCCGG
The DNA here is from genome assembly GCF_040638805.1 of Streptomyces sp. NPDC005925. Lineage (NCBI taxonomy): Bacteria > Bacillati > Actinomycetota > Actinomycetes > Kitasatosporales > Streptomycetaceae > Streptomyces > Streptomyces sp. NPDC005925. Next base: position 194,667 of record NZ_JBEXVL010000001.1, on the reverse strand, counting down.
CGGCAAGTGGCTGGCCGCGGCCGAGAAGACGCGGCGTGGCGGCGGCTCGGCGATGGTGGTGCGTCCGACGGCGGGGTGATTCCGGCGTACGCCGGGTCCGGCGCGGCGGCCGGGGCGGGCGCGCCGCCGACCGGCCGCGCGGCGCGGGCCCTGAGCACGGCCCGACCGGGTGAACCGTGTGGCGCGCGCCGTGCCGAGGAGAGCCTGGCGCGCGCCACACGTGTGTGCCGGCCGTGTCAGGGCGCCGGGTCCGGCCGGTCCGTGGGGCCGGCCGGGCCGCTCGGCCGAGTCGTTCCGTTCGCGTCGGCCGCGTCGGCCGCGTCGGCTGCTTCGGCTGCTTCGGCTGCTTCGGCCGGTTCACCCGGTTCGGCAGGTTCACCCGGGCCGGCCGGCCGGTCCGTGCGGAAGTCCAGGCGGCCGTCCGCCACGAGCACCGTGATGCGGTCGCCCTCCGCGACGCGGCCGTCGAGCAGCAGCCGCGACAGGTGGTTGTCGACCTCGCGCTGAATGGTGCGGCGCAGCGGCCTGGCCCCGTACTCGGGCTGGAAGCCCCGGTCGGCCAGCCACTGCACGGCCTCGTCCGTGAAGTCGACCGTGATGTTCTGGGCGCGCAGCATGTGCCGGGTCTGCTCCAGCAGCAGTTGGGTGATGCGGTGCAGCTGGTCGCCGGTCAGCTGGCGGAAGACCACGATCTCGTCGATGCGGTTGAGGAACTCGGGCCGAAAGTGCTCCCGCAGGGGGCGCAGCACCTGCTCGCGCCGCGCCTCCTCGTCGGCATCGGCGCCGCCCGAGCCGAAGCCCAGGGCGGCGCCGCGCCGGGTGATCGCCTCGGAGCCGAGGTTGCTGGTCATCACGACGACCGTGTTGGTGAAGTCCACGGTCCGGCCCTGCGAGTCGGTCAGTCGGCCGTCGTCCAGCACCTGGAGCAGGATGTTGAAGACGTCCGGGTGCGCCTTCTCCACCTCGTCCAGCAGGAGCAGCGAGTACGGGTGGCGCCGCACCACCTCGGTGAGCTGCCCGGCCTCCTCGTGCCCGACGTAGCCGGGCGGGGCACCGACCAGCCGGCTCACCGTGTGCCGCTCCTGGTACTCGCTCATGTCGAGGCGGACCATGCGGTCCTCGCTGCTGAACAGCGCCTCGGCGAGCGCGCGGGCCAGCTCCGTCTTGCCGACGCCGGTCGGGCCGAGGAACAGGAAGCTGCCGATGGGGCGGGCGGGGCTCGCCAGTCCCGCGCGCGAGCGCAGTACGGCGTCGGCGACGACCCGTACGGCCTCGTCCTGCCCGACGACCCGGTCGTGCAGATGCCGCTCCAGGCCGAGGAGCCGGTCCTTCTCCTCCTCGGTGAGGCTGCTCACCGGGATGCCGGTCTGCCGGGACACCACCTCGGCGATGGCCTCGGCGTCCACGACCAGCTTCAGCCCTTCGTCGGCCTCGCCGTCGCCGGCCGCCTCGGCGATCCGGGTCTTCAGCCCGACGATGCGGTCGCGCAGCCGCGTTGCCTGCTCGTAGCTCTCGTCGGCGACGGCCTGGTCCTTGTCCCGCAGGAGCTGCTCGACCTCGCGTTCCATGGCCCGTACGTCCGTGCCCTTGGTGCGGGCCCTCAGCCGCACCCGGGCGCCTGCCTGGTCGATCAGGTCGATGGCCTTGTCGGGCAGCCGCCGGTCGGTGAGGTAGCGGTCGGACAGCTCCACGGCGGCGACCAGCGCCTCGTCGGTGTAGCGGACCTGGTGGTGGGCCTCGTAGCGGTCGGCGAGGCCGCGCAGGATCTCGACGGCGTCGGCCGTGGTGGGCTCGGGCACCAGGATCGGCTGGAAGCGGCGGGCCAGCGCCGCGTCCTTCTCGATGCGCCGGTACTCTTCCAGCGTCGTCGCGCCCACGACGTGCAGCTCGCCGCGGGCCAGGGCCGGTTTGAGGATGTTGCCGGCGTCCAGGGAGCCTCCCTCGCCGCCACCACCCGCGCCGACGACGGTGTGCAGCTCGTCGATGAAGACGATCAGGCGGTCGGAGTTCTCGCCGATCTCCCCGACGATGGTGGTCAGCCGCTCCTCGAAGTCGCCCCGGTAGCGGGTGCCCGCGACGACACCGGTCAGGTCGAGGGTGACGACGCGGCGGCCGGCGAGGATGTCGGGCACGTCGCCGTCCGCGATGCGCTGGGCCAGCCCCTCCACGACGGCGGTCTTGCCGACCCCCGCGTCGCCGATGAGCACCGGGTTGTTCTTGCCGCGCCGGGACAGCACCTCGACGGTCTGCTCGATCTCCCGTTCGCGCCCGATCACCGGGTCGATGCGGCCCTGCCGGGCCAGGTCGGTGAGGTCCCGGCCGTACTTGTCCAGGGTCGGCGTCGACGTGACGCGGGGCCGCTCGGCGCGCGGCGGGGCCGGCTCGGGGGCCTCGGGCGGCATGCCGGGCGGCGTGTAGCGGGCCGCGTTGAGGATGTGCCCGGCGGCCGAGTCCGGATTGGCGGCGAGGGCGCTGAGCACGTGCTCCGGGCTGATGTACCCGGTGCCGCTCGACCGGGCCAGCCCGTGCGCGTCCAGCAGCGCGCGCTTCACGGCCGGCGTGAGCGACAGGGACGTCGGGGGTGGTGTCTCGCCGGGCGGGTACTGGACGGGCCCGGACCGCCCGTCGATCTGCGAGGCGAGCGAGTCGGGGTCCGCGCCGGCCCGGCTGAGCAGGCTGCGGGTGGGCTCCGCCGCCAGGGCCGCCCGCAGCAGGTGCTCGGTGTCCAGGTCCCGGCTGCCGCGCTCGGCGGCGTACTGGGCGGCCCCGCGGACCATTTCGCGGGCCGGCTGACTGAGCAGCCGGCCCAGGTCGATCTGGCGGGGCCGCGGTCCGCCGAAGAAACGGGCGAGGAATTCCCCGAAGGGGTCCGAGCCGAAGCCCTCGGGTGTGAAGCCGCTGGTCATGGGCCTTCCGTTCGCTCTCGACGCGCGGTGCGCCGCCGCTTTCCCGCGCCGGGTACACCGGGGGGCGAGTTCCTACTCACCTTGGCACGGGTGGGGGCCGGGGGCATTTCCGAACGGGGGAGGGCGCGGGTCCGGCGACGTCGGCTACTCCGGCTGCCGTGCCGTCAGGATGCGGGGGCCCTGGTCCGTGATCGCGACCGTGTGCTCCACATGGGCGGCCCGCGAGCCGTCGCCGGTGCGCAGGGTCCAGCCGTCGGGCGCCGTGCGGTAGCTGTCCGTGCCGCCGGCGATCAGCATCGGCTCGATCGCCAGGACCATCCCGTGGCGCAGCGCGAGTCCGCGGCCGGGGCGGCCCTCGTTCGGCACGGGCGGGTCCTCGTGCATGCGGCGGCCCACGCCGTGGCCGCCGTAGTCCTCCATGAGACCGTAGCCCGCGCCCCGGCACACCGAGCCGATCGCGTACCCGATGTCACCGATGCGGTTGCCGGTGACGGCCGCCTCGATGCCCGCCGCCAGGGCGCGCTCCGCCGTCTCGATCAGCCGCAGGTCGGCGGGGCGCGGCCTGCCGACCGTGAAGCTGATCGCCGAGTCGCCGACCCAGCCGTCCAGCTCCGCCCCGAAGTCGACGGAGAGCAGGTCGCCGTCGCGCAGCCGGTAGCGGGTCGGGACGCCGTGCACGATCGCGTCGTTCACGGACGTGCAGAGCACCGCGGGGAACGGTGTGGCCGCGAAGTGGGGGCGGTAGCCGAGGAAGGGCGAGGACGCGCCCGACCCGCGCAGTACCCCGTGCGCCAGCTCGTCCAGCTCCAGCAGGGAGACTCCCACGTCGGCGGCGCGCCGTACGGCTGTGAGCGCGCGCCCGACGACCTGTCCCGCCGCGTGCATGGCATCGATCGATGTGTCCGTCTTCAACTCCACCATGCCAATTACTATACCGGTATTATCATGGTGGTCATGGTGCGCACCCCCCTGACCCCGGAAGAACGCGAACGCGGCGAACACCTCGGGCGGCTGCTCCGCGAGGCGCGCGGCGACCGCAGCATGGCGTCGATCGCCGCGAGCGCCGGCATCTCCGCCGAGACACTCCGCAAGATCGAGACCGGGCGGGCGCCGACACCGGCGTTCTTCACGGTCGCCGCGCTCGCCGGAGCGCTCGGACTGTCGATGGACGACCTCGCGGGACGGTGCGCGCTCACGCCGCTCTGAGGCGCCGCCCGTCCCGGCGGAGCCGGCGCCGAGCGGCACGGGGACCTGGTGTGCGCGCCCGCCGCGGGGCACACCACCGGCCGACGGCGTGGCGCGCCCACCGGAGGGTGAAACACGGCGGCGCGCGCGGTTGGCGGCGATGGTCTTGGCAAGCCCGTCCCGGAGGCTTACGTTCGAGCCTCCACGGCCCCGCTCCACGGGTGCAGAGGCTCTGACGTCCCGTCGAAGGAGCAGCTCATGGCCAACGTCGTACGCGCCGCCCTGGTCCAGGCCACCTGGACCGGCGACACCGAGTCCATGGTGGCGAAACACGAGGAGTACGCCCGTGAGGCCGCCCGGCGGGGCGCCCGGATCATCGGATTCCAGGAAGTCTTCAACGCGCCGTACTTCTGCCAGGTCCAGGACCCGGAGCACTACCGCTGGGCGGAGCCGGTGCCGGGCGGGCCGACCGTGACGCGGATGCGGGCCCTCGCGCGCGAGACGGGCATGGTGATCGTCGCCCCGGTCTTCGAGATCGAGCAGTCCGGCTTCTACTACAACACCGCGGCCGTGATCGACGCGGACGGCTCGTACCTCGGCACGTACCGCAAGCACCACATCCCGCAGGTCAAGGGCTTCTGGGAGAAGTACTACTTCAGGCCGGGCAACGCGGGCTGGCCCGTCTTCGACACGGCCGTCGGCAAGGTCGGCGTCTACATCTGCTACGACCGCCACTTCCCGGAGGGCTGGCGCCAACTCGGCCTGGCGGGCGCGCAACTGGTCTACAACCCCTCCGCCACACACCGCGGTCTCTCGTCCCACCTGTGGAAACTGGAGCAGCCCGCGGCAGCCGTCGCCAACGAGTACTTCGTCGCCGCGATCAACCGCGTCGGCCAGGAGGAGTACGGCGACAACGACTTCTACGGCACGTCGTACTTCGTGGACCCGCGCGGGCAGTTCGTCGGCGACGTCGCCAGCGACAGCGAGGAGGAACTCGTGGTGCGCGACCTCGACCTCGGTCTCGTGGAGGAGGTCCGGCAGCAGTGGGCGTTCTACCGGGACCGCAGGCCCGACGCGTACGAGGGGCTGGCGCGGCCGTGAACCGGGACCTGCTGGGCCGCCACCGGTCCGTCCTGCCCGACTGGCTCGCCCTCTACTACGACGAGCCCCTGGAGATCACGCACGGCGAGGGCCGCCACGTCTGGGACTCCGACGGCAACCGCTACCTCGACTTCTTCGGCGGCATCCTCACCACGGCGACCGCGCACGCCCTGCCCGAGGTCACCAAGGCGGTCGGCGAGCAGGCCGGGCGGATCGTCCACTCCTCCACGCTCTACCTGAACCGGCCGATGGTCGAGCTCGCCGAGCGCGTCGCCCGGCTGAGCGGCATCCCCGACGCCCGGGTGTTCTTCACGACGTCCGGCACCGAGGCCAACGACACGGCGCTGCTGCTCGCCACGACGTACCGGCGCAGCAACACGATCCTGGCCATGCGCAACAGCTACCACGGCCGCTCCTTCAGCTCCGTCGGCATCACCGGCAACCGCGGCTGGTCGCCGACCTCGCTGTCCCCGCTGCAGACCCTGTACGTGCACGGCGGCGTACGGACCCGCGGACCCTACGCGCATCTCGACGACCACGACTTCGTCGCCGCCTGCGTGGACGACCTCGAGGACATCCTCGGTCACACCCGGGCGCCGGCCGCGCTGATCGCCGAGCCGGTGCAGGGAGTCGGCGGCTTCACGTCCCCGCCCGACGGGCTGTACGCGGCGTTCCGCGAGGTGCTCGACGACCACGGCGCCCTGTGGATCTCCGACGAGGTGCAGACCGGCTGGGGACGCACCGGCGAGCACTTCTGGGGCTGGCAGGCGCACGGCCGCGGCGGCCCGCCCGACATGCTCACCTTCGCCAAGGGCATCGGCAACGGCATGTCCGTCGGCGGGGTCGTCGCCCGCGCCGAGATCATGAACTGCCTGGACGCCCACTCCATCTCCACCTTCGGCGGCACCCAGATCACCATGGCCGCCGCCCTCGCCAACCTCTCCTACCTGCTGGAACACGACCTCCAGGGCAACGCCCGGCGCGTCGGCGGCATGCTCATCGAACGGCTGCGTGCCGCCGCCGCGCACGTCCCGCACGTACGCGAAGTGCGCGGGCGCGGCCTGATGATCGGCATCGAGCTGGCGGAACCCGGCACCGACGACGCCGACCCGGGGGCCGTCTCCGCCGTGCTGGAGGCCACCCGCGACGGCGGCCTCCTCGTCGGCAAGGGCGGCGGGCACGACACCAGCGTCCTCCGGATCGCCCCGCCCCTGTCGCTGACCGTCTCGGAGGCGGAGGAGGGCGCCGCGATCCTGGAAGACGCGCTGAGAGGTCTTCAGTAGTACGGACGGCCGCGTACGTACCGGGGGCCTTCCGTACGGTCCCGCACGTGCCGTCCCCGAGCGAGGGAAACAGCCACCATGACCACCGCCCCGCCACTCTGGGAGCCCCTGGAACCCGCCCTGTCGGTGCGGCAGGTGCTCACGCTGGAACGCGTCCAGGCCGGGGAACCCGAGGTGGTGGCCGGCGCGGGCCAGCTCGACCGGCCGGTGCGCTGGGTGCACGTCGCGGAGGCGGCCGACGTCGGCGTCATGCTCAGCGGCGGCGAGATGGTGCTGACCACCGGGGTGCTGCTCGCCGGGGACGAGGACAAGCAGGCCGAGTACATCCGCTCCCTGCACCGCGCGGAGGCCGCGGCCGTCGTCCTCGGACTCGGCCGGGCCTTCCCCGCCCCGCCGGACGTGATGCGCCGGGCGGCCGAGCGGTGCGGCCTGCCACTGGTGGTGCTGCACCGGCCGTTCCCCTTCGCGGAACTGACGGAGGAGGTGCAGTGCCGGCTGGTACGGCGCAAGTTCGCCGCCGTCAGCCTGTCCGAGGCCGTCCGCACCGAACTGACCGCGCTCATCACGTCGGGCGCCCCGCTGCAGCGTCTGCTGGACGAGGTGGCCCGGCACAGCGCCTGCCCGGTCGTCGTCACCAACCTCGCCCACCGCGTCCTCGCCACCGCGGGGGAGCGCTCCGCCGTGGACGACGTGCTGCGCGACTGGGAGCGCATCGCCCGGCAGGCGGGCGGCAGCGCCGGCGACGGCTGGATCCGCGCCGAACTCGCCGGGCGCGGCGAACGCTGGGGGCGCCTCGTGCTGTGCGGGCACCGAGGCGACCGCACCACCGGACGGCTGCTCGCCGAACGCGCCGCCGAGGCCCTCGTCCTGCACCGCATGCTCGGCGGCAGCGAGGCGGCCGGCTGGGAGGAGCAGTCCGCGCAGAGCCTGCTCACCGACCTCGTCAGCGGCGTCGTACCGGCGCGGCAGCTGCTGCCGCGGGCGCGGGCCGCCGGACTGCCGGTCAACCGGCGGGCCTTCGTCCCGCTCGTCGTCCGCGACCGGACGCCCGGCCAACTCGACCGGACACTGCGGCTGCTGGGCCTGCCCGGGCTGGCCGCGCAGCTCGCCGACGGGGCGACCGCCGTGCTGCTCAGCCTCGCCCGCGACCAGGACGCCGAGGCGCTCACCGCGCACTTCGCGGCCCGGCTGCGCTCCGGGCAGGGGGCGCCCGCGCCGGTCGTGGCGGCGGCCGGCACCCGCATCGCCTGGGACGACGTACCCGCCGGGCTGCGCGAGGCGCGGCACGTCGCGGACGCCGTGGCCGACAGCCCGGCCGTCCGCGACCTGCCGGCCGTCGTACGCCTCGGGGACGTCCACCTGCGCGGCCTGATCCGGCTGCTGCGGGACGACCCGCACGTGCAGACCTTCGCGGAGCGGGAGCTGGACGGGCTGCTGTGCGGACCGGACGAGGACCTGTTGGAGGACCTGCTGTCCGTGCTGCGCACCTACCTCGCGACAGGTCGCAACAAGTCCCGTACCGCGCAGCTCCACCACGTCTCACGGCCCGCGCTCTACCGCCGCCTGGAGGCGATACAGGCCCGGCTCGGCGTCGACCTCGACGACTTCGAGCAAGCCGCGTCCGTGCACATCGCGCTCCTCGCGCACGACGCGCAACAGCGCTGACCCACCCACCGGACCACCAGGGAAACGACCAGCGGAAGCGGCGGTGCGACATGAACGCAGCGGGGAGTGGCACGGTGACACGTCGCGCACCCGCAGACGTGACACCGTGTCACTCACCGCACGCCCGCCGACTTCCTAGGCTCGCCGCACACCGAGCGACCGGAGGTCCCGATGAGCCGAGTGATCCGTGCCGCCGTCTTCCAGACCGCCTGGACGGGCGACAAGGAGTCCATGATCGCGGTGCACGAGCAGGCGGTGCGCGACGCCGCCGCCCAGGGCGCCCAAGTGATGTGCTTCCAGGAACTGTTCTACGGGCCGTACTTCTGCCAGGTGCAGGACCCCGCGTTCTACGAGTACGCCGAGCAGATTCCCGGCGGCCCGATCGTGGAGCGCTTCCGCTCCCTCGCCCGCGAACTGGGCATCGTCCTCGTCCTGCCGATGTACGAGGAGGAGCAGCCCGGAGTCCTCTACAACACCGCAGCCGTCATCGACGCGGACGGCTCCTACCTCGGCAAGTACCGCAAGACGCACATCCCGCAGGTCAAGGGCTTCTGGGAGAAGTTCTACTTCCGCCCGGGCAACAGCGGCTGGCCCGTGTTCGACACCGCCGTCGGCAGGATCGGCGTGTACATCTGCTACGACCGGCACTTCCCGGAGGGCTGGCGGGCGCTGGGCCTCGCGGGCGCCGAGATCGTGTTCAACCCGTCGGCGACCTCCCGCGGCCTGTCCGGCTACCTGTGGCAGCTGGAGCAGCCGGCGGCGGCCGTCGCCAACGAGTACTTCGTCGGCGCGATCAACCGCGTGGGCGTGGAGTCGCTGGGCGACAACGACTTCTACGGGACGTCGTACTTCGTGGACCCCGAGGCCCAGTTCGTGGGCGAGGTCGCCAGCGACAAGGAACCCGAACTGGTCGTGCGCGACCTCGACATGGCCAAGCTGCGGGAGGTCCGGGACCGCTGGCAGTTCTACAGGGACCGCGCACCGGGCGCGTACGGGCCGCTGACCGCGCCGTAGCCGAGACGTGGTCGCGCGGGTCCCGCGCCCCGCGAGGGGCGCGGGGGACCGCGCGACCAGCCACAGACCACCGGCCCCCTCACACTGGGAGGAGCGACCACGCATGAGCAGCCGTACCGTCATCCGCGGTGGCCTCGTCGTCACCGCTTCCGACGAGATCCACGCCGACGTCCTGATCGAGGACGGCCGCATCGCCGCCCTCGCCGCGACCGGCACCCCGGCCGCCGAGACCTTCACGGCGGAGCGGACGATCGACGCCACCGGGAAGTACGTCATCCCGGGCGGCGTCGACGCCCACACCCACATGGAGCTGCCGTTCGGCGGCACCTTCGCCTCCGACACCTTCGAGACCGGCACCCGCGCCGCGGCCTGGGGCGGCACCACCACGATCGTGGACTTCGCCGTGCAGAGCGTCGGGCACGGGCTGCGCGAGGGCCTGGACGCCTGGCACGCCAAGGCCGAGGGCAACTGCGCCGTCGACTACGGCTTCCACATGATCGTCTCCGACGTGAACCAGGAGACGCTCAAGGAGATGGACCTGCTGGTCGAGGAGGGCGTGACCAGCTTCAAGCAGTTCATGGCCTACCCGGGGGTGTTCTACTCCGACGACGGGCAGATCCTGCGCGCCATGCAGCGTTCCGCCGACAACGGCGGCCTGATCATGATGCACGCCGAGAACGGCATCGCGATCGACGTGCTCGTGGAGCAGGCCCTCGCCCGCGGTGACACCGACCCGCGCCACCACGGCGAGGTCCGCAAGGCCCTGCTGGAGGCGGAGGCCACCCACCGCGCCATCAAACTCGCCCAGGTCGCCGGGGCCCCGCTGTACGTCGTGCACGTCTCGGCGACGGAGGCGCTCGCCGAACTGGCCCGCGCGCGGGACGAGGGGCTGAACGTCTTCGGCGAGACGTGCCCCCAGTACCTGTTCCTGTCCACGGACAACCTCGCCGAGCCGGACTTCGAGGGCGCCAAGTACGTGTGCTCGACGCCCCTGCGGCCCCGCGAACACCAGGCGCAGCTCTGGAAGGGGCTGCGCACCAACGACCTCCAGGTGGTGTCCACGGACCACTGCCCGTTCTGCTTCACCGGCCAGAAGGAACTGGGCCGCGGCGACTTCTCGAAGATCCCCAACGGCCTGCCGGGCGTCGAGAACCGCATGGACCTGCTCCACCAGGCCGTCGTCGACGGGCACATCTCCCGCCGGCGGTGGATCGAGATCGCCTGCGCCACCCCGGCCCGGATGTTCGGCATGTACCCGAAGAAGGGCACCATCGCGCCGGGCGCCGACGCCGACGTCGTCATCTACGATCCGCACGCCGAGCAGGTCATCTCCGCCGAGACCCACCACATGAACGTGGACTACTCGGCGTACGAGGGCCGCCGGGTCACCGGCCGCGTCGAGACCGTCCTGTCCCGCGGCGTACCCGTCATCACCGAGCGGGAGTACACCGGCCGGGCCGGTCACGGCGTCTACACGCCCCGCTCCACCTGCCAGTACCTCACCTAGGAGCCGTGCCAGTGCCCATGGACTTCGGACTCGTCCTGCAGACCGACCCGCCCGCCTCACGCGTGGTCAGCCTGATGAAGCGCGCCGAACAGGGCGGCTTCACACACGGCTGGACCTTCGACTCCGCCGTGCTGTGGCAGGAGCCGTTCGTGATCTACAGCCAGATCCTCGCCAACACCACCTCACTCACCGTCGGCCCGATGGTGACCAACCCGGGCACCCGCACCTGGGAGGTCACCGCCTCCACCTTCGCCACCCTCAACGACATGTTCGGCAACCGCACCGTGTGCGGCATCGGCCGCGGCGACTCCGCGATGCGCGTCGCCGGCCGCAAACCCAACACGCTCGCGCGGATCAGCGAGGCGATGAAGGTGATCCGGGCCCTCGGCCGGGGCGAGGAGGCCGACCTCGGCGGCACCGTGATCAAGTTCCCCTGGGTCCGGCCGGGCGCGGAACTGCCCGTGTGGATGGCCGCGTACGGCCCGAAGGCGCTGAAGATGACCGGCGAGGAGGCCGACGGCTTCATCCTCCAGCTCGCCGACCTCTACCTCACCGAGTACATGGTCAAGGCCGTGAAGCAGGCGGCGGCGGACGCCGGCCGCGACCCCGACTCGGTCACCGTCTGCGTCGCCGCGCCCGCCTACGTCACCGAGGACGACTCGCCCGAGGCGCTCGCGCACGCCCGCGACGAGTGCCGCTGGTTCGGCGGCATGGTCGGCAACCACGTCGCCGACCTGGTCGCCAAGTACGGGGAGCACTCCGCCGCGGTGCCCGCCGAACTCACCGACTACATCAAGGCACGCGAGGGCTACGACTACGCCCACCACGGCCGCAGCGGGAACCCCGACACCCGGTTCGTGCCGGACGAGATCGTGGACCGGTTCTGCCTCATCGGCCCGCCCGAGAGGCACGTCGAGAAACTCCGGGCCCTGCGGGACCTGGGCGTCGACCAGTTCGCCGTGTACAACATGCACGACGCGCAGGAAGCCGTCATCGACGCGTACGCCCGGGACGTCATCCCCGCGGTCAACGCCTGACGGCAGCCCGCCGCTTCCCCCGCCCCGCCCGCTCACCGCACCCGATCCCCCGTCCGATGCCCCGGTCCTCCTGTCTGCCCCGGGGGACCGGGGGCCCCGGCGCAACGGGGTCCGGACCCACACGGCCTTTCCCGACCCACACCACCGATTGGCCTGCCCATGACCGACACCGCTCCCACGGCCATACCCCCGACGACCCAGGTCACCCTCGCCGACGGGCGGGTGGAGATCGCCCCGGACGCGCCGCAGCCCAGTGGCCCGTACGCCAACGAGGACCTGCTGCCCGTCCCGGCCCGCAAGCGGACCTGGACCACGTACAACTTCTCGGCCCTCTGGGTCGGCATGGCCCACAACACGGCCTCCTGGACCCTGGCCTCCGGTCTGATCGCCGTCGGCATGGACTGGAAGCAGGCGGTGTTCACCATCGCCCTGGCCAACGTGATCGTGCTCGTCCCGATGCTGCTCACCGGGCACGCCGGGCCCAAGTACGGCATCCCCTTCCCGGTGTTCGCCCGCGCCTCGTTCGGCGTCCGCGGCGCCAACCTGCCCGCGGTCGTCAGGGCGTTGGTGGCGTGCGGCTGGTTCGGCATCCAGACCTGGATCGGCGGCGAGGCGATCTACTTCCTCGCGGGCAAGCTGATCGGCGACGGCTGGACGGACGCCGGGCAGTTCGGCGGCCACCCCTGGACCATGTGGCTGTCGTTCGCGATCTTCTGGGCGCTCCAGGTCGCCATCATCTACCGGGGCATGGAGACGATCCGCCGCTTCGAGAACTGGGCGGCGCCCTTCGTGCTCGTCGGCGCGTTCGTGATGCTGTGGTGGATGAGCCGGAAGGCGGGCGGCTTCGGCCCGCTGTTCGACCAGCCGTCCCGGCTGGGCTGGGGACCGGACTTCTGGAAGCTGTTCGCCCCGGCGCTCATGGGCATGATCGGCTTCTGGTCCACGCTGTCGCTGAACATCCCGGACTTCACCCGCTACGGCAAGAGCCAGCGGGCGCAGACCTGGGGGCAGTCCCTGGGGCTTCCCACCACCATGACGCTGTTCGCGTTCCTCTCCGTGATGGTCACCTCCGGCAGCCAGGCCGTCTACGGCGAGGCGATCTGGGACCCGGTGCAGCTCGCCGCGAAGACCGACAACACGGTCGGGCTGCTGTTCGCGCTGGTGACCGTGCTGGTCGCGACCCTGTCGGTGAACATCGCGGCCAACCTCGTCTCACCCGCCTTCGACTTCTCGAACGTCGCGCCGCGCCGGATCAGTTTCCGCACGGGTGCCCTCATCACCTGTGTGCTCGCCGTACTGATCTTCCCGTGGAAGCTGTACTCCGACCCGCAGGGCTACATCTTCACCTGGCTCGGCCTGGTGGGCGGTCTGCTCGGCACGGTCGCGGGCATCCTCGTCGCCGACTACTGGATCCTGCGCCGCACCCGCCTCGACCTCGTCGACCTGTACCGCACGGGCGGCCGCTACTGGTACGACGGCGGCTGGAACTGGCGCGCCGTCGTCGCGTTCGCCGCCGGCGGTGTCCTCGCCGTCGGGGGCGCCGACTTCCACCCCCTGATCGACGGCCGCCCCGTCCCGGCCCTGGCCGACCTGGCCGACTACGGCTGGGCGGTGGGCCTCGCCACGTCCACGGTGCTGTACCTGGCGCTGATGCTCATGCGGGGGAAGGGCCGGACGCAGGTCTGAGCCCCGGCCCGGGAGTACGGCCGGGTCCCGCGGCGCGGACCGTGGGCCCGGCCGCCCCTCTCGGGCCCCTCAGCCCCTCAGCCCTTCAGCGCGGCGACGGCGTCCTTCGCGGCCTTGATGGCGCCCTTGTTGATCTCGTCCGTCCCGGGCGCCTTCTTGGACTCGAAGTCGCTGCCGTTGTACGTGACCACCACCAGGGCGTTCGACGCGCGGGCGACGACGGTGCCCTCACGGGTCTGCTGTCCGTCCTCCGTGACGAGGTTCACCACCGAGTAGGCCTCGTCACCGAGTCCGGGCACCTTGCCGCCGCCGCTCTTCTCCGAGGTGTGCTCGTCGTACCCGCTCTTCGCCTTCTCCTCCGACGAGGTCACTTCGAAGGAGACGTCGAGCCAGCGGTAGTCGTAGCCCTTGAGGGCGTTCCAGGAACAGGTGCGGCGCAGTTCGGCGTCCGTCGACTTGATCTCCTTGCCGCCCACCTTCGCGCCCGGCACCAGGGACTTCACCGTCTTGGCGGCGATGGCCGAGCAGGGCGCGGGGGAGGCGGAGTAGGTCGTCGACTCCGGGTCCGCCGAGGGGGCGGAGCCCGGCTGGGACTGGGGGGTGGTCGCCTCTTGGGAGCTCTGCCCGGCGGCGGGTGCCGTGGCGAGCGGGCCGGACGACAGCGCCCAGCCCGCGACGGCGAGCACGGCCACCGGTGACAGGCGCGCGGTCAGGGCGAGCGACAGGGGAAGGGAACGCACGGCGCACTTCTCGTGGGGGAACGGACGGTGCGGAGGTGGTCCGCACTGCGGACGGGACGACAGTGTCACACGACTCCCGGTGGGGCGGAAGGGCCACCCCGCTCCGTGCCCGGACGGTGACGCGGTTCACCGGCCGCGGTGCCCGTGGCGTCCGTGTGGTGAGGTGTCTGCCCGGTTGCCGTGCCCGTCGGCGGCGGTGTCGGTGGTCTGGTCCAGTGGCAGATGGTGACCCGGTAGACACGCTACGGCTCCGGCGCCACACTCTGCTCAGCCCTCTCGGGTGAAGCGGGACTCGGCGGAGTGCATCAGGCGGAGGTGCGATGTGAGGCGTGTGTGCCGACTTCTCCCGATTGTCATGGGCATGGCTGTGAGTGGGTGTCGCTCCTCCTCCGAGGCAGACGTGGCCGGACGTACGAGCCGCGCCCGGCCCGCCCCGGGGCGCGGCGCCTGAACCGCCGCCCTGCCCCTCCCACGGTCACATCCCGCCCCACTTCCTCCCCCGCATCCGATCAGGAGTGCCCTGATGTCGTCGTCCCGCATGACCTGGCGCGCCCGCGCCACCACGGCCGTGCTGGCGGTCCTCGCCGGTACCGGCGCGCTCGCCGTCCCCGGCTCCGCCCAGGCGGCCTCCCCGCCCGAGCGCGACCAGCAGACCGTCACGTACCACGGCTACCGCGTCGACGTGCCCGCCGACTGGACGGTGGTCGACCTCACCGAGAACCCACGCGCCTGCCTGAGATTCGACAGACCCGCCGTCTACCTGGGCGCGCCCGCCGACCAGAACGACTGCCCGTCACGGGTCGTCGGCCGTACCGCGGGCCTCGTCGTGGAACCCATCACCGCCCGCTCCGCCCGCCTGACGACGGCGGTCACCGCGCGCACGCCGCGCGGCAGGGCCACCGCGCCGTCGGCGGTGTCGGACAACGGCACCATCCAGGTCGCGGTCGAGGACGCCGGCGTCCTCGTCACCGCCGCCCACACCCCGGCGACCGAGAAGACGGTGCGCGGCGTCCTCGCCACGGCCGAGCTCACCGCGGGCGCCGAACGCACCGAGCTGCCCGGCGCGGCGCAGCGGTCCGGCACCGCGTCCCTCGCCGCGGCCGGACCGCAGCCCGGCAGCTACCTGGGCAAGGGCTTCGACGCCTGCGCCGCGCCCTCCCAGGCCGCCATGAACGCCTGGGAGGCCAGTTCGCCGTACAGCGCGATCGGCGTCTACATCTCCGGCTCCTTCCGCGGCTGTGCCCAGCCCAACCTGACCGCGAGCTGGGTGACCGCCCAGACCAGCAACGGATGGCGCCTGTTCCCCATCGACGTCGGCCGTCAGGCCCCGTGCACCAACTACTCGCTGAAGATGTCCGCCGACCCGGCCACGGCCAAGTCCCAGGGCGTCTCCGCGGCGGCCACCGCCGTCACCGCCGCGTCGAACCTCGGCATCCCGTCCGGCAGCGCCATCTACAGCGACATCGAGGCGTACACCTCCACGGCCTCCTGCAAGGCCGCCGTGCTGTCGTACCTGTCCGGCTGGACCCAGCGGCTGCACAGCAGCGGCTACCTGTCGGGCTTCTACTCCAGCGCCGCCTCCGGCATCAAGGACGCGGCCGCCGAGTACAACAACAGCGCCTACACGCGGGTCGACCACCTCTTCTACGCCTGGTGGAACAGCGCCGCCGACACCAACACCGGCACGTACGTCCCCTCCACCTACTGGGCCGGCCACCAGCGCATCCACCAGTACGTGGGTGAGGTCACCGAGTCCTACGGCGGCTACTCGATCAACATCGACCGCGACTACCTGGACCTCGGCACCGGCACCCCGCCCGCTCCCAGCTGCAGCGGGGCGAACCTCGACTTCACCGCGTACACCACCGTCCAGAGCGGATCGTCCGGCGACCTCGTCAAGGCGGCTCAGTGCCTGCTGAAGGCGGCCGGTTACGACCCGGGCACCCCCGACGGCGTGTTCGGCTCCGCCACGACCACCGCCGCCAAGAACTTCCAGGCCGCCAAGGGCCTCGCGGCCGACGGCGCGGTCGGACCGAAGACCTGGACCGCCCTGTTGTCCCGCGGCGCCACCACCACCGTCCAGAGCGGCTCGACGGGTGAGGCCGTCACCCGCGTGCAGCGCGCCCTGACCGCCGCGCTCGGCCGGACGGTCGGCATCGACGGCGTCTTCGGCTCCGGCACCGGCCAGGCCGTGCGCGACTACCAGTCCTCGCGCGGGCTGTCCGCCGACGGCATCGTCGGCCCCGGCACCTGGGGCGCCCTCCAGTCGGGAAAGTGAGGCAGACGTCGTGAAACACCTCGTCAGGATCATCACGCTGTTCGCGGCGCTCACCGGCCTGCTCCTCGGATCCGGCCTCCCCGCGCAGGCGTTCGCCCAGGCCGCGTTCCCGCTGGCGAGCAACGGCAACCGTGGCACCGACGTCGTCGCGCTGCAGCACCTGCTGACCGCCCACGGCCACCCGGTGCCGGCGGACGGTGTCTTCGGCTCCGGCACGCGCAGCGCCGTGGTGGCTTTCCAGCAGTCCAAGGGCCTCACGGCCGACGGCGTCGCCGGTCCCGCCACCTGGGGCGCGCTCGCCATCACCGTGCGCCAGGGCGACAGCGGCCCGGCGGTGACGGCGCTCCAGTCCGAGCTCAACGCGAAACGGGGCGCCGGCCTCTCGGTGGACGGGGTCTTCGGCGCGGGCACCACGACGGCGGTCCGCACCTTCCAGTCGCACGCGGGGCTCGGAGTGGACGGCATCGTCGGGCCGACCACCTGGAAGAACCTCCTGTGGCACTACGAGAACATCACCTTCGGCCCCGGCACGATGTGCGCCGAGAGCCCCGACGGCAATGCCGACGCCCACTGGGCGACGGCCGGCGCCGTCGCCCAGCTGGAGGCCGCCGCCGCCACCTTCGCCGGCACCGGCAACGGCGCCCTGCCGGTCGGCGACGCGGGCTTCGAGCACGGCGGGGACATCCCCGGCCACGGCAGCCACGACGTCGGCATGGACATCGACGTGTGGCCGATCCGCACCGACTCCGCACAATGCACCGGGGCACGCATCACCTGGCAGTCGGGAACCTACGACCGGGCCGCCACCCGCCTGCTCGTCCAGGAGATCCGCGCCAAGGCCCCCGGCCACGTCGCGCTGATCTTCTTCAACGACCCGCAGCTGATCTCGGAGGGACTGACCACCAGCTACCCGAACCACGACAACCACCTGCACGTCCGCTATCAATAGCGGTCCGGCGGCGGGCCCGGCCACCTCGGCGGGGCCCGCCGCCCACCCCTGCGCGGGGGGTGCGCGAGGCGGGTGGGGGCGCGGGCCCGGGTGCAGACAAAACGCGGGGGTTCCTTCATGCTCCCAGGTGGACCGACGCACCACGCCGCGCATGCACCGAGGTGAGAGATGCAGTTCACGACCCGACCCACTCTCCAGGGCACCTTCGGGATGGTGTCCTCCACGCACTGGCTCGCCTCGCAGTCGGCGATGGCCGTCCTGGAGAACGGCGGCAACGCCTACGACGCGGCCGTCGCCGGGGCGTTCGTGCTGCACGTCGTCGAACCGCACCTCAACGGGCCCGCCGGTGAGGTGCCGATCCTGCTCGCGCCCGCCGGTGGTGACGTGCGGGTGCTGTGCGGGCAGGGCTCCGCACCGGCCGGAGCGAGCGCCGCGCACTACCGGGGCCTCGGCCTGGACCTGGTGCCCGGCACCGGCCCGCTCGCCGCCGCCGTGCCCGGGGCCTTCGACGCCTGGATGCTGCTGCTGCGCGACCACGGCACCAAGTCCCTCGCCGACGTCCTCGCGTACGCCGTCGGATACGCCGAACACGGCCACGCGCCCGTGGAACGCGTCGGCGAGACCGTCGACACCGTACGTGAGCTGTTCGAGACGGAGTGGACGTCGTCCGCGGAGGTGTACCTGCCGGGCGGGCGCGCACCCCGCCCCGGTGAACTCCTGCGCAACCCGGCCCTCGCCGCCACCTGGCGCCGCCTCCTCGCGGAGGTCGCGGGCGCGGGCGGCAGGGAGGCCCAGATCGACGCCGCGCGGGAGGTGTGGCGCACGGGCTTCATCGCCGAGGCCCTGATACGACAAGCCGCCCGCCCCACCATGGACACCAGCGGCGAACACCACACCGGCACCCTGACCGGCGACGACCTCGCCACCTGGTCCGCCACGTACGAGACGCCGGTGACGTACGACCGGAACGGCTGGACCGTGTGCAAGGCCGGTCCCTGGAGCCAGGGCCCGGTCCTCCTCCAGCAACTGGCGCTGCTGCCGCCCGAACTGCCCGCGTACGGCACCGCCGACTACCTCCATCTGCTCATCGAGGGCTGCAAGCTGGCCATGGCCGACCGGGAGGCCTGGTACGGGGACGCCGCCGACGTCCCTCTGCGGGACCTGCTCTCCGACGAGTACAACGCCGCCCGGCGCGCCCTGATCGGGGAACCGGCGAGCCGCGAGCTGCGGCCCGGCAGCCCGGGCGGGCGTGCCCCCCGCCTGAGCGACCACGCGCTGCTGCCCGCTCCCGCCGGCGGCGCCTTCGACGCGCTCGGCATCGGCGAGCCGACCGTCGCCAAGGGACCCGCGTCCCCGGTGCCCGGTGAGCCCGAGGTGACCGCGGACGGCGGCACGCGCGGGGACACCTGCCACATCGACGTCGTGGACCGCTGGGGCAACATGGTCGCCGCCACGCCCAGCGGTGGCTGGCTCCAGTCCAACCCGGTCGTGCCCGAGCTGGGCTTCCCGCTGGGCACGCGCCTGCAGATGACCTGGCTGGAGGACGGCCTGCCGAACACCCTCACCCCGGGCCGCCGCCCCCGCACCACCCTCACCCCGTCGATCGCGCTGCGCGACGGCGTGCCCGTCATGGCGTTCGGCACACCGGGCGGCGACCAGCAGGACCAGTGGCAGCTGCACTTCTTCCTGGCGGTGGCCCTGCGCTCCCCGGTCCGCGGCGGCCTCGACCTCCAGGGCGCCATCGACGCCCCCAACTGGCACAACGACAGCTTCCCCGGCTCCTTCTACCCGCGCGGCATGCGACCGGGCAGCGTCACCGTGGAGTCCCGGTTCGGCCCGGCGGTGATCGGGGAACTGCGGCGCCGCGGGCACGACGTGACGGTGGGCGACCCGTGGTCGGAGGGCCGGCTGTGCGCGGTCGCCCGGGACCCGGAGACCGGCGTGCTGTCGGCGGGGGCCAACCCGCGCGGGATGCAGGGGTACGCGGTGGGCAGGTGAGGCACGCGGCCCCCGCCCGCCCCTGGCGTGCGGCGGCGAGTACCGGGGCCGCCCCGGGGGAGTGGACCGCACGTCACGGCGACGGCGCCTCGGCGGGCCGTGTGTCCCGCCCCTCCAGGTGGTGCAGGGCGGTGTCGAGGAGACGTTCGAGGGCGGCCGCGGTGTCGTCGGGCAGCCGGTCGTAGAACCTGGAGTGCTCGGCCGTGGCCGCCGCCAGCACCGACCGCGCGAGCGTCTCACCCTCGGGGGTGAGCTGCACCCATGTGCTGCGGCCGTCGTGGACGTTCGCCTCCCGGGTGACGTACCCCGACTGCACCAGCCGGAGGATGACGTTGCTGGTGCCGCCGGAGGACAGCCCGCAGGCCGTGGAGAGGCTGGTCGGTCTCAGCCGGTGGCCCGGGGTGTTGCGCAGGGCCAGCAGCACGTCCGCGTCGGCGATGGTCAGGCCGGCGTCGGACGCGGCGTCGCGGACGGTCGCGTTCACCACCTGCGCCAGGCAAGCGGCCTTCTGGGCCAGCCGGGTCAGGGGAACCGTGCGTCCGGCCGGGGCGGGGGTGTCCATCTCTTCTCCTTCCGCGCCAGGAACCAGTGCAGTGGCGCGTGCACACTGCACCGAACTCGCTGCAGCATCGCAAGAATGCAGCGGCGGCCGGTCACCGGTAAAGCTCGGGCGGGCCCGCCGGACGCGGGCCAGGTGCACGGCGGCCGGGCTCGCGAGCCGGCCCGGGCACATCCGCCCCGCGGGCGGGACTGCCGGGCCGCGCGAGGTTCGATTGATGGACGTCGCGTCTCCGGGCTATTTTCTCACTTGAAAGCTTTGTTGAAAGCTTTAGGGGGGAGAGAAGGGACATGACGTCACCGGAGGACCTTCGCACGCTCGACGGCGACGCACCGTCAGGCCTCCTGTGCGGCGGGCAGTTGGGCGAGAAGGCATCGCTCCGCGCGGCTGTCGAGTGCCCCGAGGAAGTCGACGGACGACGGGGCACCGTCGCCGTCAGCGCCGTGGACGAGGTGCTGAACGGGGCCGGACGGCCGGGCTCCGGCCCCGCCGAGCGCGGACCTCGTCCCTCTCCGGGCTCACCGCGCCCCCGCAGGAGACGGGCGGCCGTGCGAGCCGCTGCACGCGTGCTCACCCGCCACCCGCGATCCGGCCGCACACCGGTGCGGGTCCCCGACCCCGAGGGCGGGTTCGCCCCCGTGCCGGACAACCACCGGGCCGGTGCGGTCCCGGGCGTCCTCCACGGCGCCCCGGTCGCGGGGGAAGGCGGACCCGCCCGGCCGGTCGGCAGCCGCTGAACCGCGCACCGGTCTGCCTCCGCCGATCGTCCAAGAACCCGTAGCAGGTGCGCGACTGCGCGTTTCGCGCGGTTGCCCACCGCACGATGCCGTGCCCGTCGCAACGCATCAGCGCCGCACGGACGGCCCGGTACGAGCTGTCAGGAAAGGTCACGCAGAGCATGAACACGGTCAGGTCCACCCCGTTGCCCGGCACGACGCGCCACCCCGGCCCGCCGTCCACGCGACGGCTCGCCGCGGTGCACCTGGTGCCCGTCGCGGCGTTGCGGGACGGCGACTCTCCCCGTGCCGGCACCGAGAACCCCGAGTACCTGCAGATGCTCGCCGCGGCGGAGAGCTCGCTGCCCCCGATCGTGGTGCACCGCGACACCATGCGCGTCGTCGACGGCATGCACCGCCTCAGGGCCGCGGTGCTGCGCGGACGGACCGAGATCAAGGTCCAGTTCTTCGACGGCAGCGAGGAGGACGCCTTCGTGTACGCCGTCGAGAGCAACACCCGGCACGGGCTTCCGCTGACGCTCGCCGAGCGCTCCGCCGCCGCCGTCCGCATTCTCCGCTCGCACCCGCACTGGGCGGACCGGGCGATCGCCTCGGTGACGGGTCTCTCCGCCCACACGGTGACCGGCCTGCGTCACGGCGGAGCCGTCGGCCGGGAGTCGTCACCGCAGGTTCGGCTCGGCCGGGACGGCCGCGTGCGTCCCCTGAGCACGGCGCGGGGCCGGCGCGAGGCGGAGCGGCTGCTGATGTCCTCCCCGGAGGTGTCCCTGCGGGAGATCGCCCGGCGGACCGGGATCTCCCCGGCCACGGTGCGGGACGTACGCGACAGAATGCTGCGCGGCCTGGACCCGGTGCCGGAGCGGATGCGGGCCGACAAGCGCGCCGTCCGCCCGGTACCCCGGCAGCCCCCGGTGGAGAAGCCGGCCGGTATCGCGGACCCGGCCCCGGACCGGGAATTGGCGGCCGTCTACCAGAAGCTGTGCCAGGACCCGGCTCTGCGGCACAGTGAGAACGGCCGTCTGCTGCTGCGCCTGCTGAGCGCCCTGGCGCTGCCCGGCACGGAGTGGCGGAACATCGCCGACGACGTGCCTCCACACCGGGCCGGCGCGGTGGCCGACCTCGCCACGGAGTACGCCAGGCTGTGGCGGGAGTTCGCGGACCGCGCCCGGGCGGGCGCCCAGGACTCGCCGGCCGTTCAGTAGCTCACCGCGCGAATGCGCGGACCGTACGGCGCCGCGTCGAGCCAGTGGCCGGCGCGCGGCCAGAGGGGGGCTGCGGTCGCCGCGGCCCACTGGAGGCAGCGCTGCCCGGGCCGGGCCGCCAGCAGATGGTCGAGGGCCGCACCCGCCGCGCGTACGTTGGCCTCCGCCGCCGCTCGCCGCTCCCGGGCGTACCGCTCGACACTGCCCGCGCGCACCGCGCGTGCCGCGGCGACGGCGTCGCTGATGCCGGAGTTCATGCCGCGCGCCCCGAACGGCGGGAGCAGGTGGGCGGCTTCGCCCGCCAGCAGGATGCGCCGGTGCCCGTCGGTGAAGCGGCTCGCGAGGCGCTGCTGGAAGCGGTAGACCGACGACCAGGTGATCCGCGGGCCGGGAACCTGGGGAAGCACCCGGGGCAGCCACTGGGGTGCCTGCGCGACGAGCCGCCCGCCGTCGTCCCCGGGACGGCACTGGACGTCGACGCGCCACCCGCCCCGGAACGGCACCAGGAGGACGTTGCGCCCTCCGACGCCGGGGTGCCGGTAGTGGAACACCCGCTCGGCGTGATCCGGCCGGATGTCGGCGGCGACATCGACGACGACGAACTCGGTCGTCGAGGTGGTGCCCTCCAGCGCGATGCCCGCCTGCGCGCGCAGCCCGGACCGGGCGCCGTCCGCCGCGACGACATGGCCGACTTCGTGGGTCGCACCGCGTTCCGTCCGCAGCGCGACGCCGTCCGGGGTGCTCCGCACGTCCCGTACGGGATCGCCCCAGACCGACCGGATGCCCGCCGCGTCGCAGGCCCGGCGCAGCAGGTCCTCCACCACGGTCTGCGGCAGGCTGGTGAAGGGCACGGCCGCGGAGGCCGGGTAGGAGCGGACGTGGACCTGGCGGCCCGCCCACAGGGTGCGTTTGGTGCGCCACACCAGCCCCCGGGCGCAGACGCTGTCGCGCAGGCCGGGGCTGAGGCGGTCCAGATGGTCGAGCGTGGCACGGTGGACGAAGATCGCCCGGCTGCCGGGGCGCACGGCGGTGCGCGGCTGGGCCTCCAGCAGGACGGGGTCCAGCCCGAGGGAGTGCGCGGCGAGTGCGGCGGTCAGGCCGACCGGCCCGGCGCCGACCACGGCGACGGCGCTCATGGTGTCGTCCCGAGCAGCCGCTGTTCCCCGGCGTGGGCACTGCCGGACCGCTGCCCCGTCGACACGACGGCGGGGTTGAACGTCTCCTCGACGTGCAGGGGGGACTCGCCGTCCATGTGCAGCAGATAGCCCCGGGTGACGGCGGGGAGGGCGCCGCGGGGTCCGGGCCAGTCGGACAGTCCGGAGGTCAGCCGGTTCCGCCGGTGCGCCACGCCCGTCGCGGCGACGGCCCGGCCCAGCGGAAGGAGGCGGCCGGTGACGGCGTTGACCAGTTCGCCGTTGCGCGGGAGCCGGCCGGTCACCACGTTGCGGGAGACCACCGTGCCCTCGGGGGTCACCAGTTCGGTGCGGCGGACCAGCCACGGCGGGGCCGGCGCCGGATGCGGCGGCAGGCTCGACCGGGGATCGCCGGTACGGGAGGGCGACAGGGTCTGGGTCCGCACCTGTACGCGCAGCGGGCACCGGATGTGATGTTCCAGGAGTTCCGTCGTCATGCCCCGGTGGAGGAGCAGTCGGCGCGTGAAGGCGTCGGCGAAGTCCCGCACGGGGACTCGGCGCAGCGGCAGGGGGCCGACCGGCTGTTCCAGGTGGGCGGACATGGCGGAGGGCCTCCACGGTCGGGAAGCGGGGGGCCGAAGCCGCTGGGTGAGCGGCTTCGACCACGCGAGGTGTCAGGCGGAGGGCTTGTAGTTGCCCGGGACGCGCCGCTGGGCGATGGCGAGCCGGTTGTAGCCGTTGATCGCCACGATGACGAACAGCAGGTGGGAGAGCTGCTCGTCGCCGAAGACCTTCTGGGTGCGCTGAAAGACGTCGTCCGGGATGTGGCCGTCGTGGACGAGGGTGACGGCCTCGGTGAACTCCAGGGCGGCGCGCTCGCGTTCGGTGAAGAAGGGCGCCTCTTCCCACGCGCTGAGGGCGTAGATGCGCTGCTCGGTCTCACCTGCGGTGCGGGCGTCGATGCTGTGGATGTCGATGCAGAAGACGCAACCGTTGATCTGCGACGCGCGGATGCGGACGAGCTCGAGCAGCGCGCTCTCCAGACCGGCCTGCTTCGCGGACTCGGCGGCCGTGGCGGCCAGTCGGTGCATGGCGGAGTAGGAGCGTTCGGCGTGGGCGTTGCAGTCCAGGCGCTGAGTGTTCTCGGTGGTCATGGGCCGTGATCGTACGAGCGGGCGCGAGCGGGTGACCAGTGCTCACTCCCCGCACTTGCCCAGGGCGACTGCCCGCCCCCGGCGACCCTTGACAGAAAGGTGTCTCACGGAAAAGGTAAATCGCGAGCGGGGCGGGGAGGCGGACCGTCGGCACGCCGCTCGCCTGCCTCACGGTTCGCCGCGCCGCGCCCGTCCGGCAGGGCGATCCCCCCGAGAACACCGGCTCCTACCCCCTGTATTCGGCGCTGCGCCCAGTACCCGCACGCCTGGCGCCTGCTGGCACCGACCTGACGAAATGGCTGGACGTACATGACTGACCTGGCAACTGACACGCCGCAGGCCGGTGGCCTCGGCACGGCGTCGGAACACTTACGTGACGTCCTGCGCTGGCACTTCGACCCGGCGACGGGATCCCCGTTCTGGCTGCGCAAGGCCGGCAGCCTGGGGTTCGATCCGCTCACCGACATCGTCGACGTCGCCGGCCTGCGCCGCTTCCCGGACGTCAGCGGCGAGCTGCGGACCGTCCCGGTCGAGGACCTCATCCCGGCGGGCAGCTCCGGCGCCGCCTTCGACGTGTTCGAGTCGGGCGGCACGGTCGGCGCCCCCAAGCGGGTCATCGACAGCACCGCGCGGACCCGCAACGTGGACTGGGTGAGCGACGTCCTGACCGAGCACGGCTTCCCCGAGACGGGGCACTGGTTGCACGTGGGCCCCACCGGCCCGCACGTCGTCGGCCGCACCGTCCGGCACCTGGCCCAGCTGCGCGGCTCCATGTGCTTCACCCTCGACTTCGACCCGCGCTGGGTGAAGCGGCTGATCGGCTCCGGCCGTACGGAACTCGCCGCCGAATACCGCTCGTACCTGCTCGACCAGATCGAACCCATCGTCAGCAGCCAGAACATCAAGGTGCTGTTCGTCACACCGCCCGTGCTGGAGGCGATCTGCGCCCACCCGGACCTGTACGAGCGGCTCGCCACGACGCTCGAAGGCATCCTGTGGGCGGGCACCAGCATCAGCCCCGAGTCGCTGCGCCAGATCGAGGAGACGTTCTTCCCCAACGCCAGGGTCGCGGCCATCTACGGCAACACCATCATGGGCATCGCCCCGCAGCGGCCGAGCGAGCCGGGCGACTCCCACCCGTGCGTGTTCCGGCCGTACTTCCCGCAGTCGGTCGTCGAGCTGGTGGACCCGGAGACCGGTGGCCCCGTGGAGTACGGCGACCGCGGCCAGGTCCTGATGCACCAGCTCAGCCGGGACATGTTCCTGCCCAACGTGCTGGAACGCGACACCGCGATCCGCGTCCGGCCGGCGACCGGGGACGACGTCGACGGCCTGGCCGACATCGCCCCCCTGAAGACCAAGGACGCCCCGGCCGTGATCGAAGGGGT
The DNA here is from genome assembly GCF_040638805.1 of Streptomyces sp. NPDC005925. Lineage (NCBI taxonomy): Bacteria > Bacillati > Actinomycetota > Actinomycetes > Kitasatosporales > Streptomycetaceae > Streptomyces > Streptomyces sp. NPDC005925. The sequence goes on along the minus strand of NZ_JBEXVL010000001.1, from coordinate 169,148 downwards.
CTACTGATGGCCGCGGCCGTGCCCGCCGTCAATCCGGTCATCGGCGGCGCGGACGTCGACAGCCGCGACCGCGTGGAACTCGCCGCGCTCGACGGCACACCCCTCGCCTCGGTCGGGCTGGCCCCGCGCCTGCTCGCGCAGGCCGCCCTCAACCGGCTCCGGTCGGCGCCGGCCGGGCCCCCGCCCGCCGCCGAGGTGTTCGCCGAGGCCGGCGAACTGTTCGCCACCGCCGAGCTCGACGGGGAGTCCCCCGAGGAGTACCGCCGCCGCGTCGTCATGGCAACAGGCACCCCGAGCGGCGCGATCACGCGGGCGATCCAGGGCATCCGGACCCAGCTCGGCATGATCGAGCGCATCAACCAGGCCGAGTATCCCGAGCCCTTCACGGCCCCCGGCTACCGCACGGTCTGGGTGCCGCGCGGCGCACTCCTCGCCGCCATCGTGCCCAACAACCATCCGGAGCCCAACGTCACCTGGGTGCGCGCCCTCGCCATGGGCGCCCGTGTCCTGGTGCGCCCGGGCAGCAAGGACCCCTTCACCCCGCGCAGGCTGTTCGCCGCGCTCCTCGCCGCCGGCGTCCGCCCGGACACCCTGGCCTTCCTGCCCGGCGACCACGACATGGGCGAACACCTGCTGTCCCAGGCGGACCTCGGGCTGGTGTACGGCGGACCCGCGGCGGCGGCGCGTTTCGCCCGGCGCAGCGACGTCCTGGTGCGCGGACCCGGGCGCAGCAAGGTCCTCGTCGGCGCGGGAGCCGAGGAGGACAAGGAACTACTCGACGACCTCGTCCGGTGGATCTCCGACGACGGCGGCGTGCGGTGCAACAACATTTCGCTGGTCCTGACCAGCGGACCGGTGAAGCCGCTCGCCGACGCGCTCGCCCACCGCCTGGCCGAACTGCCCGTACGTCCCGCCCTGGACGAGCGCGCCACCCTGCCCGCCGTCAGCCCGGAGAACGCCGCAGCCATGGCCGACCACCTCGCCGGACTGACGAAGCAGGCCACCGACCACAGCACCCACCGCTACGGCGGACCACTGCCGGCCGACCCGGGCGACGGCACCAGGGTCCTGCGCCCGCTGGTCGTCTCCGTCGACCGCCCGGACGACCCCCTGGCCGGCACCGAACTCGGGTTCCCCTTCGTGGTGGTGGCGCCCTGGCGACCGGCCGACGGCGTCCGACCGCTGCGCGAGTCCCTGGTGGTGAGCCTCCTCGGCGAACACGCCGCGCTCGCCGACACCGTCCTGCGCGAACCCTCGGTCCGCAAGGTCGTCACCGGGCGGGTCACGCCCTGGTCCGGTGTCCCCGAGACCCCGCACGACGGCAGCCTCGCTCAGTTCCTGCTCGAGCCCAAGGGCCTGGTCACGGCGGAAGCCGACAGCTGACCGGACACCCCTCGCACCACTGCCCGCGCCCGCGCCATACGGACGGAAGTGATGAGCCGTGTCCTCGTTCACCGAACACCTGTCGGACGCCCCGACACCCGTCGCTCCGCAGCCCCCCGCAACGGAGTGGCGCCGACTCCCGGCCGATCAGCAGCCCGACTGGCCCGACCCCTCCCGGCTCGCCCAGGTCCGGGAACAGCTGATGTCGGCTGCCCCTCTCACCACGCCCGGTGACGTCCGTCGCCTGGGCTCCGCCCTGGCACACGTCGGGGCGGGCCGCGCCTTCCTGCTCCAGGCGGGCGACTGCGCCGAACCCGTCGGCCCCGAGGGCGTCGCCGCCGTACGGGGCAAGCACCGCGTCATGGGAGAGATGGCCGAGATCATCAGCGGCCACTCCGCACTGCCGACCGTCACCGTCGGCCGCATCGCCGGCCAGTACGCCAAACCGCGTTCCCGCCCCCAGGAGACCGTGGGCGGACGGGTCCTGCCCGTCTACCGCGGTGACCTGGTCAACTCCCCGGCCGCCGACGAGGCCGCCCGGGTCCCCGACCCGCACCGCCTGCTGCTCGGGTACACCGCGGCCCGGGCGGTGCTCGACGAACTCCACCAGATCGCCCACGAGACCGCCGCGGCGTTCCGTGCACGGGACCCACAGCACACCACGGGCGACACGGGCCGGCCCGCCGGCGCACCGGACGGCGGCCTGCGGACACTGATCGAGGACTACGGCCAGACCGTCGAGTTCGACGGCCGCTGGCAGCACACCGGCCTGTGGACCAGCCACGAGGCGCTCGTCCTGGACTACGAGCACGCCCTGGTGCGCCGTGACGCCCACACGGGCGAGGAGTACCTGCTCTCCACCCATCTGCCGTGGGTGGGAGAGCGGACCCGCCGGATCGACGGCGCCCACCTCGCATTCCTCGCCCAGGTCGCCAACCCGGTCGCGTGCAAGGTCGGCCCGGCCACCCGCCCCGAGACGCTCCTGGAGCTCTGCGCGCTGCTGGACCCGCACCGCAGGCCCGGCCGGCTCACCCTCATCGGCCGCTTCGGCGCCGGGCAGGTCCGTGAGGTGCTGCCCGCACTGGTTGAGGCCGCCCGCTCGGCGGGCCACGACGTGGTCTGGGCCTGCGATCCCATGCACGGCAACACCGTCAGCACGGCCCGAGGAATCAAGACGCGGCGCCTGGACGACATCCTCGACGAGATCACCGGCTTCTTCGAGGTGATGCGCCGGGCGGACCAGTGGCCGGGCGGTGTCCACCTGGAAATCGCCGGGGACGACGTGACCGAGTGCCTCGACGCCGACGGACCCGAGAGCGAGGAAGGCCTCGGCCGTGCCTACCGCACCCTGTGCGACCCCCGCCTCAACGACGTCCAGGCGCTCCTGGTCGCCCGGACCGTCTCCGAGCTGATCGCCAAGGGATAGAGGGTGTCCGACATATCCGCGCGGCGGTCCGGTGCCCGGCACGCACGCCCCCGGCGGGGGGACCCCCGGCCGCGTCGCCGAAGCGCCCCGGTGGCTGCGCCACGAGGACGCTCGGGCGGCTCGCGGCCGCACGCACCGGACACCGCTCCCTCACCCGCGCTCCGTCGTCAGACACCCCCTGGGCCGTGTCCGCCCTCCGGGCGACGACGCCGCTGCGCGGACACGACCCGGCCGGACGCGCATCTCCGTCGAACGCCCGCGCCCGCACAGAAAGCCGCGTGATGAAAACCCTGCTGATCGACAACTACGACTCGTACACCTATAACCTGTTCCAGCTCATAGCGGAGGTCAACGGAGTCGAGCCGGTCGTCATCACCAACGACGCCCAGGACGCCGCCGGCATCGACCTGACCGCCTTCGACAACCTCGTCATCTCACCCGGCCCCGGGCACCCCGGCCGCTCCCGCGACTTCGGCGTCTCCGCGCGCCTCCTGCAGACCGCTCCCGTCCCCGTGCTCGGCGTCTGCCTGGGACACCAGGGTATCGGGCACGCCGAGGGCGCCCGGATCGTGCCCGCACCCGAGCCGCGGCACGGCTACCTCAGCCGGATCACCCACGACGAGAAGGGCGTCTTCGCCGGCCTGCCGCAGGGCTTCACGGCGGTGCGCTACCACTCGCTGTGCGTGGCCGAGCCCCTCCCGGACTCCCTCGAGGCGACCGCCTGGTCCGAGGACGGGGTCATCATGGGCCTGCGCCACCGCACCCGTCCGATCTGGGGCGTCCAGTTCCACCCCGAGTCCGTCTCCACCGAGCACGGCCGCCGCATGATGGCGAACTTCCGCGACCTCACCCTCGCCCACCGGAAGAACGGCCCCCGCCCGGCCGCCCCCACCGCCGGACGGCAACCGACGGCGGCGCCCACCCGCCCGGCCGTGTCCGGCGAGCCCGCCGCCGGCCACCGGATGCACGTGCGCACCCTCGGGACCGCCGTCGACACCGAGTCCGCCTTCACACGCCTGTACGCCGACTCCTCCGCGCCCTCGTTCTGGCTGGACAGCGCCCATGTGGAACCCGGCCGGTCCCGGTTCTCCTACCTGGGCGACGCCTCCGGCCCGCTCGCGGAGACCGTCCGGTACCGGCTGGCGGAAGGAGAGGTCGAGGTCGTCCGCCCCGGCGGCCCGCCGCAGCGCTTGTCCGGCACCGTGTTCGACTACCTCCAGGCGCAGCTGCGCCGACGCCGACTGGACGTGCCCGACCTGCCGTTCGGCTTCACCGGCGGCTACGTCGGCTACTTCGGTTACGAGCTGAAGGGCGACCTCGGCTCGGTCAACAAGTACGTCTCGCCGACCCCGGACGCCGTCTGGATGTTCGCCGACCGGGTCGTCGTGGTCGACCACCAGGAAGACGCCACCTACCTGCTCGCTCTCAGCGACGCGGACCCCGACACCGAGTCGGCCGCCGTGGAATGGCTCGACACGACCGCCGCGACGCTGCTCTCCCTGCCCCCGGCCGAGCCCGTCGAGGCCGCCGACGGCGCCGATGTCGAGCCCTGGCTCACCCACGACCGCGAGGCGTACCGGACCCGGATCGACGAGATCCAGCAGAACCTGCGGGCCGGGGAGAGCTACGAGGTCTGCCTCACCACCTCGGCCTGGCTCCCCGCCCACGGCGACGGCTACCAGTACTACCGCGCGCTGCGCCGGGCGAACCCCGCGCCGTACGCCGCCTACCTGCGGCTCGGCGACGTCGAGATCGCCAGCTCCTCACCGGAGCGGTTCCTCACCATCGACCGCTCCGGCGTCGTGGAGACCAAGCCCATCAAGGGAACCGTGCCGCGCAGCGCGGACCCCGACGAGGACGAGGCCCTGCGCGCCTCGCTCAACGCCAGCGCCAAGACCCGCGCCGAGAACCTGATGATCGTCGACCTGCTCCGCAACGACCTCGGACGGGTCTGCGAGGTGGGCAGCGTGCACGTGCCGCGGCTGATGGCCACCGAGAGCTACACCACCGTCCATCAGCTGGTGTCCACCATCCGCGGCACGATGCGCACCGGGCTCGACGCCATCGACGTGGTGCGCGCGTGCTTCCCGGGCGGGTCGATGACCGGGGCGCCCAAGCTCCGCACCATGGAGATCATCGAGGAGCTGGAGACCGAGGCCCGCGGCGTGTACTCCGGCTCCATCGGTCTGCTGTCCACCAACGGCACCGCGGACCTGAACATCGTCATCCGCACCGCCGTCAAGGTCGGCGACCGGTGGCGGGTGGGAGCAGGCGGCGCGATCGTCCTGGACTCGGACGCCGACGAGGAGTTCGACGAGATGGTGCTCAAGGCGTCCGCGCCGCTGCGCGCCTACCGCGCCACGGAGTAGCGCACCGCCCGAGGCCCCGTTGCCCGGCCGGCACCCCTCACCGGGCAACGGTCACCGCACCGCCCTTGTCCGCGCACGAGTCCCCCGACAGGAGCCGTACATCATGAACGCCGCCGCAGCGCTCGCAGACGCAGCCGCGGAGCGGGGCTGGTCGGACCGGGTCGCCTTCCACGAGGGAGACCGGACCGTCACGCACCAGGAGGCGCACCGTCTCGCCGCCCGCGCCGCCGCGGTACTCGCCCGGCACGGCGCCGCATCCGGCCGCAGCGTCCTCATCGCCCTGCCCGACTCCATCGCCTGGGTCGTCGCCTTCCTCGCCACGGCCAGGCTCGGCGCCGTGGCGGTGCTCACCAACCCGGGACTGACCGAGGAACGCCACGGCTACATCGCCAAGGACTGCGACGCGGTCCTCGTCGTCTCCGACCGCGCGCTCGCCGACCGCTTCCCCGGCACCGCCCATCTGACGGGTGGGCAACTGCTGGAGGAGGCCGCGGCCGAGGACCCCGCCCCGGCCGTACCGGTCGACGACGACCACCCGCTGTACATCCAGTACACGTCCGGCACCACAGGGCTGCCCAAGGGAGTCGTCCACCGGCACGCGGACCTGGAGATCTACCACACCGGCGCGGGCGCGCGGGTACTCGGCTTCGGCGCCGACGACGTCGCCCTGTCGGTGTCGAAACTGTTCTTCGCGTACGGGCTGGGCAACTCGCTGGCGTTCCCGCTGTGGTCGGGCGGCTCCGCGGTCCTGGAGCCGGGACCGCCCCGCCCCGCCCGGATCGCGGAGCTGGTCGCCCGGCACCGGGTCACCCACCTGTTCGCCGTGCCGTCCGCGTACGCCAACATCCTCGCCGAGACCGACGCCGAGGACTTCGCCAGTGTGCGCTCCGCCGTCTCCGCGGGCGAGCGCCTGACGGACGAACTGCGCGAGCGCGCCACGGCCTTCTTCCGGTGCCCGCTGTACGACCAGCTGGGTTCCACGGAGGCGGGGCACGCCATCGCCACCAACGGCATCGCCTTCCACGCGCCGGGCACGGTCGGCGTACCGATACCCGGGTTCGAGGCGGAGGTACGCGACCGCAGCGGCCGGCCCGTGCCCGACGGACAACCCGGCGAGCTGTGGGTACGCGGGCCCACGGTCACCCGCGGCTACCACCGCCTGCCGGAGGAGACCGCCCGCGTCCTTCAGGACGGCTGGCTCAACACCCGGGACCAGGTGGTCCGCCACCCCGACGGGATTCTCACCCACCAGGGCCGCACCGACGATCTCGAAATGGTCGGCGGGATCACCTTCTCCCCGGTCGAGATCGAGCAACTGCTCTCCCGCCACCCGGACGTCCACGACATCGCCGTCACCTGCGTGCGCAACGAACGGGGGGCGTCCAAGCTCCGCGCCTTCGTCGTGCCCCGGGCGCCCGTCGCCGACCCGGCGGCGCTCGAGTCCGATCTCGTCGCCCTCGCCCGTGCCCACCTCGAGCCCTACAAGGTGCCCCGCGCCGTCGAGGTCGTCGCATCCCTGCCGCGCACCGCCACCGGGAAACTCCAGCGTTTCCTGCTCCGCCAGAGCGGCTGAGCGCCCCACCGCCATCACTCCGTACGAGAAAGCAGCCGCCACATGTTCTCCAGGATCACCAAACCGCTGCCGGAAAGGGCCTTCTACCTGGGCCTGCTGTGGGAGAAGGCCGCGGCCAAGTTCCCGGGCACACCGGTCACCCTCGACCAGCCGCTCGCGACCCTGCCCGACCTCGGGACCAGCTTCGACTACGCGAAGCTGGCCGACGTGGTCGACGACCTGGCGGCCCGTCTGTGGGAGACGGGCATCCGGCCGACCGAGCGGGTCGCCGTCCACAAGTCCGACAATTTCGACATCTCGCTGCTGGCCTGCGCGGTGGCCCGCATAGGCGCCGTCCCGGTGATGATCTCCTCCGCCCTGTCCGGGGAGATCGTGGGCAAGCTGCTCGCCCGACTCGACCAGCCCTGGCTGATCAGCGACGCCGCCAAGCTGACCGGCCCGCTGGACGGCGTCGACGTGGAATCCCTGACGCGCGAGACGGTGCTGGCCGGGACCGGGGCGCACGGCAAGCTGCGCCTGCTCGCGGACCTCGCGGGGCTGCCCCGCCGCCCCGCGGTGCGGTTGCACTCCTCGCAGCCGGCGCTCATCACCCACACCTCGGGCACCACGGGCGTGTCCAAGCTGATGGTCCACAACGCCAAGGCGCTGTTCCACCGGCTGCTGCCGCAGCAGATCATCGCCTGGCCGATCCGGAAGAAGGAGACGGTGGCGCTGTGCATGTCCTTCGTGCACTCGCGCTTCTTCCACTCCCTCGGTGTGTTCCTGAACTACGGCAACCCGCTGGTCGTCCTGAACGACCCGGACCCGGACAAGATCGCACCCCTCTTCGTCAAGCACCGCCCCGGTCTGGTCGAGACACACCCGAACAACTTCATCCAGTGGGAGGACCTGGCGGACGCCCCCGGCGCCCCGCTGTCCAGCGTCCGCTACTACAGCAGCACCTTCGACGCCATCCACCCCCGCACCATCCAGCGACTGCTGAAGGCCTCCGAGCGGCACCGCCCGCTGCTGATCCAGCTGTACGGGCAGAGTGAGACCGGGCCCATCTCCGGCGCCTGGTACAGCGAGAAGACCGCCGCCAAGACGGACGGCCGCGACGTCGGCTACGTCCTGCCCGGCTTCATCAGGCTGCGGGTCGTGGACGAGAGCGGCAAACCCGTCCGCAAGGGCAAGCCCGGTCACCTCGAACTGCGCGGCCGCTCCAACGTCATGACCTACCTCGGCGAGCACGAGCGCTACCTGAACAACTTCAACGACGGCTGGTGGCGGCTCGGCGACGTGGGCTACCTGGGCCGGTTCGGGAAGCTGTACCTGACCGACCGCGAGATCGACCAGATCGACGAGATCGACAGCAACCTCGAGATCGAGGACGTCCTGCTGTCCCGCCTGGAGGAACTCGTCGAGGTGATCATCGTCACCGGTCCCGAGGGCGACGCCGTCCCCGTCGTCTGCACCCGCCGGGACGCCCCGCTGGACCCGGAACGCTGGGCCCGCGCCACCGCGGATCTGCCGGCCCTCGCCGCGCCGCTGCACTGGCCGTTCAACGAGGTGCCGCGCACCTCGACGTGGAAGGTGCGGCGGGTGGAGATCATCCGGATGCTCCGCGAGAACCAGGTGCCCACCACGGGCGCTTCCGACTGACGGCGACGTCGGACGACCCCAGGGAGAGTTTTCATGTCCTCCAACGCCAACCCGCCCGAACGGGTTCCGGTCCTCGTCGTCGGGGCCGGCCCCGTGGGGCTCACCGCGGCCCTCGCCCTGCGCAGCCACGGCCTGCCCGTCACCGTCCTGGAGGCCGAGCCGGAGGACCGGGTGCGCCCGGGAAGCCGTGCGCTGTTCGTGCACCGCGAGTCGCTCAAGGTACTGGGCCGGATCAGTCCGGGTCTGGACCGCACCCTGATCCGCAACGGGGTGGTCTGGCCGACCCGCCGCACCCTCTACCGCACGAAGGAGGTCTTCGCCCGCACCTACCCGCCGAGGCCGCACCACGAAGGCCTGATCCCGCCGTTCACCAGCCTGCGGCAGATCGAGACGGAACGGCACCTGATGGCGGCCTGCGTCGAGGCGGGCGTCGACTTCCGCTGGGACTCCGAGGTCACCGGTGTGGAGAGCTCCCCGGACGGGGCCCGGCTCACCACCGGGAAGGGCGCGGTGTGGGAGGCCGAGTACGTCATCGGGGCGGACGGCGCGCGGTCCCGGGTACGCCGTTCCCAGGGCATAGAGATGGAGGGCGAGCGGTCCGAGGCCTTCCACGTCGTCGTCGACATCGAGGAGGACCCCGACGATCCGCTGCCCCTGGAGCGGGTGTTCGTCTACGAGCACCCCGCCCTGGGCGGTCGCAGCGTGATGCGCGTCCCGTTCGCCGGCGGCTTCCAGCTGGACCTGCAGTGCAAGGACGGCGACACCCCCGAGGAGTGGGCCGACGAGGCGGCGGCGGCCCGCTGGGTGGCCGCGGTGGTGGGTGAGAAGTACGCCACCCGGCTCCTGTGGGTGTCCAAGTACCGCTTCCTCCACGTGGTGGCCGCCGACTTCACCGACCCCTGCCACCGGGTGCTGCTGGTCGGCGAGGCGTCCCATCTGTTCCCGCCCTTCGGGGCACGGGGCATGAACAGTGGCATCGCCGACTCGGCCGCCGCGGCCGACGCGGTGGCGCGGGCGCTCGCGCGGCCGGACCAGCGGGTGAGCGCCGTGCGGGAGTTCGCCACGGAGCGCCGGCAGGCCGCCGTCTTCAACAGCGAGGCCGCCCGGACGGCCCTGGCCCATCTGCGGCCGAGCAGCAGGCTGACCCGGCTGAAGCAGGCCGCGGGCGCGGCGCTGTCACCGCTGGTGCCGTCCTGCGGCGAGTGGCTCGAGCGCGCGCCGTACGGGCCACGCACCGGCGCTCCGACCAACACCAAGGGACGGTACTGACACGATGACCGCCGCCCGCACCGCGCGGTGGCTCGCCTGGGACGGCGGCCGGGGTTTCGCCCCGGCCGCCGACCCGGGGGGCGACCTCCTGGTGGCCGACTCCTGGCTGGTGGAGGACGGCCGGGTGCGCGCCCTCGACCGTCACGAGGCGAGGTTCGCCGGCTCCTGCGCGCGCAAGGGCCTGGAGCGGTCCGTCGTGCGGCGGTTCTGGCGCGACGCCGTCCGCGAACTCCCCCGCACCGGGGCGTGGTTCCCCCGCGTGGAACTGCACGCCGACGGCACCCTCGCCCTGAACGTGCGCCCGGCCCCGGAATTCGGCACCTCCGTACGCGTCCTGCCCTGGCCGTACGCCGACCCGCGCACCCAGCCCTGGTGCAAGGGGCCGGACATCGGACGCCTCGCGCAGGTGCGCGCGCAGGCCCGCGACGCCGGTGCCGACGAGGCGCTGTTCCGCACCGGGGAGGGGCAGGTCACGGAGTCCGCCACGGCCAGCCTGCTGTGGTGGGACGGGCCCGACCTGTGCCTGCCGGCCGCCGAGGCCCGGCTCCTGCCCGGCGTCACCAGAGCCGTCGTCACCGGGCTGGCCCGGGACCGCGGCGTCGCGGTACGCCGCGTGAGAGCCACGCTCGAAGACCTGTACGACCGGGAGGTCTGGCTGGTCAACGCGCTGCACGGCGTCCGCCCGGTGACGGAGTGGGTCGGCACCGGGCGCACCGCGGGGCCGGCCGGGAAGGCGTCGCTGTGGCAGGAGCTGTGGCGCGCGCAGGCCCGGTCTCTGGACGACTCCCGCAGAGAGAGCACACCCGCACACCACCTGCCGTAACCAGCAAAGGAACTGAAGATGATCGAGCGTAGGACCCTGCTCGCCGCCGGAGCGGGCCTGACCGTCGCCGGCGCCGGCCTGGCCACCGTCGGCACCGCCGAGGCGCGTCCGTACCGGCGCCGCAACAGCACCGTGCCGTGGTCGCGGCTGAACCGCATGCTCAGGGGTGACCTGGTGCTCCCCGGCGACGCCGACTACGACCGCGCCCGGCTGCTGCCCAACGCCCAGTTCGACGACATCCGCCCGCAGGCCGTGGTGTACGCCGAGACCCCGTGGGACGTCGCCGTCTCGATGCGGTTCGCCCAGGACCATTCCCTGCACACCGCGGTGCGCAGCGGCGGCCACAGCTACGGCGGCTGGTCGACCACCGAGGGCCTGGTCATCAACCTCACCCGGCTCAATCACGTACGGGCCGGGCACGGCCAAGTCAGCCTCGGCCCCGGCGTCCAGGCCGTGGACGCCCTGCAGCGGCTGAGCCCGTACGGCATCAACGTCCCGGCCGGCTTCTGCGCGACGGTCTGCCCCGGCGGCTTCGTCACCGGCGGCGGAACCGGATGGCAGTACCGCCGGTCGGGCCCCGTCTGCGACAGCCTGGTCTCGGCTCAGGTGGTGCTGGCGAACGGCCGCGTCGTCACGGCCTCCGAGGACCGCAACAGCGATCTGCTGTGGGCCCTGCGCGGCGGTGGCGGCGGCAACTTCGGCGTGGTGACGGACTTCAGGATGGCGCCCAGCGTGGTCAAGCGCGTCGTCCACTACACGCTGACGTGGACGTGGGACCACGCCCAGCGGGCCGTCTCGGGCTACCTGGAGTGGTCGAAGGAGGCCTCCGCCGACCTGGCCTGCGACGGAGTCGTGCAACTCGGCGACGCCAGGCCCGGGGCGCTCCCGAACATCATCGTCACGGGTGTGCACTTCGGCACGGTGGAGGAACTGGAGGCCGAACTGGGCCTGCTCACCTCGCTGGTCGGCACCGCGCCCGCCACGCGCGCCGTGGAGGAGATGACGTACGAGCGGGCGATGATGCGGGCGTTCGGCTGCGAGGACAAGTCGGCCGACGCCTGCCACACCGCCGGCAGCAGCCCCCACGCCACGCTGCCCCGGCAGGCCTGGGTGAAGAACCGCGGCCGGATGTTCACCCGGGTGCTTCCGCAGGCCGGCGTGGACGACATGCTCGCCGCCTTCGACGCGGACCGCCGGGCGGGCCAGACCCGGGTGGTCAGCCTGCTCGGGCTGGGCAAGAACGCCAACCTGCCGTCCGTCGACGCCATGGCGTGGCCGCACCGCGACTCGCTGTACAGCGCGACGCTCATGGTCAGTCTCGCCTCGTCCACGCCGCCCGCCGAGGACAAGGCGGCCGCCCAGAGCTGGCTGAACGGCCTGTTCGACTCCATCGACCCCTACTCCAACGGGCGTTCCTACGTGAACTTCCCCGACACCGAGCTGACCGACTACGCGCACGCCTACTACGGCTCCAACCTGCCGCGGCTCAGCGCGATCAAGCGGAAGTACGACCCGCACGGCTTCTTCACCTTCCCCCACGCGGTTCCGGTGTAGCGGCGACGCGGGAGGCGGACCGCTGAAGGCTCCCGGCCCTCAGCGGTCCGCCGTATCCGCTTCTCGCGGCGCCGTTGCACCGGCACCGCGGCTCGGCCGGTCCGGCGTACCTGGTCATGGCGCGGGACGAGTGCGACGCCACCGTGTCCGGCCGGAGGCCGCCCGGGACCGCGCGGCGGCCTCCTCCCAGGCGGGCAGACGGGCGGCCCCCTCACACGCGCGGGCCGGCGTGCCGTGTCACCGGGCGCGACCACCAGCCGCCTCGCATGCCGGACCGGCCGAGATCCCCGGTCTCAGCCCGTCCCGCGGGTCGGCGAGCGGTCCCCGGGATAGGGGGCGGCCCGGTGACCGCGCTGCCCCGGCCCCGGGTGACCGAGCCGTCCGGTGTGCCCGCGACGAGGCCCCGGCACCCCGGGTGGCGGCACTGCCGGTCCGGGAGACCGGGGCCGGTCGCCGCCCGCCCGCACCCCCTCCCGCCGGGGACGGGACACGGCCCGGGGACGGGCGGCCGGTGTCCGTCTGCCGGACACCCCCGCCCGTCGTCGCCGGTGTCCGGGCCTATCCTGAACCCGAGTGGCCATCGGCCGACGAAGGAGTCCGAAGGTGCCGTCGATGCTCGACGCGGTTGTGGTGGGTGCGGGGCCGAACGGGCTGACCGCTGCCGTGGAGCTGGCCCGCCGGGGCTTCTCCGTCGCCGTCTTCGAGGCGCGGGACACCGTCGGCGGAGGAGCCCGCACCGAGGAGCTCACCCTGCCGGGCTTCCGGCACGACCCGTGCTCCGCCGCCCATCCCCTCGGCATCAACTCGCCCGCCTTCCGCGCCATGCCCCTGGAGCGCTACGGCCTGGAGTGGCTGCACGCCCCGCTGCCCATGGCCCACCCCTTCCCGGACGGCACCGCCGCCGTGCTGTCCCGCTCGGTCGCCGAGACCGCCGCGTCCTTCGGGCCGCGCGACGCGGGCTCCTACCGTAAGCTGGTCGCGCCGTTCCTCCCCAAGTGGGACACCCTGGCCCGCGACTTCATGTCCCTGCCGCTCACCGCGCTGCCCCGCGACCCGGTCACCCTCGCCCGCTTCGGACTCGCCGGACTGCCCCCGTCGACATGGCTGATGCGCCGCTTCCGCGACGAGAGGGCGAAGACGCTGTTCGCCGGGCTCGTCGCCCACGTCATGGCGCCGCTGGGCGGCTTCGCGACCGGAGCCATCGGCCTCGTCTTCGCCCTCGCGGCGCACGCCCGCGGCTGGCCCGTGGCCCGCGGCGGCTCCCAGTCCGTCTCGGACGCCCTCGCCGCCTACCTGACGGACCTCGGCGGCACCATTCACACCGACTACGAGGTCAAACGCCTCGACGACCTGCCGCCGGCCCGCGCGTACGTCTTCGACACCTCGCCCACCGCCCTCGCCCGGATCGCGGGCCTCGGCGGCTACTACGACCGCTACCGGTACGGGCCCGGCGTCTTCAAGATCGACTACGCGCTGGACGGGCCGGTGCCGTGGACCGCGCCCGAGGCCCGCTCCGCCGGCACCGTGCAGATCGGCGCGAACAGCGCGGAGATCGGCACCGCCCTGCGCGCCGCCTCCCGCGAGGGCCGGGCGCCCGACGCGCCGTTCCTCATCACCGTGCAGCCCGGCGTCGCCGACCCCGGCCGCGCCCCCGGGGGCAAGCAGGTCTTCTGGGCGTACGGCCACGTCCCCAGCGGCTGGACCGGCGACCTGACCGACGCCGTGGAACGCCAACTGGAGCGTTTCGCACCGGACTTCCGCGACCGGGTACTCGCCCGCGCCACCGCGGGACCCCCCGAGCTCGCCGCCCGCAACGCCAACTACGTGGGCGGGGACATCGCCTCCGGCGCGGTCTCCGGCCTCCAGATCATGCTGCGCCCCAAGCTGTCCCTGTTCCCCTACGGCACGCCCCACCCGGCCGTGTTCATCTGCTCCTCGGCCACCCCACCGGGCCCTGGCGTGCACGGCATGTCCGGCCACAACGCGGCGAAAGCGGTCTGGCGCAGCCTGCGCCGAACCTGACGGCGACCGGGCCCCGGCCAGGGGCGCCCCGCAAGCTCGATGTCGGATTCCCGCCAGCCGCCGGCCCGCCGGTCGTCGATGCTGGACGTATGCGAGAGGCCATGCACACCGACACCGAGCGCTGCGCGCGTGCCGTGCGGTCGAAGGACGCGCGGTTCGACGGATGGTTCTTCACGGCCGTCCTGACCACCCGGATCTACTGCCGGCCCAGCTGCCCGGTGGTGCCGCCCAAGCCGGAGAACATGACGTTCTACCCGAGCGCGGCTGCCTGTCAGCGGGCCGGGTTCCGGGCGTGCAAACGCTGCCGCCCCGACACCAGCCCCGGTTCCCCGCAGTGGAACCAGCGGGCCGACCTCACCGCCCGCGCGATGCGGCTGATCGCCGACGGCGTCGTGGACCGCGACGGCGTCCCCGGCCTCGCCGCCCGACTCGGTTACAGCACCCGCCAGATCGAACGGCACCTGCTCGCCGAACTGGGCGCCGGCCCGCTCGCCCTGGCCCGCGCCCAGCGCGCCCAGACCGCCCGGCTGCTCATCGAGACGACCGGCCTGCCGATGGCGCGGATCGCCTTCGCCGCGGGTTTCGCCTCCATCCGCACCTTCAACGACACCGTCCGGGAGGTCTTCGCGCTCGCCCCGACCGAGCTGCGCGCCCGCGCCCCCAGGACCCCCGGCGGCGCCCGGGGCGCCCTGTCGCTGCGGCTGCCGTTCCGTGCCCCGCTCCACCCCGACAACCTCTTCGGCCACCTCGCCGCCACCGCCGTACCCGGCGTGGAGGAGTGGCGGGACGGCGCCTACCGGCGCACCCTGCGGCTGCCGTACGGACACGGCATCGCCGCCCTGACCCCGGCACCGGATCACATCGCCTGCCGTCTCACCCTCACCGACCTGCGGGACCTCCCCGTCGCCATCAGCCGCTGCCGCCGCATGCTCGACCTCGACGCCGACCCCGAAGCGATCGACGGCCGGCTCCGCACCGACCCCGTCCTCGCCCCGCTGGTCGACAAGGCGCCGGGACGCCGGGTGCCGCGCACGGTGGACGAGGCGGAGTTCGCCGTACGGGCCGTGCTCGGCCAGCAGGTGTCCACGGCCGCCGCCCGCACCCACGCCGCCCGCCTGGTCACGGCGCACGGCGAACCCGTGGACGACCCCGAGGGCGGCCTCACCCACCTCTTCCCGTCGACCGGGGCCCTCGCCGCTCTGGACCCGGAGACACTGGCCATGCCCCGCACCCGCCGCACCACCTTCACCACCCTCGTCGGCCGCCTCGCCGACGGCTCACTGCACCTGGGCGTCGAGAGCGACTGGCCGCGCGCCCGCGCCGAACTCCTCGCACTGCCCGGCCTCGGCCCCTGGACCGCCGACGTCATCGCCATGCGCGCCCTCGGCGACCCCGACGCCTTCCTGCCCACCGACCTCGGCATCCGCCGCGCCGCCCGCGACCTCGGCCTGCCCGCGACACCCGCCGCGCTCACCGCCCGCGCGGCGGACTGGCGGCCCTGGCGGGCGTACGCCGTGCAGTACCTGTGGGCGACCGACAGCCACCCGATCAACCTCCTCCCGGTATAAGGACGTCTCGTGTCACAGCACCGACAGCACACAGTGGTCGACAGCCCGTACGGCCCGCTCACCCTCGTCGCGGAGGAGGGCACCCTGTGCGGCCTCTACATGGTGGCCCAGCGGCACCGCCCCGCCGAGGAGACCTTCGGGGTACGCGACGAAACCCCCTTCGCCGAGACGCGGGAGCAACTGGAGGACTTCTTCGAGGGCGAACGGAAGGAGTTCACCCTCGGCCTCCGCCTGAACGGCACGCCCTTCCAGCGCCGCGTCTGGGACGAGCTGCGCCGCATCCCCTACGGCGAGACCCGCACCTACGGCGAACTCGCCGAACTCCTCGGCACACCCAAGGCGTCCCGCGCCGTGGGACTGGCCAACGGCAGGAACCCCATCGGCGTCATCGTGCCCTGCCACCGCGTCATCGGCGCCACCGGCAGCCTCACCGGCTACGGCGGCGGCCTGGACCGCAAACGCCGCCTGCTGGACTTCGAACGAGGGGCGGGCCTCTTCTGATCAGCTTCCCGGACGGACTCCGGGTCCCGCCGCCACAGCCCGTGCGGGCCCCGGTAGTCGGGGATGCCGGAGTCGGTGGAGACGCCCGCACCACTGAAGACGGCGACGAGAGGCTTGCCCATGCCGGCGAGAGTAGGCCGTGTGCCGCCGAAGCGGCCGGCGCACCACCGGTTCGCGCGGGCTCGGACCGGTGCCGGCGTCCGGACACGGCGAAGGCCACGCGTCGCTGGACGCGCACTCGTCGTCGAAGTCATGGTCCTCGCAGGCGTCGGCAGCCCCCAGGACGCCATGGAACTCGCCGTCCGCGACCACCTTCCGCGCGGGCATCGCACCGAGGCCCGCGTCGCCGGGCGCGAGGAGGCGCCGCGCGACGTGGACCTCAGGCCTCGGGACCACCAGGGCCAACCGGCCCCGCACCGCAGCTACGGCCCGACGGGACGGCCGTTCTCCATCTCGACCGTGTCCGCACCCGAGTCCAGGGCGTCCAGCGCGGCAAGCACCCGGCGTCCGAGCGCGCCCGGCAGCCGGCCGGCGAGCTCATCGCGCGGCACGAGCCGCCAGGACAGCAGCTCCTCCTCCTGGAGCCGGATGGCCTTGAGATCGTCCTCGCCGAGCACCCCGCCGTCGTACAGGTACGCGACGAGCGGCGGCCGGCCCGTGCCCGGCACCCAGTCGACCGCCAGCAGCCGCCCCGGCGCGCGGTCCAGCCCGATCTCCTCGGCCGTCTCGCGCCGCGCCCCCTGCCGCGGGCTCTCACCGTCGTCCGACTCGACGGTCCCGCCCGGCAACGCCCACCCCTCCCGGTAGTTGGGCTCGACGAGCAGCACCCGCCCCCGCGCGTCACGGAACAGCGTGGCGGCCGCGGCCAGCACACGGGGCAGGGAGGCGATGTAGGCGGCGTAGTCTCCGGTCTCGGTCATCCGGGAAGAGTAGCGACCCGCGCCCGCCCCCGAGGCAGCGCCCGGGACCGCCCCCACCCTGGACACCGGATGCCGTCCCGGTGCCACTGGCGGGCGTCGCGGCCCGAGCGGGCGACGGGCGGACGCAGGGCGCGCAGCCCGTCCGGCAGCGTCGGATCCGCCGGGTGCGGGCCGTGGACGCGGAGGTGGCCGAGGGGCCCTGCCTGCTTCGGGGGCCGTCTCGTGACGGTGCTCGGGCAGGCGGCGGGTGAGCCCTCGCGCGCAGGTCCGGGTACTGGGCGCGGCATGGCGGCGGTGACGGCGGGCGGTTAGGGTCGCAGCGGCGCGACCGGCCGTGACGTGCACCTGGACGTACACGGCCCGGAGAGCAAGGGGAAGACGCGTGGCAGACGCTTCAGGGACCGACACCGCGAAGGGCCGGCCGGCCAGGCGGGTGCTGATCGCCGCGGACAAGTTCAAGGGCTCGCTGACGGCCGTGGAGGTCGCCGACCGGGTCACGGCCGGGCTGCGCCGGGTCCTGCCGGACCTCGAGGTGGCCGCGCTGCCCGTGGCCGACGGCGGGGACGGGACGGTGGCCGCCGCGGTCGCGGCCGGTTTCGAGCGGCGCGAGGTACGCGTCACCGGCCCCCTCGGCGACGAGACCACCGCCGCTTTCGCGCTGCGCGGTGACACGGCCGTCGTCGAAATGGCCGAGGCGAGCGGGCTCCAGCGGCTGCCGGCCGGGCTGTTCGCCCCGCTCACGGCCTCCACGTACGGCTCCGGTGAACTCCTGCGCGCCGCCCTCGACGCGGGCGCGCGGACTGTCGTGTTCGGAGTCGGCGGCAGTGCCACCACGGATGGCGGCGCCGGCATGCTGGCCGCGCTGGGCGCCCGCTTCCGTACCGCCGACGGTACGCCCGTGCGGCCCGGGGGAGGCGGTCTGGCCGAGCTGGCCTCGGCCGACCTGTCCGGCCTCGACCCGCGTCTCGCGGACGTCGAGCTCGTCCTCGCGAGCGATGTCGACAACCCGCTGACCGGCCCCAACGGAGCACCGGCCGTGTACGGCCCGCAGAAGGGTGCCACGGCGGACGACATCGCCGCGCTGGACTCCGCCCTCGCGCACTACGCCACGGTCCTGGAGGAGGCGGTGGGCCCGCGGGCCGCGGAGTACGCCGCGTCGCCGGGCGCGGGCGCCGCAGGGGGCCTCGGTTACGGTGCGCTGCTGGTCGGGGCACGGTTCCGGCCCGGCATCGAGGTGATGCTCGACGTGCTGGGCTTCGCGCCCGCGCTGGAGGGCGCCGAGCTGGTGATCACCGGTGAGGGGTCCCTCGACGCGCAGACGCTGCACGGCAAGGCGCCGGCGGGTGTCGCTGCGGCGGCGCGTGCGGCGGGCAAGGACGTGGTGGCGGTGTGCGGGCGCCTTGCGCTGGCACCGGAGGTGCTGGAGCGGGCCGGGATCCGTCGGGCGTACGCGCTGACGGATCTCGAGCCGGACGTCGCGGTGTGCGTCGCGGGGGCGGGCCCCCTCCTGGAGCGGGTGGCGGAGCGGATCGCCCGGGATTCCCTGCACTGACCAGGGTCACCCGTGTTCCCGCCCCGTCCGTCCCCGGGGGCCCCGTCCGGCCGGACGGCCTCGTCGTCGGACGCCGGACGGGCGGAGACGTCAGCCGGCAGACAAAAAACGGCGAGGCCCCGGACCCTGTCATCAGGTCCGGGGCCTCGCCCCTGCGGCTCGGAGGCCGCTACGGCAGCTGCGCCGCCCGCGCCTCGCGTCGGTTGTCGCGGAAGTTGTTCACCCGGCGGGCCGTCGCGAACAGGGGGATCACCGCGCCCATGACCAGCTGCAGCGCGCAGCCCGTCTGGAGCAGCAGCTGCCCGCTCGGCGCCTCGAACGCCCACGCGGCCAGCAGGCCCATCGACAGCACGATCCACGACAGCATCGCCCCGGCGAGACGGCCCCGCGGCTTCGGGTACTCCACCCGGCTCACCATCAGCCACGCCGTCCCGAGGATGGCCAGCAGTGTCGCCACGAAGGGCAGCTCCAGCAGCACGATCGACACGACCGTCAGCGCGCCGAACGGTGACGGCATGCCCTGGAAGGTGCCGTCCTTCACGGTGACGCAGGAGAAGCGCGCAAGTCTCAGCACCACCGCCAGCAGCACCACGATCGCCCCGACCGCCGCCACCCGCTGATGGGCGTCGTCGGCGACCATGCCGTAGACCAGCACGAAGTACGCGGGGGCCAGGCCGAAGCTGATCAGGTCGGAGAGGTTGTCCAGCTCCGCGCCCATGGGGGAGGAGCGCAGCTTGCGCGCCACCAGGCCGTCGAACAGGTCGAAGACCGCGGCGCACAGCATCAGGATGACCGCGGTGGCCGCGCTGTGGCGCGCCATCCCGGACTCCTGGCTGCCCGTGAGGTGCGGGATAAGGATGCCGGTCGTGGTGAAGTACACCGCCATGAAGCCGCACGTGGCGTTGCCCAGCGTCAGCGTGTCCGCTATCGACAGGCGGAGAGAGAGGGGCATCTCCTCTTCTTCGTCGACCTCGTCGGTGTCCGGCACCCAGCCGGCCTTGGTATCCGGATCAATCACGGTCAATGCGAGTCACCCCAGCCACGGTCTTCTGACCGACCTCGACCGCCACCTCCACGCCTTCCGGGAGGTACAGGTCGACGCGTGAGCCGAACCGGATCAGGCCGATCCGCTCGCCCTGCTCGACCTTCGTGCCCTGCGGAACGTACGGCACGATGCGGCGGGCCACCGCGCCGGCGATCTGGATCATCTCGATGTCACCGAGCTCGGTGTCGAAGTGCCAGACCACACGCTCGTTGTTCTCGCTCTCCTTGTTGAAAGCGGGAACGAAACCGCCGGGAATGTGCTCGACGGACGTCACCGTTCCGGCCAGCGGCGCGCGGTTGACGTGGACGTTGAGCGGGCTCATGAAGATGGCGACGCGGGTGCGGCCGTCCTTCCACGGCATGATGCTCTGCACCACACCGTCGGCGGGCGAGATGACCCGGCCCTGGGTGATCTCGCGCTCGGGGTCGCGGAAGAACCACAGCATTCCCGCCGCCAGCGCGGTGGCGGGAACGGCGACGGCCCTGGCCGTGCCCGAGCGGCGGGCACGGACCAGGCTGAGGGCTGCGGTGGCGACGGTCGGAAGGAGCCACGGCGATGCTCCGCGCGCGAGGCGTACGCCGGCCCGGCTGTCGCGAGGTGCAGAGGTTTGGCTGTGGGGCATGGATGACCTTCGTAGCGGATGATGCCGCGCTGTTGCGGGGGACGGCGGCTTTCCGGCGATCGTAGCGGCTTCCGGCCGCAACTGGGTAAGCCAGGAAGCGGAGTCGGCGGCCGAAGAATGCTGACGCGGCGTGATCCTCACCCCGAAGAAAACGCACCGTAACCGGACATCTAGCCCTGGAAACGATACTCTTCGAGCAACCTGCGGCCGATGATCATTTTCTGGATTTCGGCGGTACCTTCACCGATGAGCAACATCGGCGCCTCGCGGTAGAGGCGCTCGATCTCGTACTCCTTGGAGAACCCGTATCCCCCGTGGATACGGAAGGCGTCCTCCACGACCTCTTTGCAGTACTCGGAGGCGAGGTACTTCGCCATCCCTGCCTCAAGGTCGTTTCGTTCGCCCGAGTCCTTTTTGCGTGCGGCATTCACCATCATCGCATGAGCGGCCTCCACCTTGGTAGCCATCTCCGCGAGCTTGAACTGGATCGCCTGGTGCTGGGCGATCTGCTTGCCGAAGGTGTGGCGCTGCTGGGCGTACCGCACACCCAGCTCGAACGCACGCTGTGCGACGCCGCAGCCACGCGCCGCGACGTTGACGCGGCCCACCTCCACGCCGTCCATCATCTGGTAGAAGCCCCGGCCGGTGACCCCGCCGAGCACCCGGTCGGCGGGAACGCGCAGGCCGTCCATGATGAGCTCGGTGGTGTCGACACCCTTGTAGCCCATCTTGTCGATCTTGCCCGGGATGGTCAGGCCGGGGCGGACCTCGCCGAAGCCGGGCTCCTTCTCCACGAGGAAGGTCGTCATCGACTTGTGCGGCGCTGTGCCCTCGGGGTGTCCTTCATCACTTCTCACCAGGACGGCGACCAGGGAGGACGTTCCGCCGTTCGTCAGCCACATCTTCTGGCCGTTCAGGACGTACTCTCCCCCACGCTCGGCTGCGCTCGCGCGGGAGGTGCCCCCATCGTCCTTCACGGCTTTCGACGTGATCGCCGACACGTCGGAACCCAGGCCCGGCTCCGACATGGAGAACGCGCCGCGGATGTCCCCGGTCGCCATCCTCGGCAGGAAGTGGTCCTTCTGCTCCTGCGTGCCGTGCTGCTTGAGCATGTACGCCACGATGAAGTGGGTGTTGATGATGCCGGACACCGACATCCAGCCGCGGGCGATCTCCTCCACGCACAGCGCGTACGTCAGGAGGGACTCGCCCAGACCGCCGTACTCCTCGGGGATCATCAGACCGAACAGGCCGAGCTCCTTCAGCCCGTCGACGATCTGCTGCGGGTACTCGTCGCGGTGCTCCAGCCCGGTCGCGACCGGGATGATCTCCTTGTCCACGAAATCGCGGACGGTGGACAGGATCTCCTGCTGGACGTCGGTCAGACCGGCGGTCTGGGCGAGGCGCGCCATGGCTACTTCTCCTGCTCCCTGGGTTCGGGGCGGCCGGGCTGCTCGCCGCCGCGCTCCTTGATGTACGTCTCGGTCGGCACCATCACCTTGCGGCGGAAGACGCAGACCAGCGTGCCGTCCTGCTTGTAGCCCCTGGTCTCCACGTGCACGATGCCGCGGTCGTTCTTCGACTTCGACGGCCGCTTGTCGAGCACGGTCGTCTCGCCGTAGACCGTGTCACCGTGGAAGGTGGGCGCCACGTGCCTGAGCGACTCGATCTCCAGATTGGCGATGGCCTTGCCGGAGACGTCCGGTACGGACATGCCGAGCAGGAGGGAGTAGATGTAGTTCCCGACGACCACGTTCTTGCCGAAGTCCGTCGTCTTCTCGGCGTAGTTCGCGTCCATGTGGAGGGGGTGGTGGTTCATGGTGAGGAGACAGAAGAGATGGTCGTCGTACTCCGTGACCGTCTTCCCGGGCCAGTGCTTGTAGACCGCCCCGACCTCGAACTCCTCGTACGTCCGTCCGAACTGCATGGTTCTCAGGCCTCCGGGATCTCGAACGCCGACGTGCGCCGCATGCCGGCGGCGCGTCCCTTGCCCGCGACGACCAGCGCCATCTTGCGGCTGGCCTCGTCGATCATCTCGTCGCCGAGCATCGCGGAGCCCTTCTTGCCGCCCGCCTCGGACGTGCAGTACTCGTACGCGTCCAGGATCAGCTCGGCGTGGTCGTAGTCCTCCTGCGACGGCGAGAAGATCTCGTTGGACGCCTCGACCTGGCCCGGGTGCAGCACCCACTTGCCGTCGAAGCCGAGCGCCGCGGCGCGCCGGGCGACCTCGCGGTAGCCGTCGACGTTGCGGATCTGCAGGTAGGGGCCGTCGATCGCCTGGAGGTCGTTGGCGCGGGCGGCCATCAGGATCTTCATCAGGATGTAGTGGTAGGCGTCCGCCGGGTAACCGGGCGGCTGCTCGCCCACGACCAGCGACTTCATGTTGATCGACGCCATGAAGTCGGCCGGGCCGAAGATGATCGTCTCGACGCGCGGGGAGGCCTGCGCGATCTCGTTGACGTTGTTGAGGCCCTGGGCGTTCTCGATCTGTGCCTCGATGCCGATGCGGCCGACCTCGAAACCCATCGTCTTCTCGATCTGGGTCAGCAGCAGGTCCAGCGCGACGATCTGCTGCGCGTTCTGCACCTTCGGCAGCATGATGCAGTCGAGGTTCGGGCCTGCCCCCTCCACCACCGTCACGACGTCCCGGTACGTCCACTCGGTCGTCCAGTCGTTGACGCGGACCACGCGCGTCTTGCCCGTCCAGTCGCCCTCGTTGAGGAACTTGACGATGGTGTGCCGGGCCTCGGGCTTGGCGAGCGGCGCGCAGGCGTCCTCCAGGTCGAGGAAGACCTGGTCGGCGGGGAGGCCCTGGGCCTTCTCCAGGAAGCGCGGGTTGCTTCCCGGTACGGCGAGGCAGGAGCGCCGCGGGCGAAGGCGGTTGACCTGCGGGACGGGCGTGGTCATGCGGGGACCTCCAGGGGGTCGAGCTTGTTCGCTGTGCGGATCTCGTCGACGATGCGGCCGATGATTCCGGTGATGTCGAAGTCCTTCGGGGTGAAGACCGCGGCCACTCCGGCGGCCCGCAACTGCTCGGCGTCACCGCTGGGGATGATGCCACCGGCGATCACCGGGATGTCTGTGGCGCCGGCCACACGCAGCCGTTCCAGGACATCGGGGACCAGCTGCGCGTGCGAGCCGGACAGGATCGACAGGCCGACCGCGTGCACGTCCTCCGCGAGGGCCGCGTCCACGATCTGCTCGGGGGTGAGCCGGATGCCCTGGTAGACCACCTCGAACCCGGCGTCACGGGCTCGTACGGCGATCTGCTCGGCGCCGTTGGAGTGCCCGTCCAGGCCCGGCTTGCCCACCAGGAAGCGCAGCTTGCCGACGCCGAGGTCCTGCGCCGTCAGCTCCACCCGGCGGCGTACCACGGCGAGCTGGGAGCCCTCCTCGGCGGGGATCGCCACGGGGGCCGACGACACGCCCGTCGGGGCGCGGAACTCGCCGAACACCTCGCGCAGCGCCCCGGCCCACTCGCCGGTGGTGACGCCGGCGCGGGCGCACTCCACGGTGGCCTCCATCAGGTTGGCGGTGCCGCGCGCGGCCTCCTTCAGCCTCTCCAGCGCCTTGCAAGGGCGCGGGTGGTTGAAGGGTGGCTGGTAGCGGGTGTCGCGCCAGTGCTGCAGCGAGGCGATGACGCGGGCCTCGACCGCCGGGTCCACCGTCTGGATCGCGGTGTCCAGGTCGGCGGTCAGCGGGTTCGGCTCGGTGCCCTCGAAGACGTTGACGCCGACGATCTTCTCCTGGCCGGATTCGATCCGCGCCCGGCGCTCCGCGTGCGAGGCGACCAGCTGCGACTTGAGGTAGCCCGACTCGACGGCGGCCATCGCGCCGCCCATGTCCTGGATCCGCTCGATCTCCGTGAGGGACTCGGCGACCAGCTCCTCCACCTTCGCCTCGATCACCGTCGAGCCCTCGAAGATGTCGCCGTACTCCAGCAGGTCGCTCTCGTAGGCCAGGACCTGCTGGATGCGCAGGGACCACTGCTGGTCCCAGGGGCGCGGCAGGCCGAGGGCCTCGTTCCAGGCCGGCAGTTGCACGGCACGCGCGCGGGCGTCCTTGGAGAGCGTCACGGCGAGCATCTCAAGCACGATCCGCTGGACGTTGTTCTCGGGCTGCGCCTCGGTCAGGCCGAGGGAGTTGACCTGCACGCCGTAGCGGAAGCGGCGGTGCCTGGGGTTCTCGATGCCGTACCGCTCGCGCGTGACGCGGTCCCAGATGCGGCCGAAGGCGCGCATCTTGCACATCTCCTCGACGAAGCGGACGCCCGCGTTCACGAAGAACGAGATGCGGCCGACGACGTCGCCCATGCGTTCCTCGGGCACCTGCCCGCTGTCGCGCACCGCGTCCAGCACGGCGATGGCGGTGGACATCGCGTACGCGATCTCCTGCACCGGCGTGGCGCCCGCCTCCTGCAGGTGGTAGCTGCAGATGTTGATCGGGTTCCATTTGGGCAGGTGGGAGACCGTGTACGCGATCATGTCCGTCGTCAGACGGAGGGAGGGAACCGGCGGGAAGACGTGCGTCCCCCGTGACAGGTACTCCTTCACGATGTCGTTCTGCGTCGTCCCCTGGAGCTTGGTGAGGTCCGCGCCCTGCTCCTCGGCGACGACCTGGTAGAGCGCCAGCAGCCACATGGCCGTGGCGTTGATCGTCATGGACGTGTTCATCTGCTCCAGGGGGATGTCCTGGAACAGCCGCCGCATGTCCCCGAGGTGCGCCACCGGCACGCCGACCCGGCCGACCTCGCCGCGGGCGAGGATGTGGTCGGAGTCGTAGCCGGTCTGCGTCGGCAGGTCGAACGCGACCGACAGACCGGTCTGGCCCTTGGCGAGATTGCGCCGGTACAGCTCGTTGGACGCCTCGGCCGTGGAGTGACCGGCGTACGTCCGCATCAGCCACGGCCGGTCCTTTTCCGCCCGCTTCCCGGCGGGCTGACGCTCACTCATGCGCGGCGTCCTCAGATGTTCCGGAAGCGGTTGATGGCGTCGACGTGCTGGGCGCGCATCTCCTCGTCGCGCACGCCCAGGCCCTCCTCGGGGGCCAGGCACAGCACGCCGACCTTGCCCTGGTGGAGGTTGCGGTGCACGTCGTACGCGGCCTGCCCGGTGTCCTCGAGGGAGTACACCCTGGACAGCGTCGGGTGGATCTTGCCCTTGGCCAGCAGCCGGTTGGCCTCCCAGGCCTCGCGGTAGTTGGCGAAGTGCGAGCCGATGATGCGCTTCAGGGACATCCACAGGTAGCGGTTGTCGTACTGGTGCATGTAGCCCGAGGTGGAGGCGCAGGTGACGATGGTGCCGCCCTTGCGGGTGACGAACACGGACGCGCCGAAGGTCTCCCTGCCGGGGTGCTCGAAGACGATGTCGACGTCCTCGCCGCCGGTCAGCTCGCGGATGCGCTTGCCGAAGCGCTTCCACTCCCTGGGGTCCTGGGTGTTCTCGTCCTTCCAGAACCGGTAGTCCTCGGCCGAGCGGTCGATGATCAGCTCGGCGCCCATCTTCCGGCAGATCTCGGCCTTCTGCTCGCTGGAGACGACACAGATCGGGGTGGCGCCGCCGGCCAGGGCGAACTGCGTGGCGTACGAGCCGAGGCCGCCGCTCGCGCCCCAGATCAGGACGTTGTCGCCCTGCTTCATCTGCGCGCCGTTGGCGGAGACGAGCTGCCGGTAGGCGGTGGAGTTGACCAGCCCGGGGGCGGCGGCCTCCTCCCAGCTGAGGTGCTGGGGCTTGGGCATCAGCTGGTTGGACTTGACGAGCGCGATCTCCGCGAGGCCGCCGAAGTTCGTCTCGAAGCCCCAGATGCGCTGCTCCGGGTCGAGCATCGTGTCGTTGTGGCCGTCGCTGGACTCCAGCTCGACGGACAGGCAGTGCGCCACGACCTCGTCGCCGGGCCGCCAGGCGTTGACACCGGGGCCGGTGCGCAGCACGACGCCCGCGAGGTCGGAGCCGATGACGTGGTACGGCAGGTCGTGGCGCTTGGCCAGGTCGTTGGAGCGGCCGTAACGCTCCAGGAAGCCGAACGTGGACAGCGGCTCGAAGATCGAGGTCCAGACCGAGTTGTAGTTGACCGAGGAGGCCATCACGGCCACCAGAGCCTCACCCGGGCCCAGTTCGGGCACCGGCACGTCGTCGAGGTGGAGCGACTTGCGCGGGTCCTTCTCGCGGGTGGACATGCCCGCGAACATCTCCGTCTCGTCCTTGTGCACGGTGATCGCGCGGTACGACTCGGGCAGGGGCAGGGCGGCGAAGTCGGCCGGCGTGGAGTCGGGCGACTGGATCGCGTCGAGGATGTCCTTCACGGTCACGGTGTTGCCTCCGGCGGTGAGCGTCCTGAGGGAGGGGCGCTGAGGGTTACGTCGGTGCTGCGGGGGTTCCGGGTGTGCCGTCGGTTCGGCCGATGGTGCTGTTCGGCAGCGCTTGGTCGGCGCGGGAGGTTGCCTGTGACGCAGGCGTCCGGAACGCGTGCAGGCGGTGGGCCCACTGGGACA
Source organism: Streptomyces sp. NPDC005925 (assembly GCF_040638805.1). Lineage (NCBI taxonomy): Bacteria > Bacillati > Actinomycetota > Actinomycetes > Kitasatosporales > Streptomycetaceae > Streptomyces > Streptomyces sp. NPDC005925. The sequence continues at coordinate 142,390 of NZ_JBEXVL010000001.1, read as the reverse complement.
GGCGCCCGGACCCCTTCAAGGTATGACACCGCGTGTCAGCTGACAAGGCACTGAGTGCCAGAGCTTGTTCTCAGATGAAATCTTTACGTGACAAACGAGCGATGATCGATCGTATGGTGTCGCATGGCGATGAATGAATGCGGCAAAAGCGGGCCGACATGCCAAAACGGCCACCCCGATGGGGTGGCCGTCCTCACATCCGCCCTACCTGCGCCGGTGCCCGGCGGAAGGGCTCAGCGGGCCTTGAGAGCCTCCTCGATGGTCCGCATGACCTCGTCGAGCGGCGCGTCGGTCCGAGCGACCGTCACCAGCACCTCGCCCCGCACGGAGGAGGTGGCCGGAGTCTGGCGGGGCGCGCCGCTGCGGCCCGCCCCGATGCCCGTACCGAACGTCTTGCGGACGATCGCGAAGGCGTGGTCGAGCTGGGCCTCCACGTCGCCCTGGCCGCCGGCCCGCAGCCAGCGCCGCAGGACGTGGTTGTGGGCGGTGACGACCGCGGAGGCGGCGACCTCGGCCAGCAGCGGGTCGTCGTTGGCGTCGTCGTCGTGCGCGTGCTCGTCGAAGTGGCCGAGGAGATAGCGGGTGAACAGGCGCTCGTAGCGCGCCACCGACGCGATCTCCGCCTCGCGCAGCGTGGGCACCTCACGCGTCAGCTTGTAGCGGGCGACCGAGATCTCCGGGCGCCCCGCGTACATCTTCATGACTTCCTTGATGCCCCGGCACACGGTGTCGAGCGGATGCTCGTGCGCGGGCGCCGCGTTGAGAACCGCCTCCGCACGCACCAGGGTGTCGTCGTGATCGGGGAAGATGGCCTCTTCCTTGGACCGGAAGTGGCGGAAGAACGTACGGCGGGCGACCCCGGCCCGGGCCGCGATCTCGTCGACGGTGGTCGCCTCGTACCCCTTGGTCGCGAACAGCTCCATCGCCGCGGCCGCCAGCTCCCGGCGCATCTTGAGCCGTTGGGCGGCGGCGCGGCTGCCGGCGGCGCTCTCCGGCACGTCGGACGTGGCTGGTGTACGTGAGGACTTGGCGGGCTGGGACATGCCCCGAACGTACTGCATGCGCGCAGCCCCCTGCGCGGGCGCGGGGTTCCCCCCCTCCGCCGGGGACGGGGGGAACCCGGTGGGACCCAGCAGTCCGCCCCAGTCCTCGCCCGGCCCGGACCGGTCGCCGTGCCGCTCAGCGGCGGGCATACTCGCGGAAGCCCCGGCCCGTCTTGCGGCCGAGGCAGCCCGCGGCCACCAGGTGCTCCAGCAGCGGCGCCGGGGCGAGCCCCGGGTCACGGAACTCGCGGTGCAGGACCTTCTCGATGGCCAGCGAGACGTCCAGACCGACCACGTCCAGCAGCTCGAAGGGGCCCATGGGGTAGCCGCCGCCCAGCTTCATCGCCGCGTCGATGTCGTCCAGGGACGCGTAGTGCTCCTGCACCATCTTGATCGCGTTGTTCAGGTACGGGAAGAGCAGCGCGTTCACGATGAAGCCCGCCCGGTCCCCGCAGTCCACCGCGTGCTTCCCGATCCGCGTGCACACCTCGCGGACCGTCGCGTGGACGTCGTCGGCGGTGAGCACCGTGCGGACCACCTCGACCAGTTTCATCGCGGGCGCCGGGTTGAAGAAGTGCATGCCGATCACGTCCTGCGGGCGCGAGGTGGCGCGGGCACAGGCGACGACCGGCAGGGACGAGGTCGTCGTGGCCAGCACGGCGCCCGGCTTGCAGACCTTGTCCAGCGCCGCGAACAGCTGCCGCTTGACCTCCAGGTCCTCCGCGACCGCCTCCACGGCCAGGTCCACGTCGGCGAAGTCGTCGTAGCTGCCCGTCGGGGTGATCCGCTCCAGCGTCCGCGCGGCCGTCTCGGCGGTCATCCGGCCCTTGTCCACGGAGCGGGTCAGCGACGTGCCGATGCGCGCCTTCGCGGTCTGCGCCTTCTCCGCGCTGCGGGCCGCGAGCACGACCTCGTAGCCGGCCTTCGCGAAGACCTCGGCGATACCGGAGGCCATCGTGCCGGAACCGGCGACCCCGACCGAGCGGACCGTCCGGCCGGCGGCCGACGCGGCGTCCCCGGCCGGGGTGAGGGCGTCCGGCACGACGGTGGCGCCGCCCGGCCCCTCGTACGTGTAGAAACCGCGCCCCGCCTTGCGGCCCGTCAGACCCGCCTCGCTGAGCTGCTTCAGGATCGGGGCCGGGGCGTGCAGCCGGTCGCGGGACTCGGTGTACATGGCCTCCAGGACCGTGCGGGCGGTGTCGACGCCGATCAGGTCCAGCAGTGCCAGCGGGCCCATCGGCAGCCCGCAGCCCAGCCGCATCGCGGCGTCGATGTCCTCGCGGGAGGCATAGCTCGCCTCGTACATCGCGGCGGCCTGGTTGAGGTAGCCGAACAGCAGCCCGTCGGCGACGAAACCGGGCCGGTCGCCGACCGCGACGGGCTCCTTGCCCAGGTCGAGGGCGAGGTCGGTCACGGCGGCGACGGCGGCCGGCGCGGTCAGCACCGACGAGACGACCTCGACCAGCTTCATCGCGGGCGCCGGATTGAAGAAGTGCATGCCGAGCACGCGCTCGGGGCGGGCGGAGTCGGCGGCCAGGCGCGTGACGGACAGGGCGTTGGTGCCGGTCGCCAGCAGGGTGCCGGGACGCACGATCCCGTCCAGTTCCCGGAAGATCTGCTGCTTGATCTCGTACGACTCCGGCGCCACCTCGATCACCAGATCGGCGTCGGCCGCCGCGCGCAGGTCGGTGGAGGTGCCGACCCGGGCGAGGAGATCGGCGCGGTCCTGCTCGGAGAGCCGCCCGCGTCGGACGGCGCGGGCGGTGGAGGCCTCCAGGGCGGCGACGCACCTGGCGGCCTGGGCCTCGCTGACGTCGATGCCGAGGACCGTCCGGCCGGCCTTGGCGAGGACCTCGGCGATGCCGGTGCCCATGGTGCCGAGGCCGACGACGGCGATGGTCCGCAGGGGGGACAGAGGGGTGTCGGACAGGGGAGTGGCCATCGCGGGACTCCAGGAATGAGGGTGACGACGGGGAGCGCGACCGGGGGCGCCTCGAAGGCGCACCGGTGCGTTGAGGAGTGCGGGTGTTGCCGGGCTGCATGCGCACACGCCCGGTGCCGTCGCCCCGGGCGACGCGCATGCCCGGCGAACGGTGAAATCCGACCGGCCCTGTCCCGGGGCCGAGCCGTACCGGTACGTCAGTACCGAACCGACAGCTCTCCCGACGGCTGCGTCACCAAACCGTCGTGAGGAAAACGCGAGGGGGTAACTCGCTCGTCTGAGCTTAACTCGCGGGTAACGAGCGCGCCAGCCCCCGTGTCGTGATGTGCGTCCCCGCCGACGGCCGTCCTACCCTCGGAGCCATGGACGAAGAGTTGCGATCACTCACGGAACGCTTACGGAGGGAGTCCGGGGCGACCGAAACCTTCCGCCACCTGACCGCGACCGAGGACCACGACGAACTGGCCACGGCCCTGACCCGGCCCGGCCACCCCCTGTGGGCCCGGGAACTGGCCGCCTTCCGGCTCGGCCTCGCCGGCGACCGCCGCGCCTTCGAGACGCTGATCCTGCTCCTCAACCACCGCGACCCGCCGCGCTGCGCATCCGCCGCGTACGCCCTCGCCCGTCTCGGCGACCCCCGCACCCCCCGCGCCGCCGCCGCGCTCGCCACCAACGAACTGCGCGTCGCCTACGCCCTGCACCCCGTCCGCCTCCTGGCCGAACTGCGCGCCCCGGAGTCCGCCCCGGCCCTGATCACCGCCCTGGAACGACGCCTGAGCCCGCACGACCCCTACTACCGGGTGGCCCTGGCCTGTATCGAGGGCCTGGGTGCGCTGGCCGACCCGCGCGCCGGCCGCGTCCTCGACGAGTCCCTGGCCCACCCGCGTCTCGCGGAGGCGGCGACACGCGCGCTGCGACGCATTCCGCGACAGCGGTGACGAGGCCGGCGGCGGCCCGGTCCGCGATGAGGGGGCAGCCGGGGGGAGGCGTACGCCGCGACGTCCGGGAGGGCGCCCGGGCGGACGAGGTGGTCGCGGCCCGGCGGCGGAGCCGGACGGCCGTCGTCCCGGCCCCGCCCCCGGAGCCTCCCGCACTCCGCCTCGGCCGCGTATCAGCCGCGAAAGCCCAGCAGCCCGTGCAGGACCGAGCCACGGGCCGTGCTCGCCGCCGCCCCGGACGTCAGCGGCTGCGGGTCGGGGAGCGCCTCGCACACCGCGTCCGCCTCACCCGTGCCGCGCGGCACCCTGCCGTCGGTCAGGTACGCGGCGAGGTGCTTGTCCAGGCAGGCGTTCCCGCTGAGCGTGACCCCGTGGTTGCCGCCGCCGTCCTCGACCACCAGACTCGACCCGGCGAGCCGGTGACGCATCGTCACGCCGCCCTCGTACGGCGTGGCCGCGTCGTTCGTCGCCTGGAACAGCAGGACCGGCGGGAGGTCGTGAGTGGTGACGTCCACCGGTCGCCGTGACGGCGTCGGCCAGAACGCGCACGGCGCGTTGTACCACGCGTTGTTCCAGGTCATGAAGGGCGCCTTGGCGTGCACCGCCCGGTTGTCCGCGCGCCACTTCCCCCAGTCGCGCGGCCAGGGAGCGTCACGGCACTGCACCGCCGCATAGACGCTGTAGCCGTTGTCCCCGGCGGCGCCGACGGCGCCGAAGTCCTCGTACGCCTCGACCAGCGGCCCGGTGTCCTCGTCGTTCACGTACGCCGCGAACGCCTCGGCGAGGTAGGGCCAGTAGCCGTTGTAGTAGCCGCCCGGCAGGTAGGTGTCCTCCAGTTCGGAGGCGCCCACCCTGCCGCCGGCGGGGTTCTTCGCGAGCGCGGCCCGCATCGCGTACCACTCGGCCTCGACCGCGGCCGGGTCCTTGCCCAGCCGGTAGGCGGCGTCGTGCCGGGCGACCCACGCGAGGAAGGCGCGGTGCCGGTCGTCGAAGGCGTAGTCCTGGGTGAGGTTGTCCTCGTACCAGACGCCCCGCGGGTCGACGACCGAGTCCAGGACCATGCGCCGTACCCGCTCCGGGAAGAGCCTGCCGTAGACCGCGCCGAGGTAGGTGCCGTATGAGTAGCCGAAGTAGTTGATCCGCCGGGCGCCCAGTGCCGCGCGGATCGCGTCCATGTCGCGTACGGCGCTGACCGTGTCGATGTGCGGCAGCAGGTCCGCGTACTTCTCGCCGCAGGCCGCCGCGAACGCCTTCGCGCGCGTGATGTTGGCCTTCGGGGCGCGGGCGCTCGGCACCGAGTCCGGGCGGACCGCGTCGAAGTGGCCGGGCCGGCAGTCCAGGGCGGGCGTGCTCGCGCCCACCCCGCGCGGGTCGAAGCCGATGACGTCGTACTGCGCGGCAACCGCCCCGGGCAGTGCGGAGGCCACGAACCCGGCCAGGGTGCGGCCGCTGCCACCGGGACCGCCGGGGTTGACCAGCAGCGGGCCCTGGTACGTCTTCGCCGTGTGCGGGATCCGGGACAGCGCCAGGGTGATCTGCCGCCCCCGCGGGTCGGCGTGGTCCAGCGGCACCTTCAGGGACGCGCACTGCAAAGCCGGGTGGCCTCCGGTTCCGCAGGTCTTCCAGGCGAGCTCCGCGGCGGAGGTGGCCGGCGCGGAGCGCGGGGTGTGCGCCTCGGCCGGAGCGGCCGTCACGCTTCCGGCCGCGATGACGGCGGCGCCGCACAGCACGGCTGCACGGTTCTTCATGTGGGGCCTCCCAGGACGGAGGGTGCCGGACCGAGAGGTTCACGGTCCTTGCCGCATCGTCCCGGAATGCGACTTCCGCGGAACGCCCCGTGCCCATGAATGACCCGATCGGATCGCGGATGCGCCCGGATGCCCGTCACATGAGCGTGAGCTGCGTGGGTTGGGTCAACGCCGGAGGTGCGGTCGGCCGGGGCTCCGGCCCGGGCTCCCGGATCCTGCGCGGCATCCCCGCCCGCGCGGGGCCGATGCCGTACTCCTGTGCCAGGTCGTGGACCTGACGCGTGATCCGGCGCTGGTACCACTTCGGGGCGTACGCGCCGTCCGCGTACAGCCGCTCGTAGCGGCGCACCAGATGCGGGTGGTGCCGGCCGAGCCAGGCCACGAACCACTCGCGGGCGCCCGGCCGCAGATGCAGCGCGAGCGGCGTCACCGACGTGGCGCCCGCCGCCGCGATCGCCCGGACCGTGGCCCGGAGTTGGCCGGGCTCGTCGCTCAGGAACGGGATCACCGGCGCCATCAGGACGCCGCAGCCGATGCCGCGCTCACTCAGGGCCCGTACGACGTCCAGGCGGCGTTCCGGGGCGGGGGTGCCCGGCTCGACGGTGCGCCACAGCTCGGTGTCCGTGAAGCCCACCGACACGGAGATGCCGACGTCCGTCACCTCGGCCGCCTGCGTCAGCAGGTCCAGGTCCCGCAGGATCAGCGTGCCCTTGGTGAGGATCGAGAAGGGGTTGGCGTGATCGCGCAGGGCGCCGATGATGCCCGGCATCAGGCGGTAGCGGCCCTCGGCGCGCTGGTAGCAGTCGACGTTCGTGCCCATCGCGACGTGTTCGCCCTGCCAGCGCCGCGACGACAACTGGCGGCGCAGCACCTCGGGCGCGTTCACCTTGACCACGATCTGCGTGTCGAAACCGATGCCGGTGTCGAGGTCCAGATAGCTGTGCGTCTTGCGGGCGAAGCAGTACACGCACGCGTGGGAGCAACCGCGGTAAGGGTTGACCGTCCATTCGAACGGCATGCGGGAGGCCCCCGGCACCCGGTTCAGGACCGAGCGGGCCCGCACCTCGTGGAACGTGATGCCCGCGAATTCGGGGGTGTCGAAGGTGCGGGTGGTCACCGCGTCCGCGCCGAACAGGGCGGCGTCGGCCCGGCCGTGCTCGGTGGTGCCGGACTCGGCAGTGAGGTTCTCCCAGCGCATGGCGGCCTCCTCGGTAGCACTGGACACAGAATAGAACACATGTTCCCTTGATCGTGCGGCGGTGCTTTCCGATCACTTCCGGCCGTGGCCGGCACCCCCGATTTGGGCGGGCGGGCGACGGGGTGATTGGCTGGCTTCCGACCCCGAGAACCCAGGTGCTGGAGGAAGTCGATGGCGCAGGTCGAGGCCACTACGGAGCGGATCGTCGCGGCGGACGCGGAGACGGTGTTCGACACGCTCGCCGACTACAGCGGCGCGCGCGAGAAGCTCCTGCCCGGGCACTTCAGCGAGTACGAGGTCCGCGAGGGCGGGGACGGCGAGGGCACCGTCGTCCACTGGAAGCTCCAGGCCACCAGCAAGCGCGTCCGCGACTGTCTGCTGGACGTCACCGAGCCCACCGACGGCGAGCTCGTCGAGAAGGACCGCAACTCCTCCATGGTCACCACCTGGCGGGTCACCCCGGCGGGCGAGGGCAGGTCCCGCGTCGTCGTGACCACGACCTGGACGGGCGCCGGCGGCATCGGCGGCTTCTTCGAGAGGACGTTCGCGCCGAAGGGCCTCGGCCGTATCTACGACGAGTTGCTCGCCAAGCTCGCCACCGAGGTCGAGAAGTAGGACCACGCGCGCGTGGCGGCGCCCCGTCCTGCGGGGGTCCCGGGAACGGGTCCGACGGACGGGGCCGCCGCTCCCGTGCGCAGAGAACCACGCGCGCCGCCCCGCGCGTATCCGGTTCTCTCTTTTCAGCGCGGCGCCAACGACCCTCCACGCACAGGCGCGTTCACCGGATCGAGTGACTTCCCTTTCGGCCGGGCCTGTGCCGTAACTCGCCGCATGCGCTCCCAGTTGTCGCTTTGCGCGGGAATTGTGCGGCAGTGCGGCGAGGGGAGCGGTACGTGGGCGGGATCACTCCGGTGCAGGACGAACCGGCCGTCGCGCCACCCCCGGACCCCCCGGCGGCCCGCGCGACACCCTCGCGGTCGTCCGCCCAACCGGGCCCCCGCCGCGTGCGGTTGGTCTTTCTCGGGCTGATGCTCGCGCTGCTCCCGGCCGCCCTGGAGCAGATGATCGTCGCCACCGCGCTCCCGGAGATCGCCCGCGAGCTGCACGGCCCGGACAAGGTGTCCTGGACGATCACCGCCTACCTGCTCACGGCCGCCGTCGGCCTGCCGGTCTACGGCAAGCTCGGCGACCTCCTCGGCCGCAAAGGTGTCTTCCAGTTCGCCGTCGCGGTCTTCGTCGTCGGCTCCGCGCTCGCGGGCCGCGCCCGGAGCATGGACCAGCTGATCGCCTTCCGCGCGGTGGAGGGCGTGGGGGCGGGCGGCCTCGTGAGCGGCGTACAGGCGATCGTCGCGGACCTCGTCCCGGCCCGGCGGCGCGGCCGGTACCTGGGGCTGATCGGCGCCGCGTTCGGTCTCGCGTCCGCCGCGGGACCGCTGCTCGGCGGCTACTTCACGGACCACCTCTCCTGGCGCTGGTGTTTCTACGTCAACGTCCCTTTCGGTCTGCTCGCCATGGCCGTAGTCGCCGTCGTCCTGAAACTGCCCAGGCCCACGGCCCCGGCCCGCTTCGACGTCCTCGGCACCCTGCTGCTGGCGGCCGCCTCCACCTGCCTGGTGCTGCTCACCAGCTGGGGCGGCACCGAGTACGCCTGGGACTCCCGGCTCGTCCTCGGTCTCGGCGCGGGCGCCCTCGCCGCCACGGCCCTGTTCCTCGTCGCCGAGCGCTTCGCCGCCGAACCCCTGATCCCGCCCCGGCTGTTCAAGGACTCCGTCTTCCGCGTCACCGCGCTGGTCGGCCTCGTCGCCGGCGTCGCCCTGTTCGGCGCCACCGGCTGTCTGCCGGCCTTCCTCCAGGTGGTCGACGGGGTGTCCGCCACCGAGTCCGGGTTGCTGATGCTGCCGATGACGGGCGGCATCGTCGGTGCCTCGATCGTCTCCGGACGCCTCATCAGCCACACCGGCAGGTACCGGGCCCTGCCGGTCCTCGGCGGCTCCCTCTGTGCCGTCGGCATGTGGCTGCTGTCCCACCTCGACGCGGACACGCCCCGACTGCACTACAGCGTCTGGATGGTCGTCCTCGGCGCCGGCATCGGCATGGTGATCCCCGTCCTGACCCTCGCCGTGCAGAACTCCGTACGCCCCGCCGACCTGGGCACCGCCACCGGCGTCACCACCTGCTTCTGGCAGATCGGCGGCAGTGCCGGCGCCGCCGTCCTCGGCACGCTCTTCGCCGACCGGCTCGCCGACGCGCTGCGCGCACACGCCCCCACAGGCGCGGGCGGCACCCTGCCCGGCCCCGAGTCGATCACCCCGGAGGCCGTCCACGCCCTGCCCCCGGCGCTGCGCGACGGCTACGTCCGGGCCTACGCCGAGACCATGCCCCGAATCTTCCTCTACCTGGTGCCGGTGCTCGTCCTGGGCCTGCTCATCGCCTTCTTCCTCAAGGAGACCCCCCTGTTGAACACCGCACCGTCCCACGGCTCCCCCGTCCCCGACCCCACGACCGGACCGCTGAACAGCACCGCCGTTCCACGGGCCCGTTCGCCCCACACCGGCGGCATCCCCGTGTGCGGCACCGTGCAGCACCCCGACGGCAGCGCCGTACCGCGCGCGGCGCTCACCCTCATCGACGCCGGCGGACAGCAGATCGGCCGGGGCGCCAGCGGCGACGACGGCCGGTACGCGCTCGCCACGCCCGGCTCCGGGACGTACGTCCTGATCGCCGCGGCGGGCGGCCACCAGCCGCAGGCCGTCTCGGTGACCGTCGGTGAACGGCCCGTCGAGCTCGACGTGGTCCTCGGCGGCGCCGGGCGCCTCGCCGGCAGCGTCGTCACCGCAGACGGCGCGCCCGTACGGGACGCCGCGGTCACCCTCACCAATGCGCGCGGCGAGGTCGTCGCGAGCACCCGCAGCGGACGTGACGGCAGCTACGTCATGACCGACCTGGTGGCCGGCGAGTACACCCTCGCCGCGAGCGCGCCCGCCTTCCGCCCGGCCGCGCTGCCCGTCGGCGTGCAGGCCGCCCGGGAGACCCGCCAGGACGTCGAGCTCGCCGGCGGGGCCGTGCTGCGCGGCACCGTGCGGGCGACCGCCGGGCGGGCCGTCGAGGACGCGCGCGTGACGCTGCTCGACGCGGCGGGCAACGTCGTGGACACCCTGTGCACCGGACCCGACGGAACGTTCCGGTTCGTCGACCTGTCGTCCGGCGACTACACCGTCATCGCGGCGGGATACCCGCCGGTGGCGACCGTCCTGCAGGTGGCCGGCGGCGACCGCGCCGAACGCGATCTGCAACTCGGGCACGAGAACTGGGGCGACCTCACCTGAGACGGGGCCGGACGTGGTCAGCGCCCTCGCCCCGCCGGCGTGTGGCACCAGCCGGTGGGCGTGTTGGCGTGTGAGGGCGCTCTGAGGCTCATGGGGGCGCGTGGGGGCGCACGTCGGGGTCGAAGGAGGCGCAAAGGAATGCGCCGGGTGCTTGTCGGCGGCGACCGCGGCGCGGTAAACCATACCTGCCCGTCGGTTTTGGCGGTCGCCGTTGCACCCCGGGAGTTGGACATGAGCGTGACGAGTCGGTACCGCCAGTCCTGGGAGAGCTTCTGGAGCGAGGCGTCCGGCGAGCAGGGTGCCGTCTTCTGGGACGCCGAACCGGTGCTGACCTCGGCTCCGCACCTGGCCCTGTTCGAGCCGTACCTGCCCGATCCCGGCCTGCCGATGGTGGACCTCGGCTGCGGCAACGGCACCCAGACCCGGTTCCTCGCCGACCGTTTCCCGCGTGTCCTCGGCGTCGACCTCTCCACCGCCGCACTCGGGCACGCCCGGCGCGCCGACCCCGGCGGGCAGGCGTCCTACCGGGTCGTGGACGCCGCCGAGAAGACGGAGACGGACGCGCTGCGCGGGGACCTCGGAGAGGCCAACGTCTACGTCCGGGGCGTCCTGCACCAGAGCGAGCCCGACGACCGGCAGTCCTTCGTGGACGGCCTCGCCGCGCTGATCGGCGAGCACGGGCGGGCCTTCGTCATCGAGCCCTCCCGGGCGGCCGAGGCGGTACTGCTCGGCCTGGCCGAGGCTCCCGGGGGGCCGCCGGCGAAGCTGGCGCCGGTGCTGCGGCACGGCATCACGCCCGGCGCGATGGCCGACGACGAGATGCCGGAGTTCCTGCGTTCGGCCGGTCTGACCGTCCTGGCCGCCGGGGAACTTCCCCTGAAGACGACCGAGTACGGGCCGGACGGCACCCGACTCGAAGTGCCGTCGCGCTGGCTGGTGACCGGCCGGTCCGCGGGCTGACCGGCCGCTGACCTGCTGACACCGGGGCACGGCCGCCGCGCCGCGGACCGCCATTGGTCTGGGCCGGTGAGAGTTTTCCACAGGCCTGGCAGGGATTCGCCGCGACCGCGTAGCGTGAGGCGGCATGAAGATCCTCATCAGCGCCGACATGGAGGGCGCCACCGGCGTGACCTGGCCCGCCGACGTGCTGCCGGGCACCCCGCAGTGGGAGCGGTGCCGTTCGATGTTCACCTCGGACGTCAACGCCGCCGTGCTCGGTTTCCTGGACGGCGGTGCCGACGAGGTGCTGATCAACGAGGCGCACTGGACCATGCGCAACCTGCTGCTCGAGCAGCTCGACGAGCGCGCCCAGATGCTCACCGGACGGCACAAGTCCCTGTCCATGGTGGAGGGCGTGCAGCACGACGACGTGGACGGCATCGCCTTCGTCGGCTACCACGCGGGCGCGGGCATGGAGGGCGTCCTCGCCCACACCTACCTCGCGAACTCCATCACGGGAGTGTGGCTGAACGACGTCCGGGCGAGCGAGGGCCTGCTCAACGCGCACGTGGTCGCCGAGTACGGGGTGCCGGTCGTCCTCGTCACCGGTGACGACGTGGCCTGCGAGGACGCGCTCGGATACGCGCCGGAGGCCCTCAAGGTGGCCGTCAAGGACCACGTGTCGCGCTACGCGGCCGTGTGCCGGACCCCGTCCAGAACGGCCGCGGACATCCGCGCGGCGGCCAAGCAGGCGGCGGCCCTGGCCGTGCGGCACGAACCCGTCGCCGGAGGACCGTTCACCATCGCGCTCGAGTTCGACGCGGAACATCTGGCGATGGCCGCCACCGTGGTGCCGGGCGTCGCCCGCGTCGCGGAGCGGAAGGTCGCCTACACCAACGACACCATGTACGAGGGCATCCGCACGTTCAAGGCGGTCACCACGATCGTCTCCGCTGCGGTGGAGGAGCAGTATGGCTGACGCGCAGGCGATGGACGAGGTCGTGACGTTCACGTCCGAGCTCATCCGCATCGACACCACCAACCGCGGCGGCGGCGACTGTCGCGAGCGCCCCGCCGCCGAGTACGCGGCGGCCCGGCTCACCGAGGCGGGCCTGGACCCGGTGCTGCTGGAGCGCACCCCGGGCCGGACCAACGTCGTCGCGCGTATCGAGGGCACCGACCCGTCCGCCGACGCCCTGCTGCTGCACGGTCATCTGGACGTGGTCCCGGCCCAGGCCGACGACTGGAGCGTCCACCCGTTCTCCGGGGAGATCCGCGACGGGGTCGTGTGGGGGCGCGGCGCCGTCGACATGAAGAACATGGACGCGATGATCCTCGCCGTCGTGCGCGCCTGGGAACGGCAGGGCGTGCGCCCCCGGCGGGACATCGTGATCGCGTTCACCGCGGACGAGGAGGACAGTGCCGCCGACGGCGCCGGATACCTCGCCGACCGGCACGCCCACCTGTTCGAGGGCTGCACGGAAGGCATCAGCGAGTCCGGGGCGTACACCTTCCACGACGGCGAGGGCCGGCAGATCTATCCGATCGGCGCGGGCGAGCGCGGCACGGGCTGGATGAAGCTCACCGCGCGCGGGCGGGCCGGACACGGCTCCAAGGTGAACCGGGAGAACGCGGTGTCGCGGCTCGCGGAGGCCATCACCCGCATCGGCGCGCACGAGTGGCCGCTCCGTCTGACCCCGACCGTGCGCGCCGCCCTCACCGAACTGGCCGCGCTGTACGGCACGGACCCCGACCTGGAGGACATCGACGGACTGCTCGGCAAGCTGGGACCCGCCGCCAAGCTCGTCGAGGCCACGGTCCGCAACAGCGCCAACCCGACCATGCTGAGCGCCGGCTACAAGGTCAACGTGATCCCGGCCGAGGCCGTGGCGTACGTGGACGGGCGGTTCCTGCCCGGTGGCGAGGACGAGTTCCGGGCCACGCTCGACCGGCTCACCGGGCCGGACGTCGACTGGGAGTTCCACCACCGCGAGGTGGCGCTGCAGGCACCGGTCGACTCGCCGACGTTCGCCAGGATGCGGACGGCCCTGGAGGAGTTCGCGCCGGAGGGGCACGTGGTGCCGTTCTGCATGTCCGGCGGCACCGACGCCAAGCAGTTCGCGCGGCTCGGCATCACCGGCTACGGCTTCACGCCGCTGAAGCTGCCCGAGGACATCGACTACCAGGCCCTCTTCCACGGCGTCGACGAGCGCGTCCCCGTGGAGGCCCTGCAGTTCGGCGTCCGTGTCCTCGACCGCTTCCTGCGGTCGGCCTAGCGAAGATCGGCCGGGAGGAGATCCGTGAGGAGCCGGGAGTTGGGGGAGAACGTGCAGATCCTGCCGTACGGTGCGTGGCCCTCGCCCGTCGGGGCGGCCCTGGCCGCCGAGCACGACGGGCGGCCGGAGTACGTGGGCTTCGTCGGCGACGAGGTGTGGTGGACCGCGCCCCGCCCGTCCGAGGGCGGCCGGCGCACCCTGGTGCGCAGGACCGCCGACGGCAGGGAGGAGTCGCTGCTGCCCGCGCCGTGGAACGTGCGCAGCCGGGTCATCGAGTACGGCGGCCACCCCTGGGCCGCGCACCCCGGTGCGGACGGGCCGCTCGTGGTGTTCGCGAACTTCGCCGACCAGCGGCTCTACCGGTACGAGCCGGGCGGTGAGCCGCGTCCGCTGACCCCGGTGTCCCCGGTGGGCGGCGGGCTGCGCTGGGCGGAGCCGCTGATCCGCCCGGACCTCGGCGAGGTGTGGTGCGTGCTGGAGGAGTTCACCGGCGAGGCGCCCACCGACGTGCGCCGGGTCCTGGCCGCGGTGCCGCTGGACGGCTCGGCGGCCGAGGACCGGGACGCCGTGCGGGAACTCACCGACGGCACCCACCGGTTCGTCAGCGGCCCGAGGATCTCGCCCGACGGGCGGCGTGCGGCCTGGCTCGCCTGGGACCATCCGCGCATGCCGTGGGACGGCACCGAACTGCTCACCGCCGATGTCCGCCCCGACGGCACGTTCGGGCCGGCCGACGTCGTCGCCGGCGGTCCCGACGAGTCGGTCGCGCAGACCGACTGGGCCGCCGACGGCGCACTGCTGTACGCGAGCGACCGCACCGGCTGGTGGAACCTCTACCGCGACGGGCAGCCGCTGTGCCGACGCGAGGAGGAGTTCGGCGGGCCGCTGTGGAAGCTCGGCCTGCGCTGGTTCGCGCCGCTGGAGGGCGGCCCGATCGCCGTCCTGCACGGCCGCGGCGGCACCAGGCTCGGCGTCCTCGACCCGGAGACCGGCGAGCTGTGCGACGCGGCCGGACCCTGGACGGAGTTCGCCCCCACCCTCGGCGCCGACGGCGAACGGGTCGTCACCGTGGCGGCGAGCCCGCACACCGGGTACGAGGTGGTCGAACTCGACACGCGCACCGGCCGCACCCGCGTGATCGGCGCCGAGCACCACGACCCGGTGGACCCCGCCCACTATCCCGAGCCGAGCGAGCGGACCTTCACCGGACCCGACGGCCGCGAGATCCACGCCCACCTCTACCCGCCGCTGCACCCCTCCTGCGCGGCACCCGACGGGGAGCTGCCGCCGTACGTCGTGTGGGCGCACGGCGGGCCCACCGGCCGCGCGCCGCTCGTCCTCGACCTGGAGATCACCTACTTCACCTCCCGGGGCATCGGCGTCGCCGAGGTCAACTACGGCGGCTCCGCCGGATACGGCCGGGAGTACCGCAACCGGCTGCGTGAGCAGTGGGGAATCGTCGACGTCGAGGACTGCGCCGCCGTGGCCCGCGCCCTCGCCGACGAGGGCATCGCCGACCGCGCCAGGCTCGCCATCCGGGGCGGCAGCGCCGGCGGCTGGACGACGGCCGTCTCCCTCGCCACCACCGACGTCTACGCCTGCGGCACGATCATCTACCCCGTCCTCGACCTCACCGGCTGGGGCACGGGGGAGACCCACGACTTCGAGTCGCAGTACCTGGAAAGCCTGATCGGGCCCTACGCCGAGGTGCCCGAGCGGTACGAACAGCGGTCGCCCGCCACGCACGCCGACCGGATCACCGCGCCCTTCGTGGTGCTCCAGGGCCTGGACGACGTGATCTGCCCGCCCGCCCAGTGCGAGCGGTTCCTCGACCGCATGCGGGGCCGCGGCGTGCCGCACGCGTACCTCACCTTCGAGGGGGAGGGGCACGGCTTCCGGCGCGCGGACACCATAGTGCGCGCCCTGGAGGCCGAACTCGCCCTGTACGCCCAGGTGTTCGGACTGAAACCGGCCGGTGCCCCGACCCTGGAGCTGACCCCGTGAAGCCACTCGCCCGACCACGCCGACTCGCCCCCGGTGCCCGCGTCGCCGTCGTCGCGCCCAGCGGGCCCGTGCCCGAGGAGCGGCTCCGGGCCGGGCTCGACGTGCTGCGCGGATGGGACCTCGACCCGGTCGTGGCACCCCATGTGCTCGACAGCCACGGCACCTTCGACTACCTGGCGGGCGCGGACGCCGACCGTGCCGCCGACCTCCAGGCCGCCTGGTGCGATCCGTCCGTCGACGCGGTGCTGTGCGCCCGCGGGGGGTACGGGGCGCAGCGCATGGCCGACCTGCTCGACTGGGAGGCGATGCGGGCGGCCGGACCGAAGGTGTTCGTCGGGTTCAGCGACATCACCGCATTGCACGAGGCGTTCGCCACCCGCCTCGGCCTCGTCACCCTGCACGGGCCGATGACGGCGGGCCTGGACTTCGTGAAGAGCGCACGGGCGCAGGAGCATCTGAGAGCCACCCTGTTCGAGCCGGAGACGGTGCGGACAATGCGCTCCCCCGCCTCCGGCGGCGGCTCTCTGGTCCCCGGCCGGGCACGCGGCGTCACGCTCGGCGGATGCCTGTCCCTGCTCGCCGCCGAACTGGGCGGCCCGCGCGCCCGGCCCTCGGCGAGCGGTGGACTGCTCTGTCTGGAGGACACCGGCGAGGAGACGTACCGGCTCGACCGCTATCTCACCCAGCTCCTGCGCGCCGGATGGTTCGACGGGGTGCGTGGAATCGTCCTCGGCTCGTGGGCGGAGTGCGACCCGTACGACGAGGTGCGCGCGATACTCGCCGACCGGCTCGGCGGTCTCGGAGTGCCGGTGGCGGAGGAGATGGGGTTCGGGCACTGCGAGGGCGCGCTGACCGTGCCTTTCGGGGCGATGGCCGAACTCGACGCCGACGCGGGGACGCTGACACTGGAGGAACCCGCGTTGCGCTGAGGGAGGTGGGTCTGCGCAGGGGCGGGTCGGCGCCGGACGCGGTGTGGCGTCGGCAAACGGCTCTGGCCCGCACCGCCACACCAACGCCGCCCGCGCGTGACGCCGGTGACTCGCGGGCGGCGTTCCGTCGCGGGATCTCCGGCTCCGGGACGGCCCGCACCGGCTTGTCGGGCCCCGGGCCGAAGCCGCTCTGACTGCCCGTCATTGGGCGGCTCGGTGGGACTCCTTGTCGCCCACAGGATTGCTCCACCGTCAAGAAACCGCCTTCGACGGTGATTGACGAGGTCCGCCACCTGGCACAACATGACATCAACCGGTACTTACCGGTCGGTATGCCGGGCTGTCCCCAGTGCACCTCAGTGTGGAGGTCTCCGTGTCCCGTCGTGTGCCCAGATCCCGTCTGCCCGGATTCCGTGCGGCCCTGGCGGTCCTCCTCGGCGCCGCGCTCACCGCGCCCCTCGCGCAGGCGGCGCCCGCCGCGGCGGGCGGTGAGTACACCGTCACCGCGCTGACGTTCACCGTCGAGGCGGGCGGCCGTACCTGCGCCGTCGACGCCGACCTCTACCGGCCCGTCGGCGTGGACCGGGACCATCCGGCGCCCGCCGTCCTCGCCACGAACGGCTTCGGCGGCAGCAAGTCCGACGGGTCGACGGACGCCCTCGGCAGGGCCTTCGCCGAGCGGGGCTACGTCACCCTGGTGTACTCCGGGCTCGGCTTCGGACGCACTGGCTGCCTCATCTCCCTGGACGATCCGGCGATCGACGGCGAGGCCGCCTCGCAGCTGGTGGACTTCCTCGGCGGCGGGCGCACCGCCCACGACGGCACCCGGGCGGACTACGTCACGCTGGACCGGACCGGTGACCCGCGCGTCGGCATGATCGGCGGTTCCTACGGCGGGGCCGTCCAGCTCGCGACCGCCGCCGTCGACCGGCGCGTCGACGCTCTCGTACCCGTGATCACCTGGCACGACCTCGCGTACTCGCTGGCGCCGAACAACGCCCTGGGCGGCGAGGACGTGCCGGGCGTCTTCAAAGGGCAGTGGACCAACGGTTTCTACCTGGCGGGCGAGGGCCAGCTGCTGCGGGAGCACGCCCTCGACCCCTCGCGGATCAACTCCGTGGTCTGCCTGCACTTCGTCACCCCGGCCTGCGACATGCTCCGCTTCCTCGGCTCGGGCCGCTACCCGGCCGCCGAGACCAAGGAGGTGCTCGCCTACGCGCGCGCCGTGTCGCCGGTGTCGTACCTGAGCCGGGTGAAGGCGCCCACGCTGCTGGTCCAGGGGCAGGCGGACACGCTGTTCAACCTGAACGAGGCGACGGCGACGTACCGGACGCTCACGGCGCAGGGCACGCCCGCGAGCATGATCTGGCAGTCCTGGGGCCACAGCGGCGGCCTCACCGACCCCGCCACCGGCGAGCTGAACATCGCCGCGGGCAACCTGGAGACCAGCTATGTCGGCCGCCGTGTCCTCGCCTGGTTCGACCGGTACCTGTGGGCGCGGCCCGACGTCGACACCGGCCCCGCCTTCGCCTACCGCCGCGACTGGATCACCGACCCCTCCCGGGCGTACGCCACCGCCGACCGGCTGCCCGGCTTCAACCGCGCGCTGTACCTGTCCGGGGACGGCGAACTCGTCGACAGTCGCACCGAGGTGACGCGCGGCAGCCGCGTCTACACCAACGCGCCGGTGCCGACCAGCCACTCGGAGAGCTCGCTCGCCCGCGTTTTCGGGCTGCCCGACCCGGCACCGTACGACACGCCGAGCACCCATCTGGCCTGGACGAGCGCACCGCTGGAGCGGGCCCTCGACGTGGTGGGTGCGCCCACGGCCCGGCTGAAGGTGTCCTCGCCGAGTGCCCGGCGCACGCAGGACTCCGGTGATCACGCGGACCGGCTGGTGCTGTTCGCCAAGCTGTACGACGTGGCGCCCGACGGCACGCGCACGCTCGTGCACCGGCTCGTCGCACCGGTCAGGGTGCCCGATGTCCGGGAGGGCTTCACCGTGACCCTGCCCGGCGTGGTGCACCGCTACGACCGGGGCCACCGGTTGCGGTTCGTGATCGCCGCGAGTGACGACGCGTACGGCCAGAACCGCGGGATCAAACCGGTGACCGTGGCCGGCGCGCCGGACGACGACACCGGAGTGCTGCGGCTGCCGGTGGTCGGCCCGGCGGGCCGAACGGGTGAGTGAGCCCGGCAGGCGCGACGTAGGGTGGCGAGGTGCCGCACGACCTTTCCCCCTACCTCGCCACCGGCCCCCGGGTGGGCATCCGTTCCCTCACGTACGCGGACGGGGCCGAGTTCACGGCGCGCGCCCGGGAAAGCCGGGGGCTCCACCACCCGTGGCTGTTCCCGCCGCAGGACCAGGCCGCCTACACCGCGTACGCGGGGCGGGTGATCGACGACCCCACCAGGGCCGGGTTCCTGGTGTGCGAGCGGGAGGGCGGCGGCATCGCCGGGTACATCACCATCAACAACATCGTGCACGGTGCCTTCCTCAGCGGCGCCCTCGGCTACGGGGCCTTCCCGCACGCGGCCGGGCGGGGACTGATGAAGGAGGGGCTGGACCTGGTGGTGCGGCACGCGTTCGGCCCGATGCGGCTGCACCGGCTGGAGATCAACGTCCAGCCCGCCAACGCCGCGTCGGTCGCACTGGCCGCCACCTGCGGATTCCGCCTGGAGGGCTTCTCCCCGCAGATGCTGTTCATCGACGGTGCCTGGCGCGACCACGAACGCTGGGCGATCACCGCTGAGATGCGCACGGCGCGTGAGGGGCGCACGAGGGGTATGCCGGTGCGCGACGGCGCGTGAACGCGGTCGGCAGGGCCCCTGGCCAGTTCGCCGTCCAGCGGCTTCCATGGGGAAGCGTGACGACGATCCGACGCGAGGTACTGACGCTGCCCGCCGCGCCGCTGGGCCAGGACAATCCACTGCCGCCGCTGCGGCCCCTCGACGAGACGCACCGCGTCGAGGACCGCGACAAGAAGGGCCTGCCGCGCGACATGGCCCGGCAGGTCGGCCACGAACCCCTGCACAGCCTGCTCCCCGTGCACATCCGTGACGGCTACGACCGCACCCGCGCCCCACGCGCCCTCGACACCCTCGTCATCGAGAACGACCGGCTCAAAGCCACCGTCCTGCCCGGACTCGGCGGCCGGATCGCCTCCCTCTTCCACAAGCCCACCGGCCGTGAACTCCTCTACCGCAACCCGGTGTTCCAGCCCGCCGACTTCGCCCTCAACGGGGCCTGGTACTCCGGCGGCATCGAATGGAACATCGGCGCCACCGGCCACACCACCCTCTCCTGCAGCCCCGTGCACGCCGCCCGCGTCCCGGCACCCGACGGCACCGACATGCTGCGCCTGTGGGAGTGGGAACGGCTGCGCGACCTGCCCTTCCAGGTCGACCTGTGGCTGCCCGACGGCTCCGACTTCCTCCACGTCGGCGTCCGCGTCCGCAACCCCCACGAGCGGTCCGCGCCCCTGTACTGGTGGTCCAACATCGCCGTGCCCGAGGACCGCCGCGTCCTCGCCCCCGCCGACGACGCCTGGCACTTCGGCTACGAACGCCGGCTGCGCAACGTACCGGTCCCCGTGAACGGCGGCATCGACCGTACGTACCCGGCGAACAGCACGTACCCCGCCGACTACTTCTACGAGGTGCCGGACGGCCGGCGCCGCTGGATCGCCGCCCTCGACGCCGACGGGCACGGCCTGGTGCAGACGTCCACCGACGTGCTCCGCGGCCGGAAACTGTTCGTCTGGGGCACCGGGCCGGGCGGTCGCCGATGGCAGGAGTGGCTCACCGAACCGGGCACCGGCGGCTACTGCGAGATCCAGGCCGGCCTCGCCCGCACCCAGCTGGAACACGTCCCGCTCGAAGCGGGCAGCGAGGTGTCCTGGCTGGAGTCCTACGGCCCGCTCGACGCGCCCCCGACCTCGGTGGCGGACCCGTCCCCGTCACCGGCGGCGGAGTGGCACGCCGTGCTGGGTGGGGCCGAGGACCGGCTGGAGGCGGTGCTGCCGCGTGCCGCCGTCGACGCCGCGTACGCCGCCTGGCTGCCCCACGCCGACACCGAACCCGGCGAGCCGCTCGCCACCGGCTCCGGCTGGGGCGCCCTCGAAGTACTGCGCGCCGGATGGAAACTGCCCGGCACCCCCTTCGCGGAACGCACGCTCGGCGCCGCCCAGCAGCCCTGGCTGCACCTGCTGCGTGCCGGGACCGTACCCGAACCCGACCGCGCGGAACCGCCCGTCCCGACGCTCGTCGCGCCGCACTGGCGCGACATGCTGGAGACCGCGCCCGCCACCGCGCACACCGAATACCACCTCGGCATCGCCCAGTGGCACGCCGG
Organism: Streptomyces sp. NPDC005925; assembly: GCF_040638805.1. Taxonomy (NCBI): domain Bacteria; kingdom Bacillati; phylum Actinomycetota; class Actinomycetes; order Kitasatosporales; family Streptomycetaceae; genus Streptomyces; species Streptomyces sp. NPDC005925. Next base: position 121,693 of record NZ_JBEXVL010000001.1, on the reverse strand, counting down.
GGACCGCGCGCAGGCCGAACGCAGCTGGGAACGCGGACTGCGGATCGCCCCCACGGTGTGGCCCATGCTGCGCTGCCTCGCCGTCGCCGACCAGGAGGGCGGCAATCCCGAGCGCGCCGCCGAGCGGTACGCCGAGGCCTTCGACGACCTGTGCCGGGAGCGCGGCGACGTCGGCGGCGACGTCCACGAGCGCTGGGTGGCCGCCACGGCCGCGCTGGGCCGCGAGGCGATCGAGGCGCTGCTCGCCGTCGGGCGGCCCGCCGAAGCGCGGGCCGTGTGGCAGCGACTGGACCGGGCCACGCGGGCGCGCGGGCGGTTCCGTCTGATCGAGGCGGGGCTGCTGCTCGCCGAGGGGCGGCGCGAAGAGGCCCGGGCCGTCTTCGACGCGGGCTTCGAGGTCGCCGACCTGCGGGAGGGCTCCGAGGACATCGGCCGGTTGTGGACGGCCGTCAACGGCGACGAACCGCTCCCGGAACGGTACGACTTCCGGATGCGGCCCGAGCCGTCCCCGTCGCCGGCCCCTTAGCGGGTGCGGAGACGGGCACGGTGCGGTGGAAGGGGTGCGGCGGCCGGTCTACTGGCGGCGGTCCACGTACTCGTACACCATGCCGTCCGGATGCATCGCGATCAGGTTGCGGCCCGCGGGTGACGCGACCGGACCGGCGACGATGTGGGCGCCCAGGTCGCTCAGCACCTGGTGCGCCGTGTCGACGTCGTCGACGGCGATGGTCGCCGCCACCTTGCGCAGCACCTCGAGTTGCTCTTTCGGGCCGCTCATCAGCAGAAAGCAACCGACCGCCGCCACCTGTACGCCGCCGCGCTCGAAGCGGAGCGCCGTGCCGCCCGCGAGGCGTTCGTAGAAGGGGACCGCGGTCTCCAGGTCGTCGACGCATACGCGCAGCGTGGCTCCCAGAATGTCCATGCGGACGAGCCTAGTTGGGGACGGCCGGGGACGGTGATCGTTTCACACGATCCCCGTCAACCTCCTCGGCCTTCCCGCCCCTGGGGCGCCCGTGGCGTTACCGGCACGGGCGCACGGGTACCCGGCGGCCATGAACCGCTTGGATCGTCCGGACCGTCCCGAACGCCTGGACCGTCTGGAGCACGTGGACGAACACCTGGCCGAGGAGTTGGCGCGGGTCGCGCGGCAGGCAGTCCGCGGCGAACTGCGCGAGCAGACCCCCGGACAGCGGCGCAGGGCGGCGCTCCACGCCGCGTCCGGCGCCGTCGCCCTGTACGCGGGCGCGGCCCTCGCACTCGCCGTGGGCCTCGCGCTCGCCGTCGTCCTGCCGGCCTGGGCCGCGGCGCTGGTCACCGCGGCGCTGCTGGGCGTGGCCGCCCCGGTGCTGCGCGGGTCGGCGAAGGCGTCCGTGTCCCACGAGGCCGGTGCGGCGGCCGAGACGCCGGCCGGTGTGGCGCCCGGGTTCGGGGCCACCGCCGACGGGCCGCCCCCGGTCCCGCCCGAGACGGCCGCGCCCGGTGGGCCCTCGGCGCCCGCCGCGGTGACGATCCCGCACCGCCGCGACGCCGGGCGTGATCGGTGATGCCGAGGGTGCCGATGCGCCGTTCGCGTGAGGGGAAGCAGTCCGGCCGGGGCAGAGTCGTCGTGGTGACCGGGGCCGGCGCCGGAGTGGGACGCGCCGCCGCCGTGGCCTTCGCCGCCCGGGGCGACCGGGTGGCCCTGCTCGCGCGGGGACGCGACGGGCTGGCCGGTGCGGCGGACGAGGTGCGGCGGGCCGGGGGCGAGGCCCTCGCCGTCCCGGTCGACGTGTCCGACGCCCGGGCGGTGGACGATGCCGCGCAACAGGTCGTGGACGCGTACGGCGGTATCGACGTGTGGGTCAACAACGCCTTCGCGGGCGTCTTCGCGCCGTTCACGCAGATCTCCCCGGACGAGTTCCGCCGGGTCACCGAAGTGACGTACCTGGGGTACGTGTTCGGCACGCGGGCCGCCCTGCGGCACATGCTGCCGCGCAACCGGGGCACGGTCGTCCAGGTCGGGTCCGCGCTCGCCTACCGGGGGATACCGCTGCAGTCCGCGTACTGCGGCGCCAAGCACGCCATTCAGGGCTTCAACGAGTCGTTGCGCTGCGAGCTGCTGCACACGCGCAGTGGCGTACGCACCACGATGGTGCAACTGCCGGCCGTCAACACCCCGCAGTTCGACTGGGTGCTGAGCCGCATGCCGGGCCGGGCGCGGCCCGTGGCACCCGTGTACCAGCCCGAGGTCGTGGCCCGTGCGATCGTGCACGCCGCCGGACACGGGCGGCGCCGGGAGTACTGGGTGGGCGGCTCCACCGCGGCGACGCTGCTCGCCAACGCCGTGGTGCCCGGACTGCTCGACCGTTACCTGGCACGGACCGGGTTCGACGCGCAGCAGGACGACGCCCCTCAGGGCGAGGGCGGACGGGACGGCACCGGCAACCTGTGGGAGCCGGTGGACGGGCCCCACGGCCACGACTTCGGCGCCCACGGCCGCTTCGACGCCGAGGCGACCGGCGCGAGCGCCCAGGTCTGGCTGTCGCGCAACCGGAACCGGATGGGCGCGGGTGCGCTGGCCGGCGGACTGGGCGCGGCGCTGGTGGCGGGACTGAGGCGCCACCACCGGCCGACGTGACACCGGCGTACGACGGCACCGCCCCACGTGCGGAAGCAGCGGGCGCACCGGGCACGCCACCCGGTCCCGCCGGGCCGCACCGACGGTCACGCCACCCGGACGCCGGGCCGCGCCGACGGTCACTCACGCCACCCGGAACTCGGCGATCTCCTCCGCCCGCAGCGTCAGCCCGTGGCCGAGGTCCGCCGTGGGGGAGACCGTGCCCCCCGTGGGATCGAGGGCGCCGTCGAAGAACATGTCCTCGATACGGACGTGGTCGTGGAACCACTCGATGTGCCGCAGGTTGGGAATCGCGGCGGCCGGCGCGGCGTGGGCGTGCGGGGCGCAGTGCGCGGACACCTCCAGCCCGTGTGCCTGGGCCAGCGCCGCCGCCCGCAGGAACTCCGTCGGGCCGCCGCAGCGCGTCGCGTCGATCTGGAGGCAGTCCACCGCCCCGGCCGTGATCATGCGCGCGAAGTACGCCAGGTCGTAGCCGTACTCACCGGCCGTCACGTCGCTCACCAGCGCGTCCCGGACCAGCCGCAGCCCCGTCAGGTCGTCCGAGGAGACCGGCTCCTCGAACCAGCCGACGCCGTGCTCGGCGAGCGCGACGCCCACCCGCACCGCCTGCTTGCGGGTGTAGGCGCCGTTCGCGTCGACGTACAGCTCCGCCCGGTCGCCGATCACCTGACGCGCCGAGCGGACCCGGGCCAGGTCGCGCGCCGCCTCGCCGCCCCGGCCCTCGCCGATCTTGATCTTCACGCGCGGGATGTGCTGCCCGTGCACCCAGCCGTTCAGCTGGGCCTCCAGATGCGTGTCGTGGTACGTCGTGAAGCCGCCGCTGCCGTACACCGGCACCTGCTCGCGGCAGGCGCCCAGCAGGCGCACCAGGGGCAGTTCGAGCAGCCGGGCCTTGAGGTCCCACAGGGCGATGTCCAGTGCCGAGATCGCGCAGCCCGCGATGCCGGGGCGGCCCGCGTTGCGCACGGCGCGGCACATCGCGTCGTGCGCGGCCGGGACGTCCAGGGCGCTGCGGCCCTCCACCAGCGGGGCCAGGTGCTCGGCCAGGAAGTCGCCGACCGCCGCCGGGCCGTACGTCCAGCCCGTGCCGGTCGAGCCGCCCGCCGACACCTCGGTGATGACCACGGTCGTGGTGTCCCAGGCCAGTGTGCCGTCGGCCTCCGGCGCGTCGGTCGGGACGGTGTAGACGGACACCGCCGGCCGGTGCAGTTTCACCGTCGTCCCCGTCCGTGTGCCCGGCCCGTCCGCGTCCGCATCTCCATCCCTGCCCCTCTTCCTCGCCCTCGCCCCGTCAGGATTCCTGCCGGAGCTGGGGCAGCACCTTCGTGCGGTAGAAGTCGAAGAAGCCGCGCAGGTCGGGGCCGATCTGGTTGACGTAGACCCGGTCGAAGCCCGCCTCGGCGAACCCGCGCAGCTCGGCCACGTGCTCCTCCACGTCGTCGCCGCACACCCGGTTCCCGCCCACCATGTCCTCGGTGACGAGCGACTGCGCCTGTTCGAAGTGGGTCGGCGAGGGCAGCACCTGGGCCAGCTCGCCGGGCAGTTGCTCGTTCGCCCACAGACGGTGCACGGTGCGTACCGCCGCGTCGCGGTCCGTGTCGTAGCAGACCTTGGTACCGCCGCTGACGGGCTTCCCGCCGCCCCCGCCCTTGCGGTACTGCTCCACCATCGTCGCGTCCGGCATCATCGTGATGTAGCCGTCGCCCACCCGGGCCGCCAGCTTCGTCGCGGCGGGTCCGAACCCGGAGACGTCGATCGGGACGGGCTCGTCCGGAACGGTGTAGAGGCGGGCGTTCTCCACCGTGTAGTGCGTGCCGTGGTGGCTGACCTCCTCGCCCGTGAACAGCCGGCGCATCACCTGGATCGCCTCCTCCAGCATCTCCAGGCGCACGTGTGCGGGCGGCCAGGCGTGGCCGAGGATGTGCTCGTTGAGGGCCTCGCCCGTGCCGACGCCCAGGCGGAACCGGCCGTCCGTCATCACGGCGCTCGTGGCGGCGGCCTGTGCGACGACCGCCGGGTGCATCCGTACCGTCGGGCAGGTCACGGCCGTCTCGACCGGCAGGGACACCGCCTCCGACAACGCGCCGATCACCGACCACACGAACGGGCTCTGACCCTGCTCGTCGTTCCAGGGGTGGTAGTGGTCCGAGATCCACAACGCCTGGAAACCGGCCTGCTCGGCCATCCGGGCCTGCTCGACCAGTTCGGCGGGCCCGTACTGCTCGCACGAGAGGAAATAGCCGTATTCGGGCATGACGGTGGGCCTCCACGAGGATGGTTGATGACGATGACGAAGGAGGGACCCTCGGGCCCCCTGCCTCGAGCCGGGGGCCCGGCGAGGCGGTGGGTGGGGAGGTGGACGGGGGAGGGGTGGGACCTCCGAGTACCCGGGGACCGGCTGGGAAACCGGCCGGTCGGAGGGCCGGGGACGGTCAGGGGGCCCCGCCGTCCGGAAGGGCCGTGGACGAGCGCGGACCCTGCCGGCCGGACCGCGGGCCGTGCCCCGGTCCCGGCCGGTCGCGGTGGCTGGCCACGTTTGGCCGACCCCGGCGGGGGGACGCGGAAGGCTCCCGAGGTACGCGACGCGACAGCCCCGGAGGCGCACCGTGAGCCCACCCCGCATCGTGATCGCCGGTGCCGGTCTCGCCCGGTACCGGCCGGCCGCCCGTACGTCGTTCCGGCCGGCCCGCGCCCGCGTCGGCGTCGCGCTGCCGGACCCGACCGGCCACTTCCGCTGCCGGCCACCGCGGTCCCGGGCCGCCGCCGCGCATCGGCCGCCCCGGGTCCCGACGTCGCCCGTGCCCCGGGCCCCGTCGGGCGCGCCGCCCGGCAGCACGCGCAGCCCAGGCAGCCCCGAAGACAGAGACCGCGGCCCCGACGACAACGGAACCCCCGGCACCACTCGCGAACAAGCAGGAGAAGGAGACTCATGAACACCGGTGAACTCGTCGAGCTGGGCCAGCAGTTGCGGGTGGACGGCATCCGGGCCTCGGCCGCCGCGGGGTCCGGGCATCCGACGTCGTCGATGTCCGCCGCGGACCTGATGGCCGTACTCCTCGCGAACCATCTGCGCTACGACTTCGACCGCCCCGCCCACCCCGGCAACGACCGCTTCGTCCTCTCCAAGGGACACGCCTCGCCGCTGCTGTACGCCGCGTACAAGGCGGCCGGTGCCATCGACGACGCCGAACTCCTCACGTACCGCACGCTCGGCAGCCGGCTCGAGGGACATCCCACCCCGCAGCGGCTGCCGTGGGTGGAGACGGCCACCGGATCGCTCGGCCAGGGCCTGCCGGTGGGCGTCGGCATCGCCCTGTCGGGCAAGCGGCTGGAGCGGGCCGAGTACCGGGTGTGGGTGCTGTGCGGGGACAGCGAACTCGCCGAGGGCTCCGTCTGGGAGGCCGCCGAGCACGCCGGACACGAGCATCTCGACAATCTGATCGCGATCGTCGACGTCAACCGGCTCGGCCAGCGCGGGCCCACCCGGCACGGCCACGACCTGGACGCGTACGCCCGCCGCTTCCGGGCCTTCGGGTGGCACATCGTGGAGATCGACGGGCACGACGTCGACGCGATCGACCGTGCGTACGGCGAGGCCGCGTCCACCAGGGGCCGGCCCACCGCGATCATCGCGCGCACCCTCAAGGGCAAGGGCGTCACCGACGTGGAGGACCGCGAGGGCCTGCACGGCAAGCCGCTGAAGAACGCCGACGACGCGATCGCCGAACTCGGCGGCCCCCGCGACCTCCGCATCCGGGTGCAGGAGCCGCCGGCCACCAGGATGCTGCACTCCGTGAGCACCGGCGACCTCCGCCTGCCCCGCTGGGACAGGAGCGGGCACGGGGACGGTGGCGTCGCCACGCGCGACGCGTACGGGAAGGCGCTCGCCGCGCTCGGCACGGCACGCGGCGACATCGTCGCCCTGGACGGCGAGGTCGGCGACTCCACCCGCGCGGAGACGTTCGCCAAGGAGCACCCCGAGCGCTACTTCGAGTGCTACATCGCCGAGCAGCAGATGGTCGCCGCGGCCGTCGGCATGGCGGCGCGCGGCTGGGTGCCGTACGCGACCACGTTCGCGGCGTTCCTCACGCGCGCGTACGACTTCGTGCGCATGGCCTCGATCAGCGGAACCGGCATCAACCTCGTCGGCTCGCACGCGGGCGTCGCGATCGGCCAGGACGGGCCGAGCCAGATGGGCCTGGAAGACCTGGCGATGATGCGCGCCGTGCACGGCTCGACCGTGCTCTACCCGTGCGACGCCAACCAGACCGCCCGGCTCGTCGCCGACATGGCCGGCCTGGAGGGTGTGCGCTACCTGCGCACCTCCCGCGGCGAGAGCCCGGTGATCTACGGCCCCGAGGAGGCCTTCCCGGTCGGCGGCAGCAAGGTGCTGCGCTCCTCCGACTCGGACCGGATGACCTTCGTCGCGGCCGGCGTCACCGTGCCGGAGGCGCTCGCCGCCGCCGACGCCCTCGACCGGGAGGGCATCAAGGCCCGGGTGATCGACCTGTACTCGGTCAAGCCCGTCGACCGCCTCACCCTGCGCAGCGCCGCGGAGGAGACCGGCTGTCTGATCACCGTGGAGGACCACCACCCGGAGGGCGGCATCGGGGACGCGGTGCTGGGCGCCTTCCTCGACGGGCGTCCGGTGCCGCGCCTGGTGCGGCTGGGCGTGCGGACGATGCCCGGTTCGGCCACCCCGGAGGAGCAGTTGCGCGCCGCGGGCATCGACGCGGACTCCATCGCCGCCGCCGGGCGCCTGCTGGTGGAGCAGGCGGTGGTGCCGTGAGCCGCCCGGCGCGGGCGGGGAAGGGGCCGTGAGCGCGGCCGACGGGCGGGCCGCGACCGTGCGGGCCGGGCACCGCGCGGTCGAGATCCACCGGCCGGACAAGATCCTGATCCCCGGCGACGGCACCGGGGCGAAGGACGTGACGAAGGCGGACCTGGTCGCCCACTACCGCTCGATCGCGCCCTGCATGCTGCCGCACCTGCGGGGCCGTCCCCTGATGCTCGAACGGCATCCGGACGGCCTGGACGGCCCGCGGTTCATGCAGAAGAACACCCCGGGCCACTATCCCGAGTGGATCACCCGCGCCGAACTGGCCAAGGAGGGCGGCACCGTCTGCCACACCGTGTGCGACGACGCGGCCACCCTGCTGTACCTGGCCGACCAGGCCGCGCTCACGATGCACCGCTGGCTGTCCCGCACCGACCATCCCGACCGGCCCGACCTGATGATCTTCGACCTCGATCCGGCCGGCGACGACTTTGGTGCCGTCCGGGAGGCGGCCAGGCAGCTCGGCGGACTCCTGGACGAGCTCGACCTGCCGTCGGGCCTGATGACCACCGGTTCCCGAGGACTGCACGTCGTGGTCCCGCTCAACGGCCGTCACGGCTTCGACGAGGTACGGGAGTTCGCGCGCGACGTCGCGGACACCCTGGCCGCCGCCCACCCGGACCGGCTCACCACCGCCGCCCGCAAGAAGGACCGCGGCGACCGGCTCTACCTCGACGTGCAGCGCAACGCCTACGCGCAGACGGCCGTCGCCCCGTACGCCGTCCGCGCCCTGCCCGGCGCGCCCGTCGCCACCCCCGTCGCCTGGGAGTCGCTGGCGGACCCCGGGCTGCACGCCCGCCGCTGGACCATCGCCGACGCCGCCGAGCAGGCCCGTACCCGGCCCTGGTCGGCGATCATGCGCCGGCGCCGCGCCCTGGGACCGGCGCGGCGCCGGCTCGCCGAATTGTCCTGATCTCCAGTTGCGCGAGTGAACGAAGTGTGCTGCTGAAGGTTTGGCCAAGGCTGTTGCGGCCACCCGGCGTTGTGAGGTGGCCATGTCGAACACACAGAACACGCGAAAAACTCAGGAAGCACAGGATCCGCAGACATCACAATCCTCGGGCGGCGGCGACCGGCCGAGCCCCGTCGAAGTGCTGCGCCAGGCGCGCGGCCAGCTCACGGAGCTCACCGGAATGGCCGCCGAGTCCGTCTCCTCCTTCGAGCGGACGGAGGACGGCTGGACGGTGGAGGTCGAGGTCCTCGAACTCGAACGGGTCCCGGACACGATGAGCCTGCTGGCGAGTTACCGGGTGGACCTCGATCCACGGGGCACGCTCACCGGCTACCGGCGCGTCCGCCGCTACGAACGTGGCAGGGCCGACACCCGGAGGTCCGGCGGGGGCCAGTAGCCCGCAGCCCGGGCGCAGGCCAGCGGCCTGACCGGCATGCCCGGCGCAGGCCAGTAGGCCGCCGCAACGCCGGAAGGCCCGGCGGGGACCGGGGGGCCCGTACCCCTACCGCCCGACACCCCCACCCGTCCGACAGAGGAAGCAGAAGCACCAGCAACCGACAGACAGCAGACAGCAGACGCAGAAGGGGAGGAACGGTCGACATGACTGTGGTACCGGCAACACAGACCGGCGGCGGAGGCGGAAGCAGCGGCCTCTACGACGTGCTCGAGCTCGTTCTCGACAGGGGGCTCGTCATCGACGCGTTCGTGCGCGTGTCCCTGGTGGGCATCGAAATCCTGAAGATCGACGTGCGGGTCGTCGTCGCGAGCGTGGACACGTATCTGCGCTTCGCCGAGGCCTGCAACCGGCTCGATCTGGAGGCCGGCCCCCGCAAGAGCCCCGGACTGCCCGACATCGTCGGCGAGATCACCGAGTCCGGTGCGCGCGGCAAGTCCAAGGGCGCCCTGTCCGGCGCCGCCGAGACCATCTCCGGAGCCATCAAGCAGGTCCGTGAGGACAGCGGCAGCGAGGAGCCCCGGCGTGCCCGCAAGAGCACGTCCTCGCGCAGCAGGAAGGCGGAGCAGGAATGAGCACGTACGTCTACGGCATCGCGGCGCGCTCGCACCCCGCGCTTCCCGAGGGGATGGGCGGCGTCGGCGACCCGCCCCGGCCGGTGCGGATCCTCAGTGAGGGCGACCTGTCGGCCCTGGTGAGCGACGGCCCCGAGGACCTGCGGCCCAAGCGCAGGGACCTGCTGGCCCATCAGAACGTGCTGACCGAGGCGGGCGTGGCCGGCTGCGTGCTGCCCATGCGGTTCGGCAGCGCCGCCCCGGACGAGGACGCGGTCACCGCCGTGCTCGCCGAACGCGCCGAGCACTACCAGGAACGCCTGCGGGCGCTGGACGGCCGCGTCGAGTACAACGTCAAGGGCAACCACGTCGAAGACGCCGTCCTGCACCACGTGATGGCGGAGAACGCCCAGATCCGTGCCCTCGCGGAAGCCAACCGGCAATCCGAGGGCGGGAGTTACGACGACAAGCTGCGCCTGGGCGAGGCGGTGGCGGCGGCCGTCAAGGCGAAGGAGTCCGAGGACGCGGCCGCGCTGCGGAGCGCCCTGGAGCCGGCCGCCGACGCGGTCAGCGTGGGCCCCGAGTCCACCGGCTGGCTCGCCAACGTGTCGTTCCTCGTGCCCAGGGCCTCGGCCGAGGACTTCCTGGCCGCCGTCGAACGGGTCCGCGCCGCCCTGCCGCACCTGGAGGTGCGGGTGAACGGCCCGCTGCCGCCGTACAGCTTCGTCGAGCCGGGTCCCGCGGAGCCCGCGGGCGCCGCGGCGGGCGCGGCCGCGGACACCGGATCGGGGTGACGCCGTGGGACTGGTCACAGAGGTGCTGCTGCTGCCGTTCGCCCCCGTGCGCGGCAGTGCCTGGGCCATCGGGCAGGTGCTGAACGAGGCCGAGCGGATCTACTACGACCCCGCCACCGTACGGGCCGAACTGGGCCGTCTCGAGGAGCGGCTGGAGGCCGGGGAGATCACCGAGGAGGAGTTCGACGGGATGGAGGACGAACTGCTCGACCGGATGGAGATCGGTGAGCGGATGAGTGCGCGAAGAGACGGGACGGCACGATGAACCGACTGGCACTCGGCCTGGCCGCGGGGGCCGGATACGTACGCGGCCGGACGAAGAAGGCGAAGACGGCACGTGTCGTCGGCGGCCTGGCCGCGGGGTGGTGGACGACCCTCTCCTCGAAGGCCCTCGGCGGCCCGGTCGCCGGGCAGCCGAGGCAGAATCCGCGGCTCGAGGAGATCCGGGACCAGTTGCGGGGGTACCTGAGCGGCGTCGGCAGGGCGGTCTCGGCCGTGGTGTCCGACCGGCGCCCGGGCTCACTCGCGAACGGACTCCGCGACCGCACCGCCCGGATGCGCGACCGGCTCGCCGGCGTCACCCCCGACACCCCCGGGAACCCTGACACCGCCGACGAGTACGACGACGACTGCGAGACCGGTAAGGACGAGAACGAGAGCGCGTACGAGGACGACGACGCGTACGCCGAGGACGGGAGCCGTCGATGACGACAGCCGGCCGACTGCCCGACCCCTACGGACGCGACTCCGGGGCCAACCTCGCCGACATCCTGGAGCGGGTGCTCGACAAGGGCGTCGTCATCGCGGGCGACATCCGCATCAACCTGCTGGACATCGAACTGCTGACGGTGAAGCTGCGGCTCATCGTGGCGTCCGTCGACAAGGCCAAGGAGATGGGCATCGACTGGTGGGAGACCGACCCGGCGCTGTCCTCGGGCGCCCGGCGTGACGAACTCGCCCGGGAAAACGCAGAGTTGCGTGAGCGCCTCGCAGCCCTGGAGCCCGACCGGGCGGAGAGCCTGGAGCCCGGCCGGACGGAAAGGAGGGCCCCGTGACGACCGGACTGCGCTACGTCTACGCCGTCTGCCGCCCCTTCGGCGCCGCCCTGCAGTCCCAGCTCGCCGGGGTCGCCGGGGCGCCCCCGGCGCTGCTGACGCACCGCGGCCTGGTCGCCGTCGTCAGCACGGTGCCGGAGCAGGACTTCGCCGAGGAACCGCTCCGGCAGCACCTGGAAGACCTCGACTGGCTGACCGAGACCGCCCGCGCCCACCAGGGCGTCATCGACGCGCTCACCACCGTCACCACGCCGCTGCCGCTCCGCCTCGGCACGGTCTTCCGCGACGACAGCGGCGTACGCGTGATGCTGGAGGAACGCGGGGACGCGTTCCGGAACACGCTGGAGCGGCTCGACGGCCGGGTGGAGTGGGGCGTGAAGGCGTACGCCGAGCCGGAGCCCGAACCCGGGGCGCGCACGGAGGAACCCGAGTCCGCGGGGCGACCGGCGTCCGGCCGCGACTATCTCGCGCGGCGGCGCCGGCAGGCCCGCGCGAGCGAGGAGATGTGGCAGCGGGCCGAATCGTTCGCGGGCCGGCTGCACCGGACGCTGTCCGCCCGCGCGGAGGAGTCCCGGCTGCACGACCCGCAGAACGGGGCGCTCTCCGGGGCACCCGGCCTGAACGTCCTGAACGCCGCCTACCTGGTGCCGCGCGCCGAGTCCGAGGGGTTCGTGGAACTGGTCGACAGCGCGAAGGACGACGTGCCGGGCATGCGCGTGGAACTCACCGGCCCCTGGGCGGCCTACTCGTTCGTGCAGGCCGCGCAGTCCGCACCGGGGGAGGCGGAGGGGTGACCGTCGTGGAACGCCGTGAGATCGCCCTCGTGGACCTCCTCGACCGGCTGCTGGCCGGCGGCGTCGTCATCGCGGGCGACATCACGCTGCGCATCGCGGACGTCGACCTCGTCCGCATCGACCTCAATGCCCTGATCAGCTCCGTGAACGAGAACGTCCCGTCGCCCTGGGAGGAGCTGACATGACGACCCGCCGCAACCGGCTCGACCTCGACCCCGACACCGTCGAGCGGGACCTGGTCAAACTCGTCCTGACCGTGGTGGAACTGCTGCGCCAGCTCATGGAGAAGCAGGCCCTGCGCCGTTTCGACGCGGGCGACCTGAACGAGGAGCAGGAGGAGCGGATCGGCCTGACGCTGATGCTGCTCGACGACCGCATGACGGAACTGCGGGACCGTTACGGACTGCGGCCCGAAGACCTCAACCTGGACCTCGGTCCGCTCGGTCCGCTGCTGCCCCGGGACTAGTCCGGCTTTGCGTCCTCCTGGCCGTTCCCAGAAAAAAATTCCTCAACGACTGTTATCTTGAGTGACCGGTTGTTGACGGAGGGGCACAATGGTCAAACAAGAGAGGGCGGCGAGGACTCACGAGCGGTTCCTGGACGCGTCGGCCGACGAGTTCTCCCGCCACGGCTACGCCGGTGCCAATCTCCAGCGCATCGCGGCCCATGTCGGCATGACCAAGGGCGCGTTGTACGCCCACTTCCCGTCCAAGGACGCCCTCGCGGACGTGTTCACCTCCGCGTTCGACGGCGTGGGGTACGAACTGCTGCGGGGGATGGACGACGGCGACCCCCCGCTGACCAGCCTGCACCGCCTCACCGTGGGCCTGGTGTCCCGCATCCACACGGATCTGCGGTTCCGCGCCGGTCTCCGGCTCGCGTGTGAGGACGCCTGTACCCGAGGGCAGGTGCCGCAGCTCGTCACCGATCTGTCGGCCGTGCTCACCCGGCTCGTCGGCGACGCCCAGAAGCAGGGGCAGCTGGAAAGCCAGCACCAACCGGAACGGATCAGCTCGCTCGTCATCGCCGTGATCTTCGGGACCTACCACACCGCCCCGTCGCACGGACCCGGCGAAGCCGCCGAACAGGTCCGCCGGGTATGGCAGTTCCTCGCGCCGACCGGCACGGTGTGAAGGCCGGTCGGCCGGTACAGAGCCCGTCATCCTGACGTGTGGTTACGGCCATCTCGCGTACCGTCACCGAAACGCCCGCCGCAAGGGGTGCCCGTGGCGCGAACTCGCCCCACAGAGGCCCCGGACGGGGCTTCCTTTTTCGCGGATTGATCCAGCTCAGGCAGCCAAAGGGCCAACCGCGTACCGGAAACACGCCCATCAAAGCCACCAAACGCCCCGCACCGACCCTTCGGCTTTTCGCCAGCCTCCAGTAGGATTCCGTCGTGACGGTATGTGTGCGGCCCTCCGTGGCGAGGGCTTCCGCCGCGGCGGCACGGTGCGCCGGCTGCCCAGCCCCGGTCCGCCGGAAGCCGGCCCGGCCTCCGGGCCCCGCTCCTCGTGGCGCTGCCCTCCCTTCGAGCAGGCTCCTTCACAGACGCGAAAGTGGATCACCATGGGAATGCCCCATGAAGTCTTCGGCCCCCCGTACCCGTCGTCGGGTTCCCGGGAGTTGAAGCAGGAGCGAGCAGTCCAGACGAGGGAGCGCATACTCGGCGCGGCCGGCAGGGCGTTCGCCGCCAAGGGCTATCCCGCGGTGACGATCCTCGACGTGGCCCAGGGCGCCGGCATGACCAAGGGCGCCGTCTACTTCCACTACGAGAACAAGGACGCCCTCGCCCTCGCGGTGACCGACGTCTTCTACCGCAGGATCACGCAACTGGCGCAAGCCGTGGAGGAGTTGGCGCTGCCGCCGCTGTGTTCCGTCGCCGAACTCCTGCTGCGCTCGGCGACCGCGTTCCGTGAGGAGACGGTGATCCAGGCCGGAGCGCGGCTGCAACTGGAACGCCAGGTGATCGGCGTCCAGCTCCCGCTGCCCTTCGAGTCGTACACCAAGGTCATCACCACCTGGCTGACGCAGGGGCGTGACGTCCTCGCCCACCAGGACATCAGATCGCCCGAGACGCTCGCCACCGTCCTGGTGTCCGCCTTTTTCGGCGCGCAGCACATCTCCTGGGTGCTCAGTGACCGGGCCGACCTGATGGAGCGCACCAACGCCCTGATCAGGGCCATCATTCCCTCGGCCGAGAGAGACATCCGGCTGTGCCCGTCCGCCTCAGCCGGCTAGACCAGCAGCGCGGGGCGCCGTCGCAGAACCGAAGCCGCCCTACGAACCGTCGAGCACCGTGCGCGCCTGCCGGACCGCTTCCTCCGCCGCTGTCCGGGCGCCGCGCTCGAACTCCTCCTTGAAGGCCGGTCCGCCCAGTACCGCTTCGGCCGCCGCGGTGATCCGGTCGACGTCACCGCGCTCGGCCGGCGGCAGCGGGGCTCCCACGCCCCGGCGCGCCGCGTCCGCCGCGCCGAGCAGCAGAGCGGCGCGAGCCGCACCCCTCCCGGTCCGTCGCAGGGCCGCCGCACCGGCGAGGCCCTCCAGGGACAGCGCGAGCGCACGCGGCTCACCCAGGGAACGGGCGACGGCCAGGCCGTCGAGGTGATGGCACGCGGACGCGTCCGGGTCGCCGCGGAGTTCGGCGATGAAGCCGAGCTCGGCCAGCAGCAAGTGGTCGCCCGCCTCCGAGGACATCCCGGCGTAGCCGTCGCGGAGACGCAGCAGGTGCGCCTCCGCCGCGTCCAGGTCACCGGCGCGGCGGGCGCCGAGGGCCAAGCCCATTTCCGCGTGGATCTCGCCGTACTTGTAGCCCTGTTCGGCGGCGATACGACGCGCCTGCTCGTGCAGGTCACGGCCGCGGTCCCAGTCGTGGGCGAGCAGGGCGAGCCGGCCGAGTCCGGAGAGCCGGGCCGCCACCTCCGCCGGAAGGCCCAGCTCCCGCGCCATGCACAGTCCTTCGTGCTGCAGGCGGGCCGCCTCCTCGTACTCACCCCTGATCTCGGCGAGCGCGGCGAGCGGCGAGACCGTCTGCAGTTCACCCCAGCGGTCGCCCAGTTCACCGAAGAGGGCGGCGCTGCGCCGCCCGTCCCGGCCGAGCGCGTCGAGGTCGCCCCGGACCAGCGCGAGCGTCGCGCGCAGGCCGAGCGCCGCGGCGGTCCCCCACTGCTCGCCCGCCGTGGCGAACAGGGCGAGGGCCCGCGTGTTCAGCTCCTCCGCCCGGTCGGCCTCACCGGTGCTGAACAGGCCGTAGGCGCACAGCCACAGGGCGCGGGCGCGGCGTACGGCGTCGGGCACGGCGTCGGCGTCGGCGAGGGCGGCGGCCGCCGCGTGGTCGCCGGTGAGGAAGGCGAACGCGGCGTTCAGAAGGGCGAGTTCGGGACCCGCCCCGCAGGACGGCGGCGTGACGGCGACGACGGCGGAAAGGCTGCGGCGGGCCTCGCTGAGGCGGCCCCGCAGCAGCCACCACCACGACAGCGCGCCGGCCAGCCGGACGGCCTCGTGGGCCCGGCCGGCGGCGGCACGGCGTACCGCCTCGTCGAGCGCCATGCGCAGGTTGCCGGCCTCGGCGTCCAGGAGGGTGAGCCAGGCACGCTGGTCCGGGCCGCGCAGCCGTTCCTCGGCCCGCTCGGCCAGCGCGAGGTAGTGACGCAGGTGGCGGTCGCGTACGGCGGTCAGGTCCTGCATCTCGTGCAGCCGGTCCGTCGCGTACGCGGCGACCGACTCCAGCAGCCGGTAGCGGGGACCCGTCGGCCCGTTCACGACGACGACGAGGGACCGGTCGACGAGCCGCGTCACCAGGTCCAGCACCTCGTCCCGGGCCACGCCGTCGCCCGCGCACACCGCTTCGGCGGCGGCGAGGTCGCAGCCGTCACTGTGCGCGGCCAGCCGGCGCAGGACGATGCGTTCGGGTGCGCTGAGCAGTTCCCAGCTCCAGTCGATCATGGCGCGCAGGGTCTGCTGCCGGGCCGGTGCGCCCCGCTGCCCGGCGGTCAGCACCCGGAACCGGTCTCCCAGTCTGGCCGCCAGCTCCTTCACACCCAGGGCGCGCACCCGGGTGGCGGCGAGCTCCAGGGCGAGCGGGATGCCGTCCAGGCGACGGCAGATCTCGGCCACGGCGTCCCGTACGGCGGCGTCCGGCGGGTGCGTGTCCGAGGCGAAGCCGGGTGCGGAGGCGGAGGCACGCTCCAGGAACAGCCGTACGGCATCCGCCGTCTCGAGGGGCTCCACCAGGAAGACGACCTCGCCCGCCAGCCCCGCGGGTTCCTGACTCGTGGCCAGCACCCGCAGCCCGGGCGCGGTGCGCAGGAGCAGTTCGGCGAGCTCCGCGGCGGCCTCGATGACGTGCTCGCAGTTGTCCAGTACGAGGAGGGCGCGGCGGTCGCGCAGGGCGGCGGCCAGACGGTGCGCGGGGGAGGCGGCCGCAGTCGGCGAGCCGGTACCCGGCAGGGCGGACGGGGCGTCGTCGCGGATGCCGAGCGCCGCGGCGACGACCTGCGCCAGGTCGGCGCAGGAGGCGGCGGCCCGCACGCCGGCGAACTCCACGAGCCAGACGCCGTCGGGGGGTTCGTCCACCGGGGTGGCGGCCGCCGCCAGGGCGAGGCGGGTCTTTCCGACCCCGCCGGGACCGGTGAGCGTCACCAGGCGGGCCGTGCCCAGAAGCCCGGCGAGGCGGGCGAGCGTCTCCTCCCGGCCGATGAGGGGGGTGAGCGGGACGGGCAGGTTCGGGTGGAAGGCCCCCGCCGGGGGCCCGGTGGGTGGACGGACCGTGGACGCGGCCGGGCGGCGGATGGGCTCGGGGGCCGGTCGGGCCGGTGGCGGGGAAGCGGGTATCAGGCTCGGGTCCTGGCGGAGCACCGCCTGGTGCAGGGCGGCGAGCGCGGGACTGGGGTCGACCCCGAGATCCCCGGCAAGGCGGGACCGCAGGTCTTCGTACGAGGCGAGGGCCTCGCTCTGGCGGCCCGCCAGGTAGAGCGCCCGTATCTGGAGGGCGCGCAGGCGCTCCCGCAGCGGGTGCTGCGCCACGAGGTCCGTCAACTCGGCGCCGAGCAGCATCTGGTCACCCGCCTCGAGGCGGGCCCCGATCTGCTCCTCCACGACCGTGAGCCGCTCCTCCGCCAGGCGTTGCACGGCCGGCCGTACGAATTCCTCGTCCGCGAAGTCCGCGTAGGCGGGGCCGCGCCACAGATCGAGGGCCTCGGTGAGCAGCGCGGCCCGTGCCCGCGCGTCGGGGAGGGGGCGGGCCTCGGCCACGAGGGCGCGGAACCGGTCGGCGTCCACCTCGTCCACGGCCGGATCGAGCAGCAGCCGGTAACCCGGTGCCTGGCGCACCACGCGGTCCCGGCCGAGCACCCTGCGCAGCTGGGACACCTTGGCCTGGAGGGCGCCCGCCGGTTTTCCGGGCAACTCCTCGCCCCACAGATCGTGGACGAGCCGGTCCACGGAGACGGGACGCCCCTCGTGCGCGAGCAGATCCGCGAGCAGTGCCCGGACCTTGAACTCGGGGACTCGGACCGCCTCCCCCTGCTCCCACACCACGAGTGGCCCGAGCACCCCAAACCGCATGTCAACAACCGTACAGGTCCGCGCCCCACGCACCGCGCCCCGCACCCGGGCCCCGGCGTACGGATCGTCAGGCGCCCCGGGCGTCAGTGGTTCGTCAGCCGATCCGAAGTCTCTCCGAAGGGCCCGCCCGCACAGTGTTAACCAGCGGGTGACGCGGCATGCCCGGCAGCAGGACCGTCGGGAGGACGTCAGGTATGACCCGGTACGCGGGCATGAAGGCCATGGTCGTCGGCCAGGCCACCGGCATCGGTCTGGCCATCGCCAAGCGCCTCGTGGAGGGCGGCGCGGAGGTGCTGCTGGCCGTGCGCACCGCGCAGGAACGGGCGGACGCGAGCGCCGAACTGGGCTCCGCCGCCCGCGTCGTCACCCTGACCGGCGCCGAGCCCGACATGGAGTCCGACGTGGGGTCCGACGGCGTCGACTTCGTGTTCGCCGACGCCGTGCCCACCACGCGCCCGCTGCTGCCCCGCGTCAGGAGTGGGGGAGCGGTCGTGCTCACCTCCGCCGTCCCTTCCCCGGCGGCCCTGCGGGCACTCGCCGCGGAGCTCGCGTCCCGCGGCATTCGCGTCAACGCGGTGGCCCCCGGCTGCATCGAGGCGCCGAGCGGCGGTGCCGCGGCACTGCCACCTCTGGGCCGTCTGGGTTCGGCCGAGGAGGTGGCACGCGCCGCGCTCTTCCTGGCCACGGAGGCGACGTTCACGACGGGCGCCCGCCTCCCGGTCGACGGCGGCCTCGACCGGCCGTGACCCGCAGGCCCGGCCCCGCCGAAGTCCCCGTACCTCCTGCCACTTCCCACCGACCCCCCGCACCTCCCCGGTGCGGCCGAACGCACCGTCCCCCAGGAAAACCGGAGTCGAATGACATGACCAGTTCACCCGATACCGCGGCCGTACCAGGCGAGGAGTCCCGCGACGCGACACCCGCGAAGGACGCGGGCGAACAGCAGAAACTCCCGCTGTTCGCCCTGCTGGCCCTCGCCGTCGCCGTCTTCATCACCAGCCTCACCGAGACCCTCCCCGCGGGTCTGCTCCCGGCCATGAGCGACGACCTCCACGTGAGCGAGTCGGCGACCGGGCAGACCGTGACCATCTACGCCCTGGGCACCGCCCTGACCGCGATCCCGCTGACCGCGGCCACGGCCGCGTGGCGGCGCAAGCGGCTGCTGCTGGTCGCCATGGCGGGCTTCGCCCTGGCCAACACCGTCACCGCCGTGTCCTCCCACTACGGGCTGACGATGGTGGCGCGGTTCGTCGCCGGTGTCGCCGCCGGCCTGGCCTGGGCCCTGCTCGCCGGATACGCGCGTCGCATGGCCCCCGTCCACCTGCAGGGCAAGGCGATCGCCATCGCCATGGCGGGTATCCCGGTGGCGCTCTCCCTCGGTGTGCCCGCCGGAACCTTCCTCGGCGAGACGGTCGGCTGGCGCGTGGCGTTCCTGAGCATGACGGTGCTCACGGTGATCCTCCTGGCGTGGATCGGCGTGGCCGTGCCGGACTACCCGGGGCAGGCGGGCGGCGAGCGGCCGAAGATGCTGCGGGCGCTGAAGGTCCCGGGCGTGACCCCGGTCCTGTTCGTCACCCTCGTCTTCGTCCTGGCCCACACGATCCTGTACGCGTACGTCGCGACGTTCCTGGAAGACCTGGACATGGGAGACAGCACCGACCTGCTGCTGCTCGTGTTCGGCGTCGCCTCGCTGCTGAGCATCTGGATCGTGGGCGCGCAGATCCACCACCGCCTGCGCTCCCTCAGCATCGCGAGTGTCCTGCTGGTCGGGCTCGCCGCGGCGCTGCTGGCCGTGCTCGCCGACAACACCGCCCTGGTGTACATCGCCGCCTTCCTGTGGGGCCTGGGCTGGGGCGGCGTGCCCACCCTCCTGCAGACCGCGGCGGGTGACGCGGGCGGCGACTCGGCGGCCGATGCGGCCCAGGCGATGCTCGTCACCCTGTGGAACGTCGCCATGGCGGCCGCCGGCGTCATCGGCGGTGTCCTGCTCGACACGACCGGCAGCGACTCGTTCCCCTGGACCATGCTGCTCCTGCTGCTGCCGGTGCTCGTGGTCGTCGTCGTGTCCCGCAACCACGGTTTCCCCGCCAAGCGGCTCGTCTCCTGAGGCGGCGCGTCGCGCGCGGCGACACCACCTGCTCCCGAACGCCCCTAGCGACGGCGCGTTCGGGAGCCGGCGGTTGCCCCCTCCGCGTCACGACCGGTCACCGAAACCCGTCACCCCGGCCCTTCGGGGCCTCTTGTCTTTCCCGCCCCGCCGGTCGCGTCGGAGCCGCCGGTCCCGTATGCACCATTGGTACCGCCGGTCCCGCCCGCGCCCATTGGTACCGCCGGTCCCGCCCGCACCATAGGTACCGCCGGTCCCGCCCGCATCGCCCATCCCGTCGGCGCCGCCTGTCTCACGCACCTCCGCACCCGCAACCACACCCGCTTTCCCTTCCGGTACCGGGCCTACTGCTTTTTTCGCGCCATGCAGCCGACCGGTCCGACAACGTCGGCGCTGGTCAGTCTGCGAAGTGGCGAAGTCGACGCGCCACCCGTGAAATTTTCCTTCGAGACGGTATTTTTATGTGATGGTCGGTGCGCCGCATTCCTTCTGGGGAGCGGGCTATGTGTTGCGAGAGGGCGTGACTTCCATGTCGTCAAGCGGGTTACCCATGGCCACGGAGTGCGGCGAGGCGTATCTGCAGACGTTCCTCGATGAGATCTTCACGCCGCTCCACCGGGCCGAACAACGCCGTTGGGCGCGGGCGTACCTGCGCGGTCTCCTGCGGTCCACCGGGAAGAAGACGCTGCGACGGATCGCGCGCACCGAGTCACTCCCCCCGACTGCCGCACAGGGCCTGCACCAGTTCATCAACGCCAGCCCGTGGGCCTGGGAACCCGTCCGCCGCCGGCTCGCCCTCGGGATCGCCGCGAACACGACGCCGTACGCCTGGACCGTCGCCGAACTCGTCATACCCAAGCGCGGCGAGCACTCGGTGGGCGTGCACCGCCAGATCGACACCGCGACCGGATGCACCGTCAACGGCCAGCGCGCCGTGGGCCTCTTCCTCGCCGCCGACACCCGCTGTTTCCCCGTGGCCTGGAGCCTCGTCCTGGACGACGGCTGGGCCCAGGACCGGCGGCGAAGATCCCGGGCGCGCATACCGGAGGAGGAGACCGCGCGGTCCGTGCGCGCCTACGTTCTCGACCATGCCGCCGCCGTCGTCGAGCAGCCCCGCCTCCCCGGACTGCCCTGGGTGCTCGACCTCACCCGGTGTCAGGACGCGAACGGGGTGCTGAGCGGGCTCGCCCGGCACCGGCTGCACACGGTGTGCGAGGTCGCGCCGACCCAGACCGTGCTGGTGGGACGTGCCGTGACACCGACCCGCGTCGGCGAACTGATGGAGGTCCGGCGCTCCCGGCAGCCCCGAGTGATCGCGTGCCAGACGACGGACGGACCCGCCAGGGCCGTACCCGTCTACGCCTACGCCGGGACGATCCGGCTGCCGCGGCGGCGCGGCGCCGGCAGGCCCGACACCTCCTCCCGCACCACCTACCACGTGCTGAAATGCCCCTCGCCGGACCGGCACCGGCCGGCCCGGTACTGGATCACCAGCCTCATCGACCGGAGCGTGGAGGAGGTCATGGCGCTGGTGCGCGGGCAGGCCGCCGCCCGGACGGCCCTCGTCGCCCTGCGTGAACGGTTCGGAGTGCTCGACTTCGAGGGCCGGTCGTTCCCCGGCTGGCACCACCACATGACCATGGCCTCCGCGGCATACGCCTTCCAGTATCTGTGGGCCGACCCCGGCTCCGGTCACACGGCTGCGCCCACCCGGCCGCCGTTCGAAGCCGTGAGCTGACGGGACGAGATGCTGACGAGGAAGGGCCTGGCCGCGTGAGACACGTACTCGTGGTGGAACCGGACGACTCCACCGCCCAATCCATCGTGCGCGATCTGCGCCGGCAGGGTTACGCCGCCCGCAGCATCGACACCGGGGGTCTGACCCTGCGGATGTACCGGGACGCCGACCTGGTGCTGCTGTGCCTGGAACTGCCCGACATCGACGGTCTCGAGGTCTGTCAGTCGCTGCGCGCACAGAGCGACATCCCCGTGATCGCCTTCACCCACCTCGACGAGGAACTGGAACGGGTACTGGCCCTCAAGGCGGGCGCCGACGACTGCGTCGCGAAAACCTGGGGATTCCGGGAGATAGGCGCCCGCATCGAGGCGGTACTGCGACGCGCGGCTCCCAAATCCGCCCCGTCGGGCACCATTTCCCTCCAGTCGCTCCATATTGATCCGCGTACCCGGGAGGTGCGGCTGCGCGACCGGCTCATCGAGGTCACCTCGAAGGAATTCGAATTGCTGCACACGCTGGCCGCCAACTCCCACACCGTGGTGACGCGACAAGAGCTGATGGCCAAGGTGTGGGGCAGCACCTGGTCCAAGACGAGCCGCACCATCGATACGCATGTGAGCAGCCTGCGGGCGAAACTCGGTTCCGGCGGATGGATCATCACCGTGCGCGGAGTCGGCTATCGCATGGGCCATGTGAGCTGAGTAACGCCGACGAGAAACGCGACGAAGAGAGAAAGTGAAGCGCGCGAAAGGACGCGAAGAGGCGCGGAGGGCCCCGGGACACGCACGATTGCCGTGCGCGTCCCGGGGCCCGAAGGCCCTTCGTGTCAGGCCGCCCGGTTCTCCATGTCCCGCAGCAGCCCGTGGGCGCCCTCCGCGGAGGCCTTCGTCGCGCGGCGCGCCCACCAGGCGGACGCCAGGTTCGAGGACAGCAGTGTGCGGCCGGGGCACTCCCGCGCGAGCCGCGTGAGGGCGGCCAGGGTGCCCATGCCCGTGCCG
Source organism: Streptomyces sp. NPDC005925 (assembly GCF_040638805.1). Taxonomy (NCBI): domain Bacteria; kingdom Bacillati; phylum Actinomycetota; class Actinomycetes; order Kitasatosporales; family Streptomycetaceae; genus Streptomyces; species Streptomyces sp. NPDC005925. The sequence continues at coordinate 99,231 of NZ_JBEXVL010000001.1, read as the reverse complement.
GTGAACAGCAGTGCCGAGTCGTCCGGGACGCGGCGGTCCCGTATTCGCTCGAAGATCGTCCGGGTGGTGACCCGGTACGGGTCGAAGTGGTCGTGGCCGTCGCGGTCGCGGCCCGCCGGGACGAGAACGACGTCGTCGACCGCCAGGCCGGCCTGCTCCCAGAAAGCGCGCGAGGTGTCGCTGAGCCACGGCTGGTAGGGCGAGACGAGGGTCAGACGGGTCACGCCGAGCGCCTCGCACGCGTCGAGGATGGCCTGCGTCGAGGACCGCACGGGGAAGCCGACGCGACCCGACAACTCCTCGCACAGCGCGCGGTCCCCGTCGGGATTCAGCAGGTAGTGCGAGGCGCTGCACGCCACCACGGCCGCGTCCAGGCGCATGGAGCCGAAAGCGCGGAGCGTGTCGGGAAGTACGCGGTTGTACGTCTCGAGCATGCTCCGCAGGTCCATTCCGGGCGTCAGCGGAAAACGCGCCGTGTATACGTTCATTCCGGCGCCGAGGACATGATGGAACTCCGGTTCCGCCGTGGGGTTCTCCGGTGGGACGACGACTCCGAGCCTGGGCTGTGAGAAAAGGTCCATGGCCGCACCGTAGGGCGTTCGGCCGGAGAGCGGCAGACGCGGCGGCGGGAAATGACACCGGACGGACACCGGCTTTGCACCGCCTGTCGCTCCTTACATTCCTTGACACTTCCGGACGGAGCCCTGACTCCAGCACCCCTGTCGCATCCCCGGCTCTCGAGGAAATGTAAGGGCCATCGCTCGACGAACCCTCGAATCCCGTTTCACCTCCCCGCGGAAAGAAGGACTGAAGGCCCATGGCAGCAACGGCAGGCTTACCCGGCACACCGAATCCGCCCCGCATATCCGATGCGACACTGCGGGATTCCGCGCACATGGCCGGCGTCGAGTTCGGCCCCCAGCATGCCGCGGTCATCGCCGGTCTGCTGGTGAAGACCGGCGTCGAACTGGTCGAGGTGGGCATGGTCTCCGGACCGGACTCCAAGGACGCCGACCTCGTCCTCGCCACCCACGAGGCCGTCGGCCCCGAACGCAGCATGACGCTCGTCGTGGTGCGCGACCGCCAGCAGGTGGCGAAGGCCCTCGACGAGGCTGAACGGCTCGGCGTGCGGCACATCATGTACTCCATCCCCACCTCCGAGGCGCACGCCAGACTGAAACTGGGCACGCCGAGCCCCAAGCTCCTGCAGACCCTCGCGCGTTCGGCGATCACGCAGGCCAAGGAGCGCGGCTTCCACGTCACCTTCAGCGGCGAGGACGCCGCCCGCACTCCGAAGGAACGCCTCGTCCCCTACGTCACCTCCGGGTTCGAGGCCGGTGCCGACCGGTTCCGGCTCGCCGAGACCGTCGCGTATCTCTCGCCGTGGCAGATGGAGGAGGTGATCGGCGACCTCACCGCCATCGACGGCTCCGAGATCGAGATCCACTCCCACAACATGCTGGGCATGGCCGTCGCCAACTCGCTCGCCGCCGTCCGCGCCGGAGCGCGCTGGATCTCGGCCACCGTCGGCGGCATCGGCGAACGCGGCGGCAACGCCCCGCTGGCCGAACTCCTCACGTCCCTGCGCGTCATCCACGGCGACACCCGCTTCGACCTGTCCCACCTCACCGAACTGTCGCGGGTCGCCCTCGAGGGCGCCGGCCTCGGCGAGGCCTTCCAGTCGGGCCCGACCACCCCGCACGCCTTCGCCTACGAACTGCCCGGCCAGCTCACCCACCCCGAGGCCTACGAGACGCTGCCCGCCGAACTGGTCGGCAACGCGCGCGAGCTGCGGGTGCGCACCCGCCTCACCCCCGCCCTCGTGAAGTGGGCGCTCGACGGCTCGGGCCTCGACGTCGACGTCGACGCCTTCACTCCCTGGCTCGTGGAACGCCAGGAGCGGGGCAGCAGGGCGCTGCTCGACCGGGACGCCATCCGCAAGGCCGCCGTCGACTTCCAGGCCGCCTGACTCCCGCCGTACGCCTCTCGCACACCCACTTCCGAACAGACACAGGAGTTACCCATGACCACAGCCACTCTCAACGGCGTCTGCCCCGAGTGCGAGACGGACCTGACCGTGCCGCCGATGGTGAAGGGCGAGACCCTTTCCTGCCCCGAGTGCATGCTCACCCTGCGCGTCGAGGACGTGCGCGAAGGCCAGTTGACCCTGCAGATGGTCGAAGTGCAGCTGCGCGACTGGGGTCAGTGACATGACCAAGTCGGTTGCCATCGTCGCGGACCGGATCAGCTGGGAGGAACGCGAGCTGATCCGGACCGCACCGGACCACGGCCTGAGGATCGACTGGGTCAACGACGAGTCCCTCTGCCTGGGCCACCCCGACGCCCCCTCCGTGCGGGACTTCGACGCGGTGCTGGTGCGCAGCCGCAGCTACACCCGCGGCGGACTGATCGCCAACCTCGCCGAGACGGCCGGGGTGCTCACCTTGAACACGGCCCGCGCGGTCCACCTGTGCGAGAACAAGGCGCTGCTGCGCACCGCACTGCGCACCGCGGGTGTCCCCGTGCCGGACTTCCGTCTCGTCCTGTCCCGCCGGGACTTCGAGAAGGCCCTGGACGAACTGGAGATGCCGCTCGTGCTCAAGCCCGTCTTCGGCGGCATGGGCAAGCGCGTCACCCTGCTGCGCGACACCGACCTCGCCCAGTCCGTGTACGACTACGTCGAGGACCTCGGGCACGCCTTCGAGCAGGCCTGCCTCGTGGAGCCGTACCTCGGCGGCGGCACCTCCGTGCGGTGCCTCGTCGTCGGGGAGGAACTGGTCGGCGCCGCAGAGTTCGTCAGCGGTGGCACCGACTGGCGCAACAACGCCGCCCTCGGCAACACCAGCCGCGCCGCGGCCCACGACCCCGACGTGGTGAAGATCGTCGGCGGTGTGGTCGCCGAACTCGGTCCCGGCATCTACGGGGTGGACCTGTTCCGCACCGACGACGGCTACGTCGTCAACGAGGTCAATCACGCTCCCGGCTTCCGGGGCGTCGCCACGGCCACCGGCGTGGACGCCGCGTCGGCCGTCGCCCGGTACGTGCGGGAGCTGGTCGCATGATCCGCGCAGGAGTCGTCGGCGCCTCCGGGATAGCCGGCGGCGAACTCATCAGACTCATCACCCAGCACCCCGACATGGAGCTGACCTTCCTGGGCGGCTCCTCCCACATCGGCCGCCGCCCGGCCGAGCTGCACCCGGGCCTGCGCCTCGACCTGGGCCTGACCGTGGAACCGGTCACCGAGGACGTCGCCGACCGGGTCGACGTCCTCTACCTGGCCACCCCCGCACCCGTCTCCGCGGACCTGGCGGCCCTGCTCGCCGACCGGGGTCCCGTCCTCGTCGACCTCAGCGGCGCCTTCCGCATCCGCACCCCCGAGCTGCACGACCGCTGGTACCCCAAGGTCGAGCGGCGCCCCGACCTCGCGGACCGCTTCGTGTACGGCGTTCCGGAACTGATCCGCGAGCAGCTCACCGACGCCGCACTGATCTCCCTGCCCGGCTGCTACGCCACCGCCATCACCCTCGGCCTGGCACCGCTGACCCTCGGGCTCGGCCTGAACCTGCACACGGTCGTGGTCGACGGCAAGAGCGGCTCCAGCGGGGGCGGCCTGCAGCTGCGCACCGCCGACCTGCACCCGTTCCGCAGCGGCGCGATCTCCCCGTACTCCCCCACGGGGCACCGGCACGCGGCCGAGGTCGGTGACTTCCTCGGCCGGAGCAAACCCGGCAGGGTGGGCTCGCTGACCATGTCCGCGTACGGCGTCTCACACGTCCGCGGGCTGATGACCAGCAGCTACGTGTTCACCGACGACGCGGTGGACCAGCGCGAACTGCAGCGTGCCTATGTGCGCTTCTACAAGGGGCACCGCTTCGTGCGGGTGCGGCGGCACACTGAGACGCTGATCCCGGTCCCCGATCCGCAGGCCGTCCTGGCTTCCAACTTCTGCGACGTGACGGTCCTGCACGACGCCGAAGGCGGCCGGATCGTCGTCCTCGCCGCCCTCGACAACATCGTCAAGGGCGCCGCCGGCCAGGCCCTGCAAGTCACCAACCTGCGGTTCGGGCTGCCCGAGGAGACCGGGCTGACGATGCAGCCGGTGATGCCCGCATGACCGCCCCGGCAGCGCGGTCCACGCCCACCGTCGTGAAACTGGGCGGCAGCTGCCTCGACGACCTCGACGGCACCTGGTGGGACGACCTGGCCCGGCACGGGCAGAGCAGCCCGCTCGTCCTCGTGCACGGCTGGTCCAAGCCCCTGAAACGGCTCAGGCCCCGCTACGGCGAGCCGGCGGCCATCCTGCGCGACCGGTACGGCAACCAGAGCCGCTGGACCACCCCGGAGGTCATCGCCGACATCAAGACCGTCAGCGCCCGGCTCGGCACGGAGGTCCTCGACCGGCTCCGGCAGCGCGGCATCACCGGGGAACGCGTCCTCGGCAGCGACGGCCTGGTGGGCGCCGGCGAGGCGGAACGCTGGTGGTGGCGGGAGAAGAAGCTCGTCGAACTGGACAACCTCGTCGGCCCCATCACCCACGTCGATCCCGCCCCGCTGAAGAATCTCCAGCCGGGCCACGCCTACCTGATCACCCCGCTCGCCCGGAACGCGGCGGGCCAGGAGGTCAACACCGACGCCGACCGGGCCGCAGCCGCCCTCGCCGGCGCCGTCGGGGCGGCCGACCTGGTCCTCGTCACCGACGTCGCCCACCTGCTGATCGACGGGGAGCCGGTCCGCCGGATCTCCGCCGACGCCGCCGCCTCCTTCCGGGACAACGGCGCCACCGGCGGCATGCGCAAGAAACTGCGGGCCGCCGGCGAGGCCCTGGACAGGGGCGTGGAGCGCGTCGTGATCGGCAGCGCGCCCGTCACCGACCTGCTCGCCGCCCGCACCGGCACCGTCATCACCCCGACCTGAGGAGCGAGCACGTGGCGCAATCCCGTGTGCTGATCGTCAACAACGGAACCCTGTCCCTGAAACAACTGCGGCGCCGCTTCGAGCACCTGGGCTCGCAGACCGACGTGGTCGACGCGGCGTCCGTACCCGCCCGGCTCGACGGCCGCCACCGGGCGATCGTCCTGAGCGGCACCAAGGTCAGGGCGTACGACCGCGACTACTACAAGCCCCTCGTCGACCTGGTGATGGGCAGTGACGTCCCCGTCTTCGGCATCTGCGGCGGCATGCAGATCCTCGCCGTCGCCGCCGGCGGCCGGCTTGCCGAGGGTCCGCAACGGGTCGGCGGCCACGAGGCGCAGGTCGACAAGGACGAGCCGCTGTTCACCTACGTCAAGCCGACCGTGACCGTCTTCCACCGCCACACCCTGTATCTCCAGCAGGCCCCCGCGGGGTTCCGCTCCATCGGCCGCTCCGAGCACGCGCCCGTGGAGTTCCTGCGCTCCGACGACGGCCGGATCCTCGGAGCGCAGGCTCATCTGGAGTTCCGCAGCGACGGCCTGGAGATCCTGCGAGGCTTCGCCCAGCTCTACCGGTGACGGCCCGTGGGCCGCACTTCGCCCCCTGTAACCCGACCCTGAACCTCACGTACTGAAGGACACGGCATGACTGATCAGGAAAACTCGCAGAAGCCGGCCCTCACCGTTCATCTGAACGGCAGCGGCGGCTCCCTCAAGGGCTGGGTCGTCGTCGACTCCCTGTACGACGGCCTGGGCATGGGCGGCGTGCGGATGACGCCGTCCGTCACCGAGGAGGAGGTGACCGGCCTCGCCCGTGACATGACGCAGAAGTTCACCCTCGCCGGACTGCGCATCGGCGGCGCGAAGGGCGGCATCGTCGCGGACGGCGGTGACCGCGACGAGACGTTCCGCACCTTCGGCCGCACGATCAAGCCGCTGCTGCACGGTGGCATCCACCTCGGCATAGACATGGGCGTCACCCCCGCCGACCGCGCCGTCTTCTTCGGCACGGCCGGCTACGACCCCCGCTACCGGCTGGGCGCGCCGGACATGCCGATCGACTGGCGCACGTACTACGAGCCGCTGATCGACTGCACCGGGTACGGCGTCGGTGTCGCGGCGGTCACCGCGCTGGAGGCGAACGGCCGCACCGAACCGGCCCGGGTCGTCGTGCAGGGCTTCGGCGCGGTGGGCCGGGCGGTCGCGCAGTTCCTCGAGGACCGCGGTCATGTGATCGTCGGCGTCGCCGACATCGACGGCACGATCAGCGCCGACCGCCTCCCGGTGGCCGACCTGGTCGCCGTCACCGACGAGTTCGGGCGGATCGACCGCGCCCGGCTGCCGCAGAGCGTCACCGTCTCCGACGAGTCGGACGCCTGGCTCGACGTCGACGCCGACCTGCTGATCCTCGCCGCGCAGAAGCACGCGCTGAACGACGACAATGCGCACCGGCTGCGCGCCTCCCTGGTGGTCGAGGGCGCGAACATCGCCTCCACCGCCCAGGCACGGGAGAAGATCCGCGCCTCCGGGTCCCTGCTGGTCCCGGGCGTCATCGCCAACATCGGCGGGGCCGGCTCGGCCGCCCTGGCCGTCACCCGTGTCGTCCCCTTCGAGCTGCCCGCGGACGCCCGCAAGGACTGGGTCTTCGACTGGGTCGCCGACTGCGTGCGCCGCAACACCCGCGACCTCATGGACATCGCCGCGGCACGCGCCGGCGACCCCCTGCCCGAGCTGCTCACGGTCCGGCACAAGGAGCGCGGATGACGACCACGGAACCCCACGGCACGCCGTCGCCGGCCGTGCCCGGGCACGACGCCCTGGCCGCCCTGCCCCCCGGTGAACGTGCCGCCGAGTACCGTCGGCGCGGCTGGTGGCGCGACGAGACGTTCCTCGACGATCTGCACCGGCAGGCACGCGAGCGGCCCCGCAAACTCGCCATCGCCGGACGCCGTGTCGCCGAGTCGCGCACCGACACGCTCGACTACGCGGAACTGAACCGGCTGACCGACCGGTTCGCGCTGGCGCTGCGCGAACTCGGCGTACGGCACGGGGACTTCGTCGCCGTGCAACTGCCCAACCGGTGGGAAATGGTGCCGCTGATCTTCGCGTGCATGCGGGTCGGCGCCGTCATCTGCCCCCTGTCGCCCGTCTGCCAGGAGGACGAGCTGCGCCACCGCCTGGGTCTCACCGAGGCCCGCGTGTGCGTCACGCTCCCCGAGTGGTCCGGCACCCCGCTGGCGGACATCGTCACGTCACTCAAGGACGAGCTCCCCACCCTGGAGCACGTCCTGGTCGTCGACGGGCCGGTGCCCACCGGGGCGCTCTCCTTCCACGAGCACTTCGTGTCCGTCGCGCGGGAGGAACGCCCCGGCGCCGGCCAGGACCTGGACGGCACGGCGCTCACCGCCGACGAGCCGTTCGTGGTGCTGTTCACCTCCGGCACCACCGGCGAGTCCAAGGGCGTCCTGCACAGTCCGAACACGGTCCACTCGGCGATCCGCGGGTACGTGGACGCGTTCGGCCTCGGCTCCGACTGGGTCGCCGCCGTGTCGACGCCGCTCATCCACTACTCCGGCTTCGCGCAGGGCGTCCTCGCGGGCGTGATGCTCGGCGGCACGGTGGCCTTCCAGGACGTCCGCAGGAACGAGGCGCTGCTCGACCTGGTGGAGCGCTACTCCGCCAACCTCCTGTACGGGCCGCCCGCCACGCTCGCCGACGTCGCCGCCTCGCAGCGGGCCGAGAAGCGGGACACCGGTTCGCTGCGGCACGTGGTGATCGGCTCCGCCCCGGTCCTCGCGCAGCTCGCGGACGAGGTCCACGACGCGCTGGGCGCCCGTTCCTACTCGCTGTGGGGCATGTCGGAGAACGGCCCCGTCACGATGACCCGCCCCGCGGATCCCGACGACTGGGCGGCGTCCAGCAACGGGCGGGCCATCGACGCCATGCAGACCCGCATCGACCCGACGGGCCGCGACGGCGAGGGCAACGTGGTGGGCCGGCTCAAGGTGCGGGGCGCGTCCCTGGCCCTCGGCTTCCACCGCCGCGAGGAGGCCTTCGCGGCGGACCTGTCCGAGGACCGCTGGTTCGACACGGGGGACCTGGCGCGGGACGACGGCCGCGGCGGCATCCGCATCGTCGGCCGGGCCCGTGACGCGATCGTCCGCGACGGTCTCGTGGCGCCCATGACGGAACTGGAGGCCGTCATCGGCAGCCACCCCGAGGCGGTCGAGGCCGCCCTCGTGGGGCTGCCGTCCGCCACGGACAGCGGTACGACCGTGATCTGCGCGGTGGTCGTCCCGAGCGCCGGGGCGACCCCGTCGCTCGAAGAGATACGCACCCACCTGACGGAGTCGGGTCAGGACCCCCGCTTCCTGCCGGACCGCCTGGAACTGCTGCCCGCCCTGCCCAAGACCCTCACCGGCAAGGTCCGCAAGGCACAACTGCGGCAAACGTACGCCGAGACGACCGGCTGACCCCCTCCCGTCCCCAGCCCACCCCTTTGGAGCCTGAACATGCCCGAACCCGCCCCGGTCTCCATGTCGGCGACCCTCGCCGCCGACGAGGCGATGGCCCGCCGACGGCTTGCCGGCGAGCAGGTCCTGTCGATGACCAGCGGAGAGATCGGCCTGCCCGCGCACCCCGCGCTGCGGGAGCGGCTCGCCGCCGCGGCGGACGACAACGCGTACGGCCCGGTGCCCGGCAGCGAGGCGCTGCGCGTGGCCGCCGCCGGCTACTGGGAACGGCGCGGTCTCGGCGTGGACCCGGGGCTCGTCGTGGCCGGTCCGGGCAGCAAGCCGCTGCTGTTCGCCCTGCTGCTGGCCATCGGCGGCGACGTGGTCGTGCCCGTGCCGAGCTGGGTGAGCTACGCGGCCCAGGCGAGGCTGGCCGGGGCGCACCCCGTCACCGTCCCGACCCTGCCAGGCGAGGGCGGGGTGCCGGACCCGGAGCGGCTGCGCGAGGCGGTCACCCTGGCGCGGGCCGCGGGACACAACCCCCGGGCCGTGGTGGTGACGGTGCCGGACAATCCCACCGGCACCGTCGCGTCGCGCGCCACGGTGCTCCGGCTGGCGGCGGCGGCCCGGGACCTCGACCTGGTCATCGTCTCCGACGAGATCTACTGCGACCTCGTCTACGACACCGCCGCACCCGCCGAGTCCCCGGCCCGGCACGCCCCGGAGCGCACCGTCGTCACCACGGGCCTCACCAAGAACCTCGCCCTCGGCGGCTGGCGCACCGGGGTGGCCCGGCTCCCGGACAGCGACATCGGACGGGCGCTGCACACCCGGCTGGTCTCCATCGCGAGCCAGATCTGGTCCAGCCCGACCGCACCGGTGCAGGCAGCCGCCGCCTACGCCTTCGCCGAGCCGCCGGAGATCACCGAGCACGTCGCGGTGAGCCGGAGGCTGCACGAGACGGTGGTGCGCGCGGTCGCCGACCGTTTCACCAGGGCCGGGGCCCGGCTGCACCCGGTCCGCGCGACCAGTTACCTCTACCCCGACTTCGAACCCCTGCGCACCCACCTGGCCCGCACCCACGGCGTGCACGGCGGCGACGACCTGGCCCGCCACCTCACCGACCGCCACGGCCTGGGTGTCCTCCCCGCGAGCGCTTTCGGCGAAGCGCCCCGCGCCCTGCGTATCCGGGCCGCCACCAGCAGGCTCTACGGCGACACCGAGGAGCAGCGCCGGGCCGCGCTGGCGGCGCCGGACCCCCTCGGACTGCCCTGGATCAAGGGGGCCGTCGACCGCATCGCCGACGTCCTGGCCGCCCTCACCGGCGAGGTGCGCCCGCCGTCCGCCCCGTGAGGACGATCCGTCCCGCCGGCCTGATCACCGAACCCCCTCTCGATCCGTTCCGTCTCGTACCGGAGGTTTCCCCGCATGTCTGATCCGCTGCTCTTCGAGGCCCTGTACCAGGGGCGCCGTCACGTCGGTTTCGGTCTTCCCGAGCACGGCGCGCCGCAGACGCTGTACCCGGTGGCCGACGGCCGGCTCGCGCAGGCGTTCATCGACACCGACGGCTCGGCGACCGCGCTGAAGGCCGCCCTCGCCGACGACGCCACGGCGCTCACCGTCGCCGCCGACGACCCCGAACTGCGGTTGCTGCCACCGCTGTTGCCCACGGCCACCGGAAAGGCGCTGCTCAGCGGTTTCATGGGCACGCACAAGAAGAAATGGGGCGGTCAGAGCGCGCCCGAGGGGGAATTCACGCCGCCCAAGTGGTTCTTCAAGGGGTTCGGCGAATGGATCCGGCTGCCCGGCGAAAGCCTGACCGTGCCGGCCGATCCGGTCGCCCTCATCGAGGAACCGGAAGTCGTCCTCGTCTACGTCAATGACGCCGAGGGAATGCCGCACTACGCCGGCTACACGTTCGGCAACGACCTGTGCGACATCGGCCTGCACCGCAAGGACCCCGGGTACAACCCGTACTGCAAGCTGTGCGACACCGCGGTCGCGCCCTGGCTCTTCCTCGGCGAACCGCCGACCTCCGTGAACGGCCGCGTCACCATCGAGCGGGACGGCGCGACCGCCTGGGAGGGCAACTTCGACTGCGGGGGCGACGCCCTGTACTTCCGGGTGCGGGACATGGTGCGGCACCTGTTCTCGTTCCCCGCGGTACGCCGGCCCCACCTGGTCAACTACGTGCTGCTCGGTGCTGACGAGGCCAGCTTCCACCAGGGGTTCTCCATCGCCGACGGGGACCGCATCCGCATCGACGTCAAGAGCCACGGCGTGGCCTTCGACAACGCGGTGCGGTACGTCACCCCCGCGCCGCTCGACTGACCCCCACCGTCCCGCCGCGCCCACGCCCGGCCGTGGGGACGGGGGCCGGCCCTGCAGGGCCGGCCCCCGGTCATCCGTTCACCATCGGCGCCGGCGGTTCACCACCGGTACCAGCGGCCCCTGCCTCCCGAGGCGGTGGTGCCACGCATGAGGAACCCCAGCAGCCACAGCACGAGCACCGCTATCGCGATCCACCAAAGGACCTTCACCGCGAATCCGACACTGAAAAGAATCACTGCCAGAAGCAGCACGAGAAGAAGTGGAATCATGATCTAGTACCTCCTGATCATCGGGTGTCCCCAAAACCGGGAGTCAGGCCTGTTTTCTGCCGAGAATCTCTCCGTGCAGAACGGCGAACCACCCGTCCTCCCGCGCTCCCCATTCCCGCCAGGATTCCGCGACGCGCCGCAACGCGTCCTCGTCGGCGTGCCCGCCCCCGACCGCCCGCGCCGCGTACGCCGGCGCCAGGGTGCGGTCGGCCCACAGGCCGCTCCACCACCGGCGCTCCTCGGGCGTCGCGAAGGTCCAGGTGCCGGAGGTGGCGACGACGTCCGTGACGCCGGTGAACCCGGCCCGCAGCGCCCAGGACCGCAGCCGCCGCCCCGCGTCGGGCTCCCCGCCGTTGGCGCGCGCGACCCGGCGGTACAGGTCGAGCCACCCGTCCAGCCCGGGAACCTCCGGATACCAGGTCATCGCCGCGTAGTCGGCGTCCCGCACCGCGACGTACCCGCCGGGTCTCGTCACCCGCCGCATCTCGCGCAGCGCCGCCACCGGGTCGCCGACGTGCTGGAGCACCTGGTGGGCGTGGACCACGCAGAACGTGTCGTCCGGATACTCCAGCGCGTGCACGTCCCCGACGGCGAAGTCGGCGTTCCCGAGGCCGCGCCCGGCGGCCGTGGCCCGCGCCCGCTCCAGGACCGCGGGCTCCCGGTCGAGGCCGGTGACGTGCCCGTCCGGGACCAGCGCCGCCAGATCTGCGGTGATCGTGCCCGGCCCGCAGCCGACGTCCAGGATCTTCATGTGGAGCCGGATCGAACCGAGCAGATACGCCGCCGAGTTGGCGGCGGTGCGCCAGGTGTGCGAACGCAGCACGGACTCGTGGTGCCCGTGCGTGTAGACGGCCGTCTCCCGTGCCTTCGGCATGTCGGTGCTCCTTCGGCGAGCCGTGCGGCGGGACGCGGCCGGCGCGCGGCAGCCCGGCCGGCCTCCCGCCGAGGTGACCCCACGATAGATCCGCGCACCGCATCATGAGACGGTCGTATCAGTACATGGACCCGTGAGGTGTCATCGGGCACCGTGCAGAGGCCGGTAGACGACGAGCGCCTCCGGCAGTTTCTCCAGCGTCACGCTCCCCTCGACCTCGGTGACCTCCCCGTCGTAGGCGAGGAGCGTGCCGGGAGCGAGGCCGTCCAGGCGCAGCCGGCCCACCTGCACGGCGGCGTGCGCGGGGGAGCGGGTCAGAGGGCCGGCCAGGGCGGCGGCGAGCAGCCGGGCGGCGGGCTTGCTGCCGCCGTGCACCACCCGCACGTCCAGCTGCCCGTCCGCCATGTCGAGACGGCGCCCGGGGGCGAGACCCATACGGTGATAGGTGCCGTTCCCGGCGAACAGCAGCCACAGCGGCCGGTGGCGGCCCTTCACCTCCACCTCCAGCGGGTGCCGCCCGCCGCGCAGCACCCGCCACGCGGCGAGCATGCCGGCGGGCCAGCTGCCGATGCGGCGCGACCAGCGGTCCCGCTCCTGGACCAGCTCGGGGTAGACGCCCAGGCTGCACGTGTTCACGAAGACGCCCCGCTTGTCGCCGCACGTGAACCGGGCGACGTCGACCCGCACGGCGTCACCGCGCAGCAGCGCGGGGGCCAGGTCGCGGGCGTCCTCGACACCGAGGTCGTACGCGAAGTGGTTGAGGGTGCCGCCGGGCAGTACCGCGAGGGGGACGCCGTGCCGCAGGGCGATCCCGGCGGCGGCGTTGACCGTGCCGTCGCCCCCGCACACCCCCAGGACCACGGCACGGGTGACGGCCTTCTCCAGCTCGGTCCGTACGTCCGCCGCCTCGCACTCGACGATCTCGGCGCGCGGCAGGGCGTCCCGCAGCGCGCGGACCCGTTCGGCACTGCCCGCGGCGGTGTTCGCGACGAGTACCAGCCCGGCGCCCTCCGGCAGCGCGGGCGCGTCGGCGCGGGGGCGGGCCGGCGGGGTCAGCTGGGCGCGCGTCGGCACCAGCGCCCGTACGGCGAACGCGGCACCCGCGCCGAGGGCGGCACCGGCGAGGACGTCGCTGGGGAAGTGCACACCGGTGTAGACACGGGACAGGGCGACCGACGCGGCCACCGGGCCGACCGCCGCGCCCCACGCCGGGGACTCCAGGGCGACACCGGTCGCGAAGGCGGCGGCCGACGCGGCGTGACCCGACGGGAACGACGTGGTGATCGGCTGCCGCTTCAGCTGCCGGACCACCGGGACCGCGTCCAGCAGGGGGCGCGGGCGGCGCACGGTGCGCTTGCCGAGCGTGTTGACCGTCAGGGACGCCAGAGCCAGGGAGACGAGCCCGCGGGCCGCGGCACGGCGGGCCCGGGGGGTGCGCGTCGCGGCGACCGCGCCGGCCACGGCGAACCAGAGCACCCCGTGGTTGGCGCTGCGGCTCAGCCGGGGGAGCACCCGCTCGGCGCCGGGCCAGTGCAGGGCCGCCGCGACCTCGAACAGGCGGCAGTCCAGGGCGAGGACGCTGTCCCGCAGGGCGGAGAGGCGGCGTCCGGGTTTCGGGGCGGTGAGGTCGACGTCCGGGGTCATGGAGAGCTTGTACCCGGCGATACCGATTTCCTGCGCGGCGTCCGCGGGGCGGGGGTAGAAGCGCCGCGCCGCTGCCCGGAGCCGGGTGATCGCGGTGCGGGTCACACGGCCCGGCGGGTACGGGACGCCGACCGCGCCCCCTCCTCCCGCTCTCGCCGACCGCCCGGCCGGGCGGCCCGCGTCGCCCGGCGGCACGACTGCCCGCACCGGGGGCGGGGGAATCGGATTGCCCCCCGGCCCCCGTGCCCCACAGAATCGGGCCCATGGGTCATCTCGAAGCCGCGCATCTGGAGTACTTCCTTCCCGACGGGAGGGCGCTGCTCGGCGACGTGTCCTTCCGGGTGGGGGAAGGCGCCGTCGTGGCGCTCGTCGGGCCCAACGGCGCCGGCAAGACGACCCTGCTCCGGCTGCTCGCCGGGGAGCTGAAACCGCACGGCGGCTCCGTCACCGTCAGCGGCGGCCTCGGCGTGATGCGGCAGTTCGTCGGCTCCGTACGGGACGAGACCACCGTCCGTGACCTCCTCGTCTCCGTCGCCCCGCCCCGCATCCGTGCGGCGGCCCGCGCCGTCGACGCCGCCGAGCACGGCATCATGACCGTCGACGACGAGGCCGCCCAGATGCGCTACGCGCAGGCCCTTTCCGACTGGGCCGAGGCCCAGGGCTACGAGGCGGAGACCGTCTGGGACATGTGCACCACCGCCGCCCTCGGCATCCCGTACGACAAGGCGCAGTGGCGCCAGGTCCGCACGCTCTCCGGCGGTGAGCAGAAGCGGCTCGTGCTCGAGGCGCTGCTGCGCGGCACCGACGAGGTGCTCCTCCTCGACGAGCCGGACAACTACCTCGACGTCCCCGGCAAACGCTGGCTGGAGGAGCGGCTCCACGAGACCCGCAAGACCGTCCTCTTCGTCTCCCACGACCGGGAACTCCTCGCCCGCGCCGCCCGGCGCATCGTCTCCCTCGAACCCGGCCCCGCCGGTGCCGACGCCTGGGTGCACGGCGCCGGTTTCGCCACGTACCACGACGCCCGCCGCGAACGCTTCGCCCGCTTCGAGGAACTGCGCCGCCGCTGGGACGAGAAGCACGCCCAGCTGAAGAAGCTCGTCCTGAATCTCCGTCAGGCCGCCTCCGTGAGCCACGAGATGTCCTCGCGCTACCAGGCGGCGCAGACCCGCCTGCGCAAGTTCGAGGAGGTGGGGCCGCCGCCGGAGCCGCCGCGCGAACAGGACATCCGGATGCGGCTCAAGGGAGGCCGCACCGGTGTACGCGCCCTCACCTGCGAGGGCCTGGAGCTCACCGGCCTGATGAAACCGTTCGACCTGGAGGTCTACTACGGCGAACGCGTCGCCGTACTCGGCTCCAACGGCTCCGGCAAGTCGCACTTCCTGCGTCTGCTGGCCGGCGAGGACGTCGCGCACACCGGCCGGTGGAAGCTCGGCGCGCGCGTGGTCCCCGGCCACTTCGCGCAGACCCACGCCCACCCCGAACTCCGGGGCCGCACCCTCCTCGACATCCTCTGGAGCGAGCACTCCCAGGACCGGGGCGCCGCCATGTCCCGGCTGCGCCGCTACGAGCTGACGGGCCAGGCCGAGCAAACGTTCGAACGGCTGTCCGGGGGCCAGCAGGCCCGGTTCCAGATCCTGCTGCTGGAGCTGGCGGGCGCGACGGCCCTGCTGCTGGACGAGCCGACGGACAACCTCGACCTGGAATCGGCGGAGGCGCTCCAGGAGGGCCTGGAGGCGTTCGACGGCACGGTCCTCGCGGTCACGCACGACCGCTGGTTCGCCCGCGCCTTCGACCGCCACCTCGTCTTCGGCAGCGACGGCCGGGTCCGGGAGACCCCGGACCCGGTGTGGGACGAACGCCGCGTGGAGCGCGCCCGCTGACCGCCCCCTGGCCGACGGGTCGCGCGGGACCTGGGCGTTTCTGGCGGGCCGGGCGGGCCCGCCGGGGGGCCGTCAGGACCAGCGCAGCAGCGCCCCCAGGCCGCCCACCGGCGCCTCCTGCTCCGTCGCCGGCGCGGCCGTGACGCACAGCGCGGCGGCGTCCGTGGCGACGGCCGAGCGGATCAGCGCGTCGTCGGCCCGGGCCGGCCAGGAGTGCTGCTCACCGAGGGTCTTCAGCTCGGTCCGGCGCACCGCCAGCTGGTCCGGCTCCGCACCGATCCACACCTCACGGTGCGCGTCGGGCCCGTCGGGCCGCACGAGCAGCTCGTCGATCCGGTGCTCACGGGCCGCCTCGACCAGCGCCGGCACGCCCTCCACCGCCCCGGCACGCCCCTCGGCGTCCGGGGTGCGCGAGGCGAGGAAACGCTCCATTTCGGCGGCGGCGCGCAGTCGTACGTGCTCCGCGCGGGCCTGCTCGACGTCGTCGTCGAGCAGCCTGCTGCCGGTGCCGTGCGGCGCTTCGACGACCAGGTCGTGCAGCCGCTGCGGCAACCGCTCGTGCACCGACCGCCGCTCCCGGTCGTCACCGACGAGAATCAGCAGGTCGGCGCCGGTCTCCTCCTGGCACACGGCGAGCGCGTCGGCGATCTCGGCGGCATTGTGCTCCCAGGTGTTCTCCACCCGCAGCTGGAAGTGCCGCTCGGACCAGTCCACGGTGCTGGTGCGGTGCACGGGCCACTGCCGCCCGGTGACGCCGCCCGCGCCCTCGCTGCCCAGCGCGCTGCGCAGCTCGAAGTCGGCGCCCTTGCGGTCGACGTAGGCCACGACACAGACGGGGTCCTCGCCCGCCAGCTCCAGCAGCGGTGTGACCCGCGGCAGGGGTGCCCACTTCGCCCAGTCGCGCTGCGGGGCGCGGGCCAGCCGCGGATCGAGGACGACCTCGCCGGCGCGGGCGAACACGGCCCGTCCGTGCGGTTCGGAAGAATGCCGCAGATCCTCGATCGCGCTCTGCACGGCCCGGCAGGTCGCGTCGTCGGCGCCCTGTTCCGAGAGGTCCCGGGCCATCGCCCGGGCGGTCAGTTCCCGCTCGTGGGGGGTGTCCTCCGTGTGCCGGGAGGTGTCGACGTAGACCGAGGCCCACGGGCCGGGCTGTTCGTAGAGTGGATGCAGAAACGCGAGATCCATGGTTCCCTCCCGGATGCCGCTCGGGGGTGGTGCTCAGGACGTCGGTGCTCGGTGCTCACTGCTCCCCGGCGGGTACCCGGACCGCATGGACGAACACGACGAGCGGCACAACGAGCCGGACAACGAGCGGGGCAGCACCATGACCGGAGTCGACCCGGGGCGGCTGGACGAACAGCAGCTGATGAAGGAGCTCGAGACCATTCACCGCACGCGCCACGACACGCTGCTGTACGGCTCGAACGACGCGCTGCGGGCCCACAACGACCGCATGGCGCGACTGGAGGGCGAGTACCTGCGCCGCCATCCGGAACGCCCCGTCGCGGCGGGCCGCACCCGCGAGGGCGCCAGGGAACGGACGTCCGGCGCCTGACCCCGGCGGCCTCACGCACGCGGGCGGGGACCCGAGTTTCCCCGGAGCCCCGCCCGCCGCCCGCACGCCCCCCTCGGCCCCACGCGCCCTTCGCCCGCACGCGCCCCTCGCCCGAACGCGCGCCCGAACGCGCGCCCGAACGCGCGCCCGGCGGCCGGCGTGCCGGAGGACCGGGTCAGCCCGTCTCCCCGGTCGCCCGGCGTGCTGGAGGAGCGGGTCAGCCCGCCTCCCCGGCGAACACGTCCGGGTACGTCTCGCAGAACGCCTTCAGGTCGTCCGGCTTGCGGCTGGTGACCAGTTTGTTCGGCCCGTGGTCGCACACCGTCACCTGCTCGTCGATCCAGGTGCCGCCCGCGTTGCGGATGTCGGTCCGGAGGCTCGGCCAGGAGGTCAGCACCCGGCCGCGTACGACGTCCGCCTCGACGAGGGTCCACGGCGCGTGGCAGATCGCGGCGACCGGGCGGCCCTGCTCGAAGAAGTCCCGCACGAACGCCACGGCCGTGTCGTCCATGCGCAGGAAGTCCGGGTTGGCGACGCCGCCCGGCAGGACCAGCCCGCCGTAGGAGTCGGCGGACGTCTCGCCGACGACCTCGTGCACGGGAAACGTGTCCGCCTTGTCGAGGTGGTGGAACGCCTGTACCTCCCCGGACTGCGTCGACACCAGCACGGGCTTGTGTCCCGCGTCCACGGCCGCCTGCCACGGATCGGTGAGTTCGACCTGCTCGACGCCCTCGGGTGCGGTCAGAAACGCGATACGCATGATGGTTCAACTTCCTCTCGTGCCGTGTGCCTTCGTGCGTGTGCCATGTGCCCTGTGCCACGTGCCCTGTGCCGTGTGCCTTCGTGGCGTGCGGGTGTGCGGGTGTGCGGGTGTGCGGGTGTGCGTGTGTGCGCGGGCCGGCTTGCGGCGCCGCCGGTCGGTCCGGAGGCGGCACGAGGCGACGCATCCCCGCCCGTACGGCAGTGCCACCGGATGCCGGCTCGGCGAGCAGTGTGACGGGGGTGCGCGCTCGCAGCCGTACGGATCTCCCTCGCCCGGCCCCGGCTCACGGACCACCCCGTGCGCCGGGCTCGGCCCCGGCGTGCGGGGTGGCCCCGGCGTCCGGCTCGGCCCGGCTGATGTCGGCCAGTGCCGAACCGGGGTCCTCGCTCTCGGCCAGGTCGCCGAGGCTGACCATGCCGACGGGCAGCCCGTCCTCCACCACCGGCAGCCGCCGTACCGCGTGCTTCCGCATCAGCGCGACCGCCGCCGGCACCGGGTCGTCCGGCGCGACGAGCAGCGGATCGGGCGTGCACACGGCGCGGGCGCTCACCGTCTGCGGGTCGGCCCCGGCCGCGACGGCCCGTACCGTGATGTCACGGTCGGTGAGCATCCCCACGACCTCCTGGCCGTCGGCCACCACCACGTCGCCGATGTTCTGCGTGCGCATCAGCTGCGCCGCCTCCACGACGGACGCGTCCGGGCGGACGGCGACCACGCCCGGCGTCATCACGTCCCTCACGAACTCAGCCATCACTTCTCGAAAGCCCTTCTCGCGTGCGCGTAGGCGTGTGTCTCACGCGTGCGCGTAGGCGTGTGTCGCGGTCGAGCGCCGTTGAGCGCGGTGGGCGGGGGTGTCGTACGGGGGCGGCACCCCCGTCCTCCCGGGCCGGTCCGTTCCCTACGGCCGGTCCCGTCGGCCGCCGCCCGTGAGCGCTTCGGCGAGCTGCTGGACGGTGCCGTAGCGCTCGGTGCGCGGCAACCGTGCCACCTGCTCGACCAGCGCGTCCTGGGCATGGCCGTCGCGCAGGGCGCGGCTCAGCGCGGGCGGGTGCGCGGGGAAGGCCCCGCGGTTCAGGTGCCGGGCCAGCTCCAGCCGGACCGACTCCAGGGAGCTCGGCGCGCGGCTCGGGGTCACGGGCCCGGCCGTCACCTCCGGATCGTCCTCCGCGGCCGGCTCGGGGTCGTGCCACTCCTCGGTGCGCGTGGGGTGCCCGGACCTCAGCAAACCCTGCAGTTCGTGCTTCATCTCGTCGTCGCGGTGGCGGCTCAACCGGTCGCTGCCTCGCTGCATGTCTCCCTCCAGACGTTCGGGGGCGTGCACCGCGTACCCGAACCGGGGGAGCCGACACAGCCCGACCCGCCCCCGAGCGAAACAGCCGCAACTCGGACGTCAGTACGGGTGCGGGGGGTTTGCGGCATTCGGGGCGGGAGACCCGCCCGAGGCCCCCCGCGCCCGAACCCTCGGGGAAGGACGGACCATGGCGATCCTCGCTGTGTTGATCCCGTTTCTGATGCTCGGTGTGGTCCTGGCACTCGGCCGGTACGAGGAATTACTCCTGCCCGACGCCCACGCCCACGCCCACGCCCACGCCAGGCCTGGGCCCGAACCTGCCCACGCGCGGTCCTCCGCGCCCCGCGCCCACGCCAGGCCCGGGCCCGAACCTGCCCACGCGCGGTCCTCCGCGCCCCGCGCTGCCTCCCGCGCCGCGCCCCGCACAGCTTCCCCCCGTGCCGCGCCCCGCGTCGCGGGGCCCGTCACTTCTCCCGGTGCGGCAGGAACTCCTGCACCTTCGCCTTGAGTCCCTGCCTGACCATCGCGCCGCGGTCCGCGTCGCCCTTCAGGATCGAGGCGGCCGTCGCCTCCATCTGCTCCCACGTGGCGTGCGGCGGGACGGGCGGCACGGCCAGGTCGGTCAGGAACTCGATCACGGCGGGACCGTCGGCCTCCAGACCGGCCCGCCAGCCCGCCTCCACGTCCTCCGGCTTCTCCACGCGTACGCCCGTCAGGCCGAGCGAGCGGGCGAACGCCGCGTACTGCACGTCGGGCAGCTCCTGCGACGGCACGAAGGACGGGGCGCCCTCCATGGCCCGCATCTCCCAGGTGACCTGGTTGAGATCGTGGTTGTTCCACACGGCCACCACCAGCCTCGGGTCCTCCCACAGGTCCCGGTACTTCGCCGCCGTGACCATCTCCGCCAGGCCGTTCATCTGCATCGCGCCGTCCCCGACCAGCGCGATCACCGGCCGGTCCGGGTGAGCGAACTTCGCGCCGATGGCGTACGGCACCCCGCAGCCCATCGTCGCGAGCGTCCCCGACAGCGAACCGCGCATCCGGCCACGCATGGTCAGGTGCCGCGCGTACCAGTTCGCCACCGAGCCCGAGTCCGAGGTGACGATCGCGTCGGACGGCAGCAGCGGGTCCAGGGCACGTGCCACGTACTCCGGATTCACCGGGTCAGCCGACAGGTCCGCGCGCCGCGCCATGACGTCACGCCAGCGCGTCACGTTCGCGCACACCGTGTCGAACCACTCCCGCCCACGCCCCGACTCGATCAACGGGATCAGCCGCTGCAGCGTCTCCCTCGCGTCGCCGACCAGATTCACCTCGTACGGGTAGCGCATCCCCACCATGTGCGGGTCGATGTCGATCTGCACCCCGCGCGCCTTGCCGAACTCCGGCAGGAACTGCGAGTACGGGAACGACGAGCCGATCGTCAGCAGCGTGTCGCAGTCCCGCATCAGCTCGTAGGACGGACGCGTGCCCAGCAGACCGATCGAGCCGGTCACGTACGGCAGTTCGTCGCTCAGCGCGTCCTTGCCGAGCAGTGCCTTGGCGACGCCCGCGCCCAGCAGGCCGGCGAGCGTCTCCACCTCGGTCCGCGCCCCGGCCGCGCCCTGCCCGACCAGGATCGCCACCTTGTCCCCGGCGTTGAGCACCTCGGCCGCCCGCCGCACCGACTCGTCCGACGGCACCGACGTCCAGCCGCTGCTGTCCAGGCTGGAGGGCACCATCTTGAACTCGTGCGTGGGCGGCGAGTAGTCCAGTTCCTGCACGTCACCGGGGATGATGACCGCGGTCGGGCAGCGGCGCCCGTACGCCGTCCGGATGGCCCTGTCCAGAACGTTCGGCAGTTGCTCCGGGACCGTGACCGTCTCCACGAAGTCGGAGGCGACGTCCTTGTACAGCGCGTGCAGGTCCACCTCCTGCTGGTACGAGCCGCCCATCGCCGAGCGGTGCGTCTGGCCCACGATCGCCAGCACCGGCACATGGTCCAGTTTCGCGTCGTAGAGGCCGTTGAGGAGGTGGATCGCGCCGGGGCCCGACGTCGCCGCGCACACCCCGAGCCGCCCGCTGAACTTCGCGTACCCGACCGCCTGGAACGCGGACATCTCCTCGTGCCGCGACTGCACGAACCGCGGCCGGTTGTCGGCCCGGCCCCAGGCGGCGAGCAGGCCGTTGATGCCGTCACCCGGATAGCCGAACACGTGCTCCACCCCCCACTCGCGCAGGCGCTGCAGGACATGGTCGGAGACCTTGGTGCTGCTCATGGGGATCCTCCCGGACGGAACGCGGGCGTGGTCGGAGACGCGGGCAGTGACTCCACGCATCCATGGCTCCACGAATCCACGGCTGTACGAACCCACGGCTCCACGAATCCACGGCTCTGAGCCACGGCTACGGCTCTACGGAGATGGTCACGGATCTACGAAAACGACTACGGATCTACGGCTTCACGCGTCACCGAGTGACCGTGTGCGCCGCCGGAAAACCTGCGCCCGTGTTTGCGCCGAAGGCGCGCGGGCAGGCGAAGGTCACAGTGCTTCGGACAGGAGGCACGCCCCGTGGGAGCGGCTCTCGCCCGCCCCGGCGCGCCCGTCCGGTCATACCGTCCGGCACGTCGCTGAGCCCGGCTCCCGCGGTGACCGCCCGTCCAACTCATAGCACCCGCAAGGGAGTTGAGAGGCACCATGTCGACCCGAGCCAGCGCGAGGCACCCGTACGACGACGCCCCCGACACCGCCGACGACTTCCGCACGCTCGCCACGCTCCCCGCCGGACCCGAGCGCGACGCCCTCAAGGACCGCATCGTGGAGGCCTGGCTGCCCATGGCCGAACGTCTCGCCGGCCGCTTCCGCAGCCGCGGCGAGAGCATGGACGACCTGCGCCAGGTCGCCGCCCTCGGCCTGGTCAAGGCCGTCGACCGGTACGACCCCGACCGCGGCCACGCCTTCGAGAGCTACGCGGTGCCGACCATCACCGGTGAGATCAAGCGGCACTTCCGCGACCACATGTGGACCCTGCACGTACCGCGCCGGGTGCAGGACGTGCGCAACCGCGTCAGGTTCGCGCTCCAGGACCTGTCCGCGAACCTCTCCGGGCGCCGCCCCACCGTCGCGGAGATCGCCGAGCACGCCAACCTCAGCGAAGAGGACGTCAAGGTGGGCCTCGAGGCGCTGGAGAGCTTCACCGCGCTGTCCCTGGACGCCGAACTGCCCGGCAGCGAGGACGGCTACAGCCTCAGCGACGCCCTCGGCGCGCCCGATCCGGCACTGGACACCGTCGTCGACCGCGAGGCCGTCAAGCCGCGCCTGGCCGCCCTGCCGGAACGCGAGCGGGCCATCCTCTACATGCGGTTCTTCGACGACATGACCCAGAGCCGGATCGCCGAGCAGCTGGGCATCTCGCAGATGCACGTCTCCCGCCTGATCAGCCGCTGCTGCGGACGGGTGCGGGAGCAGGTGCTGCGGGACGCGGGGCAGTAGCGGCGGCTCGGGGTGCCTCCTCTGCGGTGCCGCCCCCTGCGGCGCCTCCCGGCGGGGGCCGCGGGCGCATGCGGCGCGTCACCCGTTCGGGTGCGTTCCCGGGAGTACGTCCTCGCTGAGCACGCGGCGTCACCCGCCCGGGTGCGCCCGTCCCGCCAATGGGTCAGGCGGCGCGCGGCGACGCGCCCGGCGGGCTGTGATGGCAGCGACAGGCGCGACCACCGCGCCCCGCAGCAGTCGCCCGCCCGCAGCCGTCGCTCGAAGGAGCCCGCCCCATGCGCCGCACCGCTCGCGCCCTGTCCGTCGCCGTCCTGGCCGGCGTCGCCCTCGGCGGCCCCACCGCGGTCGTCCGGGCGGACCCGGACACGGACCCGGGCGTGAACCCCGCCGCGAGTACGGCCCGGCATCCGGACACGGACTCGGACGCGGACCGGGCCGCGAGTACGGGTCTGGATCGGGGTACGGATCCGGATGCGGACCTCGCCGCGAGTACGGGTCTGGATCGGGGTACGGACCCGGATGCGGACCCGGCCGCGAGTGCGGGTCTGGATCAGGACACGGACCCGGCCGCGAGTACGGCCCGGGATCAGGACACGGACCCGGATGCGGACCCCGCCGCGAGTACGCCCCCGGATCAGGGCACGGACCGGGGCGCGCACCCGGCCGCGGAGGTCAGTCCCGCGACCGTCCACCCGGGCGGCAGTGTCACGGTCTCCGTCTCCTGCGGCCCCGTCAAGGAACCCGCGCCCAAGACCATCGAAGCGACCTCCGACGCCTTCGTGGACGGTGTCGCCGAACTGCGCCGCGTCCCCGGCGAAGACCACGGCGCCGGGCCCGCCTACCGCGGCAGCGCCCGTATCGCGCCGGCCGCCGACCTGGACGCCGGGGCCGGCCCGGACTCCGAGTGGACCGTCGACGGCACCTGTCCGGCACCCCGAGGGACCGAGGGCGAGCCATGGAGTGCCGCGTTCACCGTGACGCCCGGCGGCGGCACCCCCACCGCGCCGCCCGGCGGGCAGCACCCGTGCCCACCTGAGCGTGCGGACTCCTGCGGCGACGCCGTGATCCCCGGTGGCGTACGGGCCGGCCAGGGCGGCACCTTCACGGACTCCGTCCCGGTCCTGGCCGTCGGCGGCGTCTGCTTCGCGGCGGCGCTGGGCGGCGCGGCGTACCGACTGCGGCGCAAGCGGCCGGTCACGGAGGCGTGACGGGGCTGCCGCACCGGGCCGGCCGACAGCCGACGGCTGGTGACTGAGGGCCGAGGACCGGTGGCGGGCAGTTGGAGGACCGGTGATCGCTGGAGGACCGGTGATCGGCAGCCGGGGTATGGCGGTCGGCGGTCGAGGACCGGCTCATGCACCGGTGACCCGCGGCCCGGCGGGCCGGGGTGGGGCGAGCCTGATCCCGATGCCTCCGAAGACTCCGGTGCCTCCGTATCCGACGCCTCCCGGCGTGCCTCCCGACCAAGGCGCTCGGGCCGGTGTCACTTCGCCGTCGGCGGAATCACGCGGGCGGGCCCATGGGACCGGGTCCTCGTGGGTACCCGGCTTGCGCAGATACGACCCCTGACCCCTGACCCCGACCCCCGACGCACCACGACCGGCGACCGGCGACCGCCGGCACGAACCGAACCCTACGCCCCGCCGACGGGCCCGCCGTCGGCCCGCCGAACGCAGCACGCCCCCCGCCGGACCCAACTCGGACCCGCTCACCCGGCCCCGCCACCGCCCCGTCGGCGCCGGCCCCGCGGCGCACCCATCCGTCCACCACCGGCACCCGTCCACTCACCGCACCCGCGCGGATGGCACCCGCACCCGCGCGGATGCCTCCCACCCACCCACACCCCCACCCGGAGGTACGGATGTCGCGGACGGCCCTCGAAGGCCATGGCCCCGTCCGCTTCGGGCCGCCGTTGCCCGACGACGGGCTGCCGGTGCTGCCCGAGGCCGCCGAGGTGCTGGCCGCCGCCGCGCACCGCGCCGAGGCGGAGCCGGCCGGCGGGGGAGCGGCCCTGCGGGAGGCGGCCTGCGGCTACTGGGCGCGGCGCGGCCTGGCCGCCGACCCCGGGCAGGTGGCCGCAGCCCCCGGCTCGCCCGCCCTGCTGCTCGCCCTGACCGCCGCCATCGGCGGCGACGTACTGGTGCCGCGCCCCTGCGCCGCGTGGTGGGCGCCGTACGCGCGGCTGCTGGGGCGGCCCGTCTTCCACGTGCCGACACCGGCCGAGTGCGGCGGCCTCCCCGACCCGTACGCGCTGCTGGAAACCGTTCGCCGGGTGCGTGAGGAGGGCGGCGACCCGCGGCTGCTGGTGCTGTCCGTCGCCGACGACCCCACCGCCACCGTCGCACCGCCCGAGGTGCTGCACGAGACGCTGGAGGCGGCCACCGGCGAGGGTCTGCATCTGGTCAGCGACGAGACCTGGCGCGACACCCTGCACGCGCCGCGCGACACCGTGCTGTTCAGCCCCGCCGAGATGCTGCCCGAGCAGGTCACCGTCGTCACCGACCTGGCGGGCGCGCTGCTGCCGCCGGGCTGGCCGGCCGCGGTAGCCCGTTTCCCCGCGGGCGAGGGCGGGGACGGCCTGCACGCGCGTGTGCTCGACGTACTCACCGCGCTCGGCGCCCGCGTCGCCGCCCCGGTCGCCGCGGCCGCTGTCTACGCGCTGGGCGAGCCCGGGCCGGTCACCGCGCGGGTGGCCGGCGCCGTACGCCTGCACGCGCGGGTGGCCGCCGCCGTGCACGCCACCGTCGTAGGCGCGGGCGCCGTGGCCAGGCCCCCGCAGGCCGGCCGGCACGTGTACGCCGACCTGACCCCCCTGCGCGCCGCGCTGTCCGCGCGGGGCGTCGGCGACGCGCAGGAACTCGAGGACTTCCTCGCGGTGCGGCTCGGCACGCCCGCGCCCGGCGGGCACCGTTTCGGCGACGATCTGGGGGCGCTGCGCGTGCGCCTGTCGACGGGTCCGCTGCTCGGCGGCTCCGACGCCGAACTCGAGAACTGCCTCAGAACGGCTGAACCGTTCCAACTGCCGCACCTGGAACGCGCGATGATCCGTCTGAAGGCGGTCTTCGACGATCTCCGCGCCGACGCTCAGCGATGGGAGTCTCCCCGATGACGCAGCAGTCCGAGTCGACCACCACGAGCACGAGCGCCCGAAGGTCCGGCCTGCCGACGGCACCGGCGTCCACCCCACATCCGGCGTCCCCCACGCCCCCGGCGTCCACCACAGCTCCGGGACCCGTCGCGCCTCCGTCCCCACCCCCGCGCGCGGACCCCCCGCCCGCGGACCCGCCGCTCGCCGAGCCCCGGCCGCCGGGGGAGCGGCGCGTGTGGCCCCGTACCTTCCACGACCGGCTCACCGCGCCGCTGCCCGGCCTGAAAGCGGTCGCGCGCTTCGCCCGGGAGGGCGCCGTACGACCCGGCCGCGCAGGCCTCGCCGACATCCCGCGCCTGCCCTACGAACCGGGCCCGCTGCCCCGCGTGGACGCCCGCACCGTCGCCGTGACCTGGGCGGGGCACGCCAGCTGGGTGCTGCGCGTCGGCGGGCTCACCGTCCTCACCGACCCGGTCTGGTCCCGCCGCATCCTCGGCACGCCGGCCCGCATCACCCCCGTCGGCGTCGCCTGGAGCGCCCTGCCGCGCGTGGACGCGGTCGTCATCAGCCACAACCACTACGACCACCTGGACGCGCCCACGCTGCGCCGGCTCCCGCGCGACACCCCGGTGTTCGTGCCGGCCGGGCTGGGCCGCTGGTTCGAGCGGCGCCGCTTCACCCGCGTCACCGAGCTGGACTGGTGGGAGGCGGCCGAACTGGACGGAGTGCGCTTCGACTTCGTCCCCGCCCACCACTGGTCCAAGCGCACCCTCACCGACACCTGCCGTTCCTTGTGGGGCGGCTGGGTGCTCACCGCGTCCGACGGGCAGCGCGTCTACTTCGCCGGGGACACCGGGTACGGCCACTGGTTCTCCCGCATCGGCCGGCGCCATCCGGGCATCGACCTCGCGCTGCTGCCCATCGGTGCGTACGACCCGCGCTGGTGGCTCAGCGACGTGCACTGCGATCCGGAGGAGGCGGTCCGGGCCTGCCAGGACCTCGGCGCACGCCGTATGGCGCCCATGCACTGGGGGACGTTCGTCCTGTCCGCCGAGCCGGTCCTGGAGCCCCTCACGCGGGTGCGTGCCGCCTGGGAGAAGGCGGGCCTGCCCAGAGAGGATCTGTGGGACCTGCCGGTGGGCGCGTCCCGCGTCCTGGAGCACACCCGGCGCACGGAGCGCCCCCGCCACGGCTGACGCGTCCCCGCTCCCCCTTCCCGCGCCTCGGCGCCCAGTGCCCAGCCCGCAACTTCCGCCCCCCGGCCACGGCCACGGCTGACGCGTCCCCGCTCCCCCATCCCGCCCCTCGGCACCCAGCGCCCAGCCCGCAACTCCCGCCCCTCGGCCTCCCCGCCCCCGCCCACGGCCGCATTGCTCTCGCCCACGGTGCCGGCTGCCCCGCTCTCGCCCGCGACCTCAGCCGCACCGCCCCCGCCCACGACCTCGACGGGGACGCCCCGCCCGCACCGCCCCCGCCCACGACCTCGACGGCCCGCCCGCACCGCCCCGCCCCGCCCACGACGGCGGCCCGCACCGCCTCCGCTCGCGGCCGCCTCAGCGCGACCGCGCCGACATCCGCCGCCACACGCCCGGGGTCGCGCTGATCAGCAGGGTCAGCGCGACCGCGGCGGCCACGCCCTCCCACGGCTCCGGGAACAGCGAACCGCCGAGAATCCCGATCAGCTGGTACGTCACGGTCCACGCCAGGCACGCCGGGAAGTTGCCGCGCGCGAACCGCCTGAGCGGCCAGCGCGCCATCAGGCAGGCCAGCATCACCGGGATGCGGCCGGCCGGCATCAGCCGGGACAGCACCAGCACCGCCACCCCGTGCCCGGCGAGTTTCTCCTGCGCCCGCGCCAGCCGGTCCTCGGGCGCCCGCGACCGGATCGCCTCCAGCCAGCGCGAACCGTTCTTCGAGCCCATCCCGCGCCGCCCCAGCCAGTACAGCGCCACATCGCCGAGGAACGCCGCCAGCGACGCCGTCACGAACACCAGCGCCAGCGAGAACCACGCCGTCCCGTGGTGCACGGCGACCACGGCCGCCGAACTCACCAGCGCGCCCGTCGGCACCACCGGCACCAGCGCCCCGATCAGGACCAGCAGGAACAACGACGGATAGCCGATCGCCCGCTGCGTCGACTCCAGCGGCACCGGCGTGGCGGCAGCCGCCAGCAGGACCGTCGAGGCGCCCGGCAGACTCACCGCGCCTCACCGGGGCGCACACTCGCGCCGTGTTCCAGCCGGTGCACCGCCACCTCGGGCGCCCGCAGCGCCGCCAGCCGCGCGAACTCCTGACCCGGCGTGTGGAACTCGTGGGGGCGCACGGCGTCCATGCCGATCGGCCAGTACGTGCCGTAGTGCACCGGCACCGCGCTGCGCGGCGCCAGCCGGACCAGCGCCTCCGCCGCCCGCCCCGCGTCGAGATGCCCCTCACCGAGGCAGGGCCCCCAGCCGCCGACCGGCAGCAGCGCCACGTCGACCGGCCCGACTTCCTTCGCCATCGCGTCGAACAGCCCGGTGTCCCCGGCGAAATACGTCCTGGCCTCGCCCTCGACGACGAACCCGAGCGCGGGGGCGCGCTGCGGCCCGAACGGCAGCCGCCGCCCGTCGTGCCGCGCGGGCACGGCCCGTACGACGATGTCGCCGACCCGCGTCACATCGCCGGGCGCCACCTCCGTCATTCGCAGGTGTGTGAGCCGGCGCAGCCCCGGTACCGCCCGGGGTGCGCCCCGGGGCACGAGCAGGCGCGTGCCCGGCGCGAGCCGCGCGAGCGAGGGCACGTGCAGATGGTCGGCGTGCAGGTGGGACACCAGCGCCACGTCCGCGTGCCACGCGTCGGCACCTGGCAGCCCACCGCGCCGACGGCGCAGATGAGCGAGCCGGCGTGCGAACAGGGGATCGGTGAGGACGCGTACGTCCGAGTCCTCGACCGTGCAGGTGGCGTGACCCCACCAGGTGATCTCCACCGGCACTCCTTTGCCTCCTCCGCGCGCCTCCCCCGAAGCCTACGGGCAGGAGTAGGGTCGGCGGCGAAATCGGAGGTGAGGGGGACGCCATGGGACAACTGCGGGGCTTCCCCGGCGGATCGGCCACGGCACCGGTCCGCGTGACGGCGATCGCGAGCCTGACACCGCTGGAGGAACTGGACGCCGATCCGTTCCTGGTGGACTCCCGCAGCCAGTACGCCATGTGCGCCCGCTGGGCCGCCGAACAGGGGTACGTCGTCACCCGGGAACTCCTCGTGCGCGGCCTGCGCCCCGACCACGGCGCGCTGTGGGACGGCGTCCGCCCCGGCGCCGACCTGTTCGTCGCGCCCAGCCGCCGCGTCCTGGAGAGCGCGCTCGCCTCCGTGGAGGAGTTCACCGCCGAGTGCGCGCGGCGCGGGGTGCGGGTGGCGACCGTGGAGCACGCCGAGCCGTCGTACGACGCGGAGATGAAGGCACGCGTACACCGCCGCCTGTCCATGCCGACCGCGGGCTACGACGGCCGCTGACCACCGGCTGCTCCATTCCATTCCGTCCGCTCGCGGGCGGCACGCGGGGACGCATCGGCCCTTCCCGGCGTTGTGACAGTGTGGGCGGGGGCCCGCACCGAGGACGGGCCCGGGGACATGAGGTGTGCGTGGCGTGCGTGAGGGGCGGTGGCGGCGGATCGCCAGCCAGATCGGGCGGAGCGTCGCGGTATGGGCGGTCTCCACGGTCACCATGCTCGTACTGGCGGGAATCCTGCCGGACTTCCAGCTCCAGTCGGCCGACGGGGACAGCGCCACCACGATCGCCGTCACGGCGGCGCTCGGCGCGGGCGCGTTCGGTCTGCTGTCCGCGCTGGTGTGGCCGCTGCTGGTGCGGCTGCTGCTCCTGGTCCCGGCGTGGATCCTGGGCCTGCTGGTGTTCTTCCTCAACGGCGCCCTGCTGCTGGTCGCCCTCGACCTGAACCCGGCCGAACGGGGCGCCGCCGCCCCGGAGACCGCGGTCGTCGTGGCCGCCGTGATGTCCGCCGTCGCCTCCGCCACCGGCGGTGCCCTCGCCGTGCGCGACGACGACGCCTACCGGCGCCGGCTGTACCGGCTCGCCGACCGCCGCCGCAGGAGAACTCCCCCGCCCAGCGCCGCCGGGCACGGCACGGTCTTCCTGCAACTCGACGGCGTCGGCCACGACGTGCTCCTGGACGCCGTCGGCAAGGGCCTGATGCCGACCGTCGCCCGCTGGCTGGACGGTGGCGCCGGCCGCGGCCCCAGCCACCGGCTCACCCCCTGGCGCACCGACTGGTCCAGCCAGACCGGCGCCAGCCAGCTCGGCATCCTGCACGGCAGCAACCACGACGTTCCCGCCTTCCGCTGGTACGAGAAGGACACCCGCGAGGTGATGGTCTGCAACCGGCCGACCAGTGCCGCCGAACTCCAGCGCCGCGCCGTCGGGTACGCGGGCCACCCGGGCCTGCTCACCGGTGACGGCGCCAGCCGCGGCAACCTGTTCGGCGGCGGCGCGGACGAACAGGCCCTCGTGCTGTCCATCGCGACCCGGCGCCGCAGACAGACCCGGTCCCGGGCGGGCTATTTCGCGTACTTCTCCGACCCGGCCAACGCCGTCCGCACCGCCCTGTCGTTCGTCTCCGAGGTCGGCCGGGAAATCGGCCAGTCCACCCGCGCCCGCCTCCGCAAACAGCGCCCCCGCGTCTCGCGCGGCGGCCTCTACCCCTTCGTCCGGGCCTTCGCGACCGTCGTCGAACGGGACGTCGTGGTCGCCGCGGTGATGGGCGACATGCTCGCCGGCCGCACCGCCGTCTACGCCGACCTCGTGGCGTACGACGAGGTCGCGCACCACTCCGGGCCGATGAGCCGGGACGCGGAGAAGGTCCTCGGCCGCCTCGACCGTTCCCTGGCGCTGATCGAGAAGGTCGCCGAGCACGCGCCGCGCCCGTACCGCGTCGTCGTGCTGTCCGACCACGGACAGAGCCCCGGAGAGACGTTCCGCGCCCGCTACGGCCTCACGCTGGGCGACCTGGTCAGGGCGGGCTGCGGGCTGCCCGTGCCGCGCCACGCGCGCCGCACCCGCAGTGGCGCGGAGGCCCGCGCGGCGGTGCGCGCCGCGCTGCGCATCCCGGTGGAGGAGGCCGGCGAGCAGTACCGTCCGTCGCGCCGTTCCGAGCCGATCGTGCTGGCCTCGGGCAACCTCGGCCTGATCTCCTTCCCCGACGTGCCGCACCGCATGACCAAGGAGGAGATCGAGGCCCGTCACCCGGCGCTGCTCACCACGCTCGCCAACCATCCCGGCATCGGCTTCCTGCTGGTGCGCAGCGAACGGTACGGCGGGGTGGTGCTCGGCGCGTCCGGCGCGGAGGTCCCGGTGGCCGAACTCGACGACGCGTCAGGCCCGCTGGCCGGCTTCGGGCCCGGCGCCGCTGCCGCCGTGCGGCGCACGCACACCTTCCCGCACACCGCCGACATCATGGTCAACTCCTTCCACGACCCGGCCGACGGGGAAGTCCTCGCGTTCGAGGAGCAGATCGGCTCGCACGGCGGCCTCGGAGGTGCCCAGCAGAAGGCGTTCCTGTTGTCGCCGCTCGCACTGTCCCCGCCGGTCGCCGCCGGCGAGGACGGCGTGCACCGTGCGAGCGGCCCGACGGGCGCCGAGCAGGTGCACCGCATCCTGCGCCGCTGGCTGCGCGAAGCCCGCGACCACGCGGCGCAACTGCCGGGAGCACGCGAGGAGAACGCGGCGTGAGACCGTCGTACCGAGCAGTGCGGAAGTCGCGCACCGGGCCGTGTGCGGCGGCCGTACCGGGTCACGCCGGACGGTCGCGCCGGGAGTCCGCTCGCGCTTCACTCGCGTGCACCGGTCTTCCAGGTGCGTCCCGCCCGAGTGTGATCGGATGGGGGATCACGAACCCGGAAACGGGCTCACACGCGAAAGGACTAATCGTGGCCACCACGCGCTCCGCACACACCGTCTGGGAAGGCAGCCTGCTCGAGGGCAACGGCGTCGTCACCTTCGACTCCTCCGGCGCCATCGACGCGCAGCCGGTGACGTGGGCCTCCCGCAGCGAGGAACCGAACGGGAGGACCAGCCCGGAGGAGCTCATCGCCGCCGCACACTCCAGCTGCTTCTCGATGGCGTTCTCGCACGCTCTCGCCCAGGCCGGCACCCCGGTCACCAAGCTCGTCGCCTCGGCGGACGTCACCTTCCAGCCGGGCGAGGGCATCACGGGCATCCACCTCACCGTGGAGGGCACCGTGCCGGGCCTGGACGAGGAGGCGTTCCTCGCCGCGGCCGAGCAGGCCAAGGTCAACTGCCCGGTCAGCCAGGCCCTGAAGGCCGTCCCGATCACCCTGACGGCCAAGCTCGCCTGACCCGGCGCACGCACCGCGGCGCGCGGCCCGTCCACCCGGCGGGCCGCGCGCCGTCGCGTCGCCGTGGCCGTGGGGAAGACGAAGCAGACGCGGTGTTCCAGCACCCCGGGGGTGCGTGGGGAGAGCCGCCGCTCAGTAGATCTCGCGGTACTTCCGCAGGACATCCGCGGTGCCCTGCCTGGACGCGGCGCGCGTCGACATGTGATCCAGGACTTCGAGGTGCACGGACACCTCCGCACGGGTGTCCAGGTACAGCGCGCCGGTCAGGTACTCCGAGACGACCATGTCGGGCAGCTCCGGCTCCCCGAACCGGAACAGCGTGAACGGCGCGTACGTCCCCGGATGAGGGCCGCTCGCGAACTCGGCCACCTGCAGCGTCACCCGGTCCTCCTCGACGAACTCCAGCAGCCGGTCCACCTGTTCCCGCATGACCGAGCCGTCCTCGCCCACCGGGCGTCTGAGCACCGTCTCGTCCATGACCACCCACAGGTGCGGCGGATCCGGCCGCCGCAGCAGCCGCTGCCGCTCCATGCGCAGAGCCACATGCCGGTCGATCAGGTCCGGACCGGACGGACCCTGACCGATCGTGCCGTCCTCCAGGACGGCACGCGCGTACGCCTCGGTCTGCAACAGCCCCGGCACGAAGTGCGGTTCGTACCCGCGGATGACCCGCGCGGCACCCTCCAGGCTGACGTACAGGCTGAACCAGTCCGGCAGCACGTCGTGGTAGCGCTGCCACCAGCCCGGCCGGTTCGCCTCCTCGGCCAGCGCGACGAACGCCGCGACCTCTTCGTCGGACACGC
The DNA here is from genome assembly GCF_040638805.1 of Streptomyces sp. NPDC005925. Lineage (NCBI taxonomy): Bacteria > Bacillati > Actinomycetota > Actinomycetes > Kitasatosporales > Streptomycetaceae > Streptomyces > Streptomyces sp. NPDC005925. The sequence goes on along the minus strand of NZ_JBEXVL010000001.1, from coordinate 66,547 downwards.
CGTACGTCGTCAGCAGCACCTGCACGTACGGGATCTTCAGCGTGACCTCGGCCGTCTCCATCCGCCGCACGGTCGCGGCCGTCACCCGCAGGACGCGGGCCGCCTCCTCGCGCCTGAGCCCGGCCGCCTCCCGCAGTTCCTGCAGACGCTTGCCGAGCACCACCTGGCCCACGGTGGGCGCGGGCCGCCGCTCACTCACCGCCACGCCTCCCCTACGCGCCGAAAAAATACGCGTGCAGTGTGACACGGCCCGCCCGCCCGTCCCAGAGGGGGTCTCGAACCGGGCGCCCCGACCCGCCCCGCACCCGGCCCCGTACACCAGGGTTCCTCCCCCTGGTGTGTGGCAGGCTGAGGCCAGATCCCCGCACCACGGAAGGAGCGCGGCCATGTCCGTCGTACCGCTGTCGCAGGAGCAGATCGAGGAGTGCCTCGGCGAGCTGCCGGGCTGGACGCTCCAGGGCGACGGCCGCCTCAGCCGCACCTACCGGCTCGGCACGCACTTCGCGGCGACGGCCATGGTCGTTCACATCGCGCAGGTGCAGGACGAGCTCGACCACCACTCCGACCTCACCCTCGGCTACAACACGGTGTCGCTCGCCGTGCACACCCACAGCGCGGGCGGCGCCGTCACCGAGAAGGACGTCGAACTCGCCCGCAGGGTGGAGGACCTCGCCCCGGGCCACGGGGCACACTGAGGCGCGTGCTCGACTACGAGAGGGAAGCCGAGGGCTACGACGCCTCGCGCGGCGGGGAGCCCCGGGCCGCCGCGGCGGCCGAAGCCGTCCTCGGTCTCGTGCCGCAGGGCGCCCGACGCCTCCTCGACGTGGCCTGCGGCACGGGCATCGTGACCCGCCGGATCGCGGCCCTGCGGCCCGCGCTGCGTGTGACCGGCGCGGACCTCACCCCCGAGATGGCCCGCCGCGCCGCAGGCCGCCTGCCGGGCGCGGTCGTCCTCGCCGACAGCCGCCGACTGCCCTTCGCCGACGGCCGATTCGACGCCGTCAGCACCGTATGGCTGCTGCATCTCGCCGACCACGCCGACGACGTGCGGTGCATCGTCCACGAATGCGCCCGCGTGCTGCGGCCCGGCGGCGTGTACGTCACCACCGTCGACAAGGCCGCCGCCCACGACGTCGGCAGCGACATCGACGCCGTCCTGTCCTCACGCCCGCCCCGCCAGGCACGCGACGCCGCCGCGGACGTCGAGGCGTACGCCGCCGAGTGCGGCCTCGCTCCCGCCGGGCGGGCCCGTTTCCCGGGGCACGGGCAGGGCCGCAACCCGCGCCGCACCATGTCCGACCTGCGGCGCGGCTGGTTCGTCAAGCTGCCCCCGGGCCACCCGCGCGCCGACGACTACGCCGCCCGTCTGGCAGCCCTCCCCGATCCGGACCGCCCCCGCCGGGACCCCGTCTTCACGCTCCGCGCGTTCACCAGGAACCCCGGGGGATGAGCGGCGCGGGGACGCGGGAAGAGCACGGGTGGGGCGCAGAACGCGTACCCGCCGCTGTCCTGACCCCGCGACCCGCCGGTGCCCGGTCTGCGCGGACCCGCCGCACCGGCCCCTTCCGGAAACCGCACATACGCGGCCCCTTTTTGCCGTGGCGGCAACAGCGGTGGCCTTTCCGCGGTGCGTCGGCGCACGCTGGCGAGACCCGAAGGAGAGGCTGACCCCATGGCGCACGACCACCACGACGGGCACAGCGACCGGCACGGCCGTCACGCCCACGGCGCGGACCACCACGCGCACGCCGACATCGACTGGGCCGACATGGCCCCGCTGCTGGAGTCCCAGGCGGAACTGTTCACGCCGCTGTACGAGAAGGCCCTCGCCTGGCTGGGAAAGGAGGTGACCGAACCGGGCCTGATCGTCGACGCCGGCAGCGGCCCCGGCGTACTGGCCTGCCTGTTCGCGGAGACGTTCCCCGCCGCCCGGGTCGTCGCCGTCGACGGCTGCGAACCCCTCCTGGAGCGGGCCGGGGCGCGCGCCGCCCGCGAGGGCAGCGCCGACCGCTTCGGCACCCTGCACGGCGAACTGCCCGGTGTCCTCGCGGAACTGGACTATCCGGCCGACCTGCTGTGGGCGAGCCGCAGCATCCACCACCTCGGCGACCAGCGCGCCGCGCTCACCGCGTTCACCCGGCATCTCGCACCCGGCGGCACCCTCGCCGTCCTGGAGGGCGGCCTGCCACCGCGCTACCTCCCGCGCGACATCGGCCTCGGCCGCCCGGGACTCCAGGCACGCATCGACGTGCTGGAGGAGGAGCGGTTCACCGGCATGCGGGCCGGACTGCCCGGCTCGGTCGCCGAGACCGAGGACTGGCCGGCGCTGCTCACCGCGGCCGGCCTGAAGCACACCCGCACGCGCAGCTTCCTCCTGGACCTTCCCGCCCCGCTCCCGGACCGCGCCCGCGCCTACGTCGCCGCCACGCTCACCCGCACGCGCGACGTCTTCGGCGACGGACTCGACGAGGCCGACCGCGCCACCCTGGACCGCCTCCTCGACCCCGACGACCCGGCGAGCGTCCACCACCGGCGCGACGTCTTCCTGCTGGCCGCCCACACGGTCCACACGGGGGTACGGCCGGTGTGACGGGCCCCGCAACGCACGGGCGGCCCCGGACCACGACAGGTCCGGGGCCACGCGCGCCACGTGCCGAGGGGGCTCAGCCCATGTCGAACTCGGCCGGGTCCGGGCCCAGCCGCCGGTCCTCGTTCAGCGCGCTGATGGCCGCGAGGTCCTCGTCGTCCAGGCTGAAGTCGAACACCGCGATGTTCTCCCGGATGCGGGACGGCGTCACCGACTTCGGGATCACGACGTTGCCGAGCTGAAGGTGCCAGCGCAGGACGACCTGGGCCGGGGTGCGGTGGTGCTTCTGCGCGATGGCGACGACCGCCGGGACCTCCAGCAGGCCCTTGCCCTGACCGAGCGGCGACCAGGCCTCCGTGGCGATGCCCTGCCGCGCGTGGTACTCACGGCTCGCGCGCTGCTGCAGGTGCGGGTGCAGCTCGATCTGGTTCACCGCCGGCACCACCGACGTCTCGCCGATCAGCCGATCCAGGTGCTCCGGCAGGAAGTTGGACACGCCGATCGCCCGGATCCGGCCGTCGGCGTGCAGCTTCTCGAACGCCTTGTACGTGTCCACGTACCGGTCCCGGGACGGCAGTGGCCAGTGGATGAGGTACAGGTCCAGGTAGTCCAGGCCGAGCTTGTCCAGGGACGTGTCGAAGGCGCGCAGTGTCGCGTCGTACCCCTGGTCGCTGTTCCAGAGCTTGGTGGTGACGAAGAGCTCCTCGCGGGCGATGCCGGAGGCCGCGACGGCCCTGCCGGTGCCCTCCTCGTTGCCGTAGATCGCGGCTGTGTCGATGCTGCGGTACCCGGCCTCCAGTGCCGCCGCGACGGCCGTCTCGGCCTCGTCTTCCGGCACCTGCCACACGCCGTAGCCCAGCTGGGGCATCTCGACGCCGTTGTTCAGGGTGATCGGGGGGACCTTGCTGCTCACGAGCTCTTGATCCTTCGGTTGCGGTCAGATGGTGCTGCCATCGTCAACGATCACGGCCCGTGCCGCATTCCTGACCGCTCCATTCCGGTCGCCGCCCCCGCTCGGTCGCCGCCCCGGCCGGGGCACGGTCCGGCCGTCGGGCTCACGCCCGGTACAGCGCGTCGACCTCTCCGGCGTAGGCGTTCTCTATCGCCTTCCGCTTCAGCTTCAGAGACGGCGTCAGCAGCCCGTGCTCCTCGGTGAACGGCTGCGCCAGGATGCGGAACGTCCGGATCGACTCGGTCTGCGAGACCAGCGTGTTCGCGGCCACCACCGCGCGCCGCACCTCCGTCTCCAGGTCGGGGTCGCGCACCAGCTCGGCGGGCGGGAGCTGCGGCTTGCCGCGCATCGTCAGCCAGTGCTCGACGGCCTCGGTGTCGAGCGTGACGAGCGCCGCGATGTACGGGCGGTCGTTGCCGACGACGATGCACTGGTTGACCAGCGGATGGTCCCGCACCCGCTCCTCCAGCACCCCCGGCGAGACGCTCTTGCCGCCGGAGGTCACCAGGATCTCCTTCTTGCGGCCGGTGATCGTCAGGTAGCCGTCCTCGTCCAGGGCACCCAGGTCGCCGGTGGCCAGCCAGCCCTCGTACAGCGTCTGGTCGGTGGCCTTGGGGTTGTTGAGGTAGCCCTGGAAGACGTTGGGGCCTTGCAGAAAGACCTCGTTGTCGTCCGCGATGTGCACGGTGACGCCCGGAATGGGCTGCCCGACCGTGCCGAACCGGGTGCGTCCGGGTGGGTTCGCGGTCGCCGCCGCCGTCGACTCCGTCAGGCCGTAGCCCTCGTAGATGTGCACGCCCGCGCCGGCGAAGAACAGCCCGAGCCGCCGGTCCATGCCCGAGCCGCCCGACATCGCGTGCCGGATCCGGCCGCCCATCGCCGCCCGCACCTTGGCGTACACCAGCTTGTCGAACAGCTGGTGCTGCATGCGCAGGCCCGCCGACGGGCCGGGACCGATGCCCCACGCCTTCGACTCCACGGCGTCCGCGTACCGCACCGCGACATCGACGGCCTTCTCGAACGGCCCCGACCGGCCCTCCTTCTCCGCCTTGCGGCGCGCGGAGTTGAACACCTTTTCGAAGATGTACGGCACCGCCAGGATGAACGTCGGCCGGAACGCCTGCAGGTCCGTCAGCAGCGCCGCCGCGTGCAGCTGCGGCTGGTGCCCGAACTTCACCCGGCCGCGGATCGCCGCGACCTCCACCATCCGCCCGAAGACGTGCGCGAGCGGCAGGAACAGGAGTGTCGCCGCCTCGTCGCCGCGCTTGGAGTGGAACACCGGCTCCCAGCGCTCGACCATGGTGTCGGCCTCGTACATGAAGTTGCCGTGCGAGATCACGCAGCCCTTGGGGCGGCCCGTGGTGCCCGAGGTGTAGATGATCGTCGCGATGGAGTCGGGAGTGACCGCCTGCCGGTGGCGGTGCACCACCTCGTCGTCGAGGTGCGCGCCCGCGGTGTACAGCTCCTGCTCCGCGCCCGAGTCCAGCTGCCACAGCTGGCGCAGCCGGGGCAGCCGGTCGATGACCGTGGCGATCGTCATCGCGTGGTCCTCGTGCTCCACGATCGCAGCGGTGCACTCGGCGTCGTACAGCATCCAGAAGCACTGCTCCGCCGAGGACGTCGGATACACCGGCACCACCTGCGCGCCGATCGTCCACAGCGCGAAGTCGAACAGCGTCCACTCGTAGCGCGTACGGGACATGATCGCGACGCGGTCCCCGAACCGGATACCGCGCACCAGCAGGCCCTTGGCGATGGCCATGACCTCGTCGCGGAACTCGGCGGACGTCACGTCCCGCCAGTGGCCCGCGTCGTCCTTGCGGCCCAGCGCGACGCGCACCGGGTCCGTCTGGGCGTGCTCGAAGACCGTGTCGGCCAGACCGCCCACGGGCGGTGCCAACGCCAACGGAGGGTTGGTGAACTCGCGCAAACCCGCTCCCCGCTTCCCGGCCCTCGGAATGGCTGTGACACGGTGTGTCGCGCCTGCCGGTGACCCCGGGGCGCCGGGACGGTGACTTCCCGCACAGCGCGGTGAAAGCTACCCCACGCACCGAGCGGCCGGGAGGGGCCCCGGCACTCGTGGACCCCCTCGTCTGCCCTGGTCAGTGAGGGAAAATGCGCTCACATGGGGAAGGGTCGGACACTTTCCTGACGGTTGAGTAAGTTTCGGTGCCGTAATCTCCACCGAATCTGTACGATCCGGCCGTCGGCCTCCGGTCCCGCGCGCAGCCCGCACTCGGGCCCCCCCACCAGCGGCTTTGCCGCCCGGTCACGGGCCCTTCACGGACAGCGGCCGTCCTGCCGGGGGCCGTCCCTCCCTTCGGGTCAGCGCCGGCGTCGCCGAATGCGTCACACCGGGTGCCGGGCGGGCCGTCGGCTCGGGCGCGCGGGCCGCCGCGCCGGACCCGTCGCGCCGTCCGGTGCCGTGCGCCGCGGGTCCCCGTCGCCGGCCCCGCCGGCCGCCTCCCGTTCCGGTCCGGCCGGTGTCAGGGGGCGCTCTCGCGGCGGCGCTGTTGCAGGCGGTCGCCGCCCGCGAGGATCATCGCCGCCAGCGCGTCCGCCGCGTCCTGTGCCGTGGTGCGGCGCCGCCCGTGCACCAGCACGAAGTCCACCGGCCCCAGCTCCGGCAGTCCCGACCGGTCCGGCATCCGCACCAGACCCGGCGGGATCAGACCCCGCGAGTGCGCCATCACCCCGAGCCCGGCCCGCGCCGCCGCGACCAGGCCGTTGAGGCTGCCGCTCGTACACGCGATCCGCCACTCGCGCCCCTGCCGCCGCAGCGCATCCAGGGCAAGCGCCCGGGTGATGCCGGGCGGCGGATACAGGATCAGCGGCACCGGCCGCTCCGGATCCAGCCGGAACCGCTCCGCTCCGATCCACACCAGCCGGTCCTGCCAGACGGTCTCGCCCCGCAGGTCCTGCGGCCGTCGCTTGGCCAGGACGAGGTCCAGATCCCCGGCCGCCAGCCGCTCGTGCAGCGCGCCGGACAGCTCCACCGTCAGCTCCAGGTCGACCTCGGGATGCTCGTGCCGGAAACCCTCCAGGATCTCCGGCAGCCGGGTCAGCACGAAGTCCTCCGACGCCCCGAACCGCAGCCGCCCGCGCAGCCGGGTGCCCGTGAAGAACGCCGCCGCCTGCTCGTGCACCGCCAGAATCCGGCGCGCGAAGCCCAGCATGGCCTCGCCGTCCTCGGTCAGCTCCACCGAATGCGTGTCCCGGGTGAACAACTGCCGGCCGGTGGCGTCCTCCAGCCGCCGCACGTGCTGGCTCACCGTCGACTGACGCAGCCCCAGCCGCCGCGCGGCCCGCGTGAAGCTCAGCGTCTGCGCCACCGCCAGGAAGGTCCGTAGCTGGGAGGGGTCGTACACACCGGCCACGGTACCGTGCCCATCACGCCACGCGATGACAGTGAGTGCGGTGTACGGGATTCCCGATCGCCGGGGAAGGCAGCACGATGAGAGAACCCCGGGGGAGTTGCCGCTCCGGAGAAGAGACCCCGCCCCCCGCCCCGAGCACCTCACCGAGCCAGTGGAGCACCGTGAAACGTCTGCGCCGGCCACCCCGGATCCCGGTCGACCCCTACATCCTGCTGCTCCTCGGGACGGTGGGTCTCGCGGCGCTGCTCCCGGCCCGCGGGACATCGGCCGACGTCGTCACCGGGGCCTCCACCGCCGCGATCGGGTTCCTCTTCTTCCTCTACGGCGCCCGCCTGTCCACCCGCGAAGCCCTCGACGGCCTGCGGCACTGGCGGCTCCACGGCACCGTCCTGATCTGCACGTTCGTGGTGTTCCCGCTGCTCGGACTCGCCACCCGCGGGCTCGTCCCGGTGCTCCTGAGCGACCCCCTGCACCAGGGCCTGCTGTTCCTCACCCTGGTGCCGTCGACCATCCAGTCGTCCATCGCCTTCACCTCGATCGCGCGCGGCAACGTGCCCGCCGCGATCTGCGCGGGCTCCTTCTCCTCCCTCGCCGGCATCGTCCTCACCCCGCTGCTCGCCACCGTCCTGCTCGGCGGCGACGGCGCCGGCTTCTCCGCCCACTCGGTGGCGAAGATCGTGCTGCAACTGCTCGTGCCGTTCCTCGCCGGGCAACTCCTGCGCCGCTGGATCGGCGCGTTCGTCGCCCGGCACCGCACGGTCCTCGGGATCGTCGACCGCGGCTCGATCCTCCTCGTCGTCTACACCGCGTTCAGCGCCGGCATGGTGCGGGGCGTCTGGCACACGGTGAGCCCCGCCCGGCTGGCCGGACTGCTCGCGGTGGAGGCCGTGCTGCTCGCCGTGATGCTGGCCCTGACCTGGTACGGGGCCCGGGCGCTCGGCTTCGGGCGGGCCGACCGCATCGCCATCCAGTTCGCCGGCTCCAAGAAGTCCCTCGCCTCCGGTCTGCCCATGGCGAGCGTCCTGTTCGGCGCCCACGCCTCGCTGGCCGTGCTGCCGCTGCTGCTGTTCCACCAGATGCAGCTGATGGTGTGCGCCGTGATCGCCAAGCGCCGCTCCCGCGACCCCGACGAGGCCGGCAGCGCGCCGGCGGGAGCGGCGGCGCCGGGAACCGGGGCCGCCGCACGTCCCGGCTGAGCCGCCCCGCCGAGCCCGCGGCGGCGCTCGGGCAGCCGGGTGACCGGGCGGGCCTCAGTCCCGGCCGGACGCGGCCCCGAGGGAGACCCGGTCCTCACCCGCGTACACGTTCATGGAACTGCCCCGCAGGAAGCCCACCAGGGTGAGGCCCGTCTCGGCGGCCAGGTCCACCGCGAGGGACGACGGCGCGGACACCGCCGCCAGTACGGGAATCGCCGCCATGACGGCCTTCTGCGCCAGCTCGAACGACGCCCGGCCCGACACCAGCAGGATCGCGCGGGACAGCGGCAGCTCACCGTGCTGCAGGGCGCGGCCCACCAGCTTGTCGACCGCGTTGTGCCGGCCCACGTCCTCCCGTACGTCCAGCAGGTCGCCGTCCTCGGAGAACAGTGCCGCCGCGTGCAGGCCCCCGGTGCGGTCGAAGACCCGCTGGGCCGCCCGCAGCCGGTCGGGGAGGCTCGCCAGCAGCGCGGGCGTCACACGGACCAGGGGGGTGTCGGCGACGGGCCACCGTGCCGTCGTACGGACCGCGTCCAGGCTCGCCTTGCCGCACAGGCCGCAGGACGAGGTCGTGTACACGTTGCGCTCGAGGGTGATGTCGGGGATCACCACGCCCGGGTCCGTCGTCACGTCCACCACGTTGTACGTGTTCGAGCCGTCGACGGTCGCGCCCGCGCAGTAGACGATGTTCCGCAGGTCGGACGCGGCGGCCAGGACGCCCTCGCTGACGAGGAAACCGGCGGCCAGCGCGAAGTCGTCGCCCGGTGTGCGCATGGTGATGGCGAGCGGTCTGCCGTTCAGCCGGATCTCCAGCGGCTCCTCGGCCACCAGGGTGTCCGGACGGGAGGAGACGGCACCGTCCCGGATGCGGAGCACCTTGCGTCGTTCCGTGACACGTCCCATGTCGTGATCAGCCCCGGTTCTGTATGCGCTGGTGGTCGAAACGGCACGTGCTGAGGGGTTGCCGCGGGTCACCGCGTGGCCGTGCGGTGAGGTGACCTTCACGGTCTCATTGTCCTGCACGGCGTCAACGTGCCGTCCCGGCCGCGGCGCGAATCGCCCCGCCGTCGCGTCGGCCGTCCCGGCCCGGCGTCGGGACGGTACGGCGGCGAGGCCCGCGCCGGCCCGCCGGCACCTGTGGTTGTGCGCTCAACCGTCTTCTCAAGCGGTCCCCCGCTCCCTACGGTTGAGGACTCATGAGCCCCCCTGTCGCACCCCCCGGCTGGAGCCGCTGGCTCGTCCCCCCGGCTGCCCTCTCCGTCCACCTCTCCATCGGACAGGCCTACGCCTGGAGCGTGTTCAAACCGCCCCTCGAATCCGCGCTCGGCCTCAGCGGCACCCAGAGCGCGCTGCCCTTCCAGCTCGGCATCGTCATGCTCGGCCTGTCCGCCGCGTTCGGCGGCACGCTCGTCGAACGCAACGGGCCGCGCTGGGCGATGACCGTCGCCCTGCTCTGCTTCTCCTCCGGTTTCCTGCTCTCCGCGCTCGGCGCGGCCACCGAGCAGTACTGGCTGATCGTCCTCGGCTACGGCTTCATCGGCGGGATCGGCCTCGGCATCGGCTACATCTCGCCCGTCTCCACCCTGATCAAGTGGTTCCCCGACCGGCCCGGCATGGCCACCGGCATCGCCATCATGGGCTTCGGCGGCGGCGCGCTCATCGCCTCGCCCTGGTCGGCGCAGATGCTGGAGTCGTTCGGCGCCGACAGCTCCGGCATCGCCCTCGCGTTCCTCGTGCACGGGCTGACATACGCGGTCTTCATGGCGCTGGGCGTGCTGCTCGTGCGGGTGCCGCGCGGGGAACGGCCCGTCGGCACCGGGCCGGGCGTGCTCGACGGTCCGCAGGTCTCCGCCCGAGTCGCGGTACGCACCCCGCAGTTCTGGTTCCTGTGGATCGTGCTCTGCACGAACGTCACCGCCGGCATCGGCATCCTGGAGAAGGCCGCCCCGATGATCACCGACTTCTTCGCGGACACCTCGGCGCCGGTCTCCGCGACCGCGGCGGCCGGCTTCGTCGCGCTGCTGTCCGCGGCCAACATGGCCGGCCGCATCGGCTGGTCGTCGGCCTCCGACCGTGTCGGACGCAAGAACATCTACCGCCTCTACCTCGGCGTGGGCGCCCTGACGTACGCGCTGATCGCCCTGTTCGGCGACGCGTCCAAGCCGCTGTTCGTGCTGGGCGCGCTCGTCATCCTCTCCTTCTACGGCGGCGGCTTCGCGACGATCCCCGCCTATCTGAAGGACCTCTTCGGCACCTACCAGGTCGGCGCCATCCACGGCCGGCTGCTCACCGCGTGGTCCACGGCCGGCGTCCTCGGGCCGCTGATCGTCAACTGGATCGCCGACCGGCAGGAGGAGGCGGGGCGGCACGGCCCGGCCCTGTACGGACTGTCGTTCCTCATCATGATCGGGCTGCTCGTCGTCGGATTCGCCGCCAACGAACTCGTCCGGCCCGTCCACCCCCGCCACCACGTCCCCACACCCCGGGAGGCCGCCGATGACCGGCGTCAGCAGCCAGAGTCCGCCTAGCCGGCGCGGCCTGATCGCCTTCGCCTGGCTGTGGGTGGGCGCCCCGCTCGCCTACGGCGTGTACGAACTCGTCCGCAAGGCCACGCAACTGTTCACCGGATGAACGAGCCCCCGGCCGTTCACCGGACGAAGGGCCGTGTCGAACGGCCGCGATGAACGGCCGTTCGACACGAGAGCTCGGCGTCCCCGAGGTTGCCCTCGGGGACGCCCGGGCGCCCGAGGGTCTGACAGAAGCCGACAAGGCGCGCTCCGCTTTCCTGTCGCTTCACCTGCCGCGCTACCCACGAGTCACTGATCAGACTGGTGAATCCCGCTACACACGCACCAAGGGGGACGCCATGAACGGCTCGCGGATCGTCGCCGTCGGCCACTACCAGCCCGCCCGCATCCTGACGAACCAGGACCTGGCGGCCATGGTGGACACCAATGACGAGTGGATCACGAGCCGGGTGGGCATCCGTACCCGCCACATCGCCGGTCCCGACGAACCCGTCGACGAGCTCGCCGCCCACGCCGCCGCCAAGGCACTCGCGTCGGCCGGTCTGCTGCCCGACGACATCGACCTGGTCCTGGTCGCCACGTCGACCGCCATCGACCGCTCCCCGAACATGGCCGCCCGCGTCGCCGCCCGCCTCGGCATGCCGTCGCCCGCCGCGATGGACATCAACGTCGTGTGCGCCGGGTTCACCCACGCCCTGGCCACCGCCGACCACGCCGTACGGGCAGGCGGCGCGAGGAAGGCGCTGGTCGTCGGTGCCGACAAGATGTCCGACGTCGCCGACTGGACCGACCGCTCCACCTGCGTACTCGTCGGCGACGGCGCGGGCGCCGCGGTCGTGGAGGCCTGCGAGGAGACCGGCATCGGACCCGTGCTGTGGGGTTCGGTGCCCGGGATGGGGCGGGCGGTGCGCATCGAGGGCACCCCGCCGCGCTTCGCCCAGGAGGGCCAGAGCGTCTACCGCTGGGCGACCACCCAACTGCCGCCCGTCGCCCGCGCCGCGTGCGAGCGGGCGGGCCTCACCCCGGCCGACCTCGCCGCGGTCGTCACGCACCAGGCCAACCTGCGCATCATCGAACCCCTCGCCGAGAAGATCGGTGCCGTGAACGCCGTCGTCGCCCGCGACGTCACCGAGTCCGGCAACACCTCGGCCGCGAGCATCCCGCTCGCCTTCTCCAAGCTGGTCGAGCAGGGCGCGATCAGCACCGGCGACCCGGTCCTGCTGTTCGGCTTCGGCGGCAACCTCTCCTACGCGGGGCAGGTCGTCCGCTGCCCGTGACCGGCGCGGGCGGGCAGAGGCAGCCCACGCCGCCCTTTCGTACGCCGTAGGCCGGCCGGTCCGGCGGCCGGCGCACGGGTTCGACCGCGCCGAGGCCGCGACGGGCGGGAAGCCGAACGGCTCGTGCGGGACCACACCGGGCGCACCCGTCGCCCGTACCTCGCCCGCGACCGGGCGTGAACCCCTGGGGCCGGAGGGGGACGCCGCTTCGACGGCACGGGCCTTTGTCCTGCGAGTGGAAAAAGTCGGCGGTAATTCCTGCGCGACTTCTTCCCAGTCCCGGCAGCCGCTGCTACTTTCCCCTACGAAGCGAGCCGATGGTGTGGCCGGAAACCGGCGCGCACGGGCCTATTGAGGCGGGAGGGGCTAGTGAGACGCATGACGGCACGACCCGCGAACGCCCATCAGGCCCGACTGCTCAAGCTGTTGCGCGACGGCGGCCCCAACTCCCGGGCCCAGCTGGGTGACCAGGTCGACCTGTCCCGGTCCAAGCTGGCCGTGGAGGTCGACCGGCTGCTGGAGACGGGCCTGGTCGTGGCCGACGGACTCGCCGCCTCCCGCGGCGGGCGCCGCTCGCACAACATCCGCCTCGCGCCCGGACTGCGGTTCCTCGGTGTCGACATCGGCGCGACCTCGGTCGACGTCGCCGTCACCAACGCGGAACTGGAAGTCCTCGGGCACATCAACCAGCCGATGGACGTGCGCGAGGGACCCGTCGCGGTCTTCGAGCAGGTCCTCGCCATGGCCGCGAAGTTGCGGGCCTCCGGGCTCGCGGAGGGGTTCGACGGCGCCGGCATCGGCGTCCCCGGCCCGGTCCGCTTCCCCGAGGGCGTGCCGGTCGCGCCGCCGATCATGCCCGGCTGGGACGGCTTCCCCGTGCGGGAGGCGCTCAGCCAGGAACTCGGCTGTCCGGTCATGGTCGACAACGACGTGAACCTGATGGCGATGGGGGAGCAGCACGCGGGCGTCGCCCGTAGCGTCGCCGACTTCCTCTGCGTCAAGATCGGCACCGGCATCGGCTGCGGCATCGTCGTCGGCGGCGAGGTATACCGCGGGACGACGGGCAGCGCCGGAGACATCGGGCACATCCAGGCGGTGCCCGACGGCCGCCCCTGTGCCTGCGGCAACCGGGGTTGTCTGGAGGCCCACTTCAGCGGTGCGGCCCTCGCCCGGGACGCCACCGAGGCCGCCCAGCAGGGCCTGTCGGCGGAACTCGCCGGCCGGCTCACCGAGGGCGGCACCCTGAGCGCGATCGACGTCGCCGCGGCCGCCGCCGCCGGTGACGCCACCTCCCTCGACCTGATCCGCGAGGGCGGCAACCGCACCGGCCAGGTCATCGCCGGCCTGGTCAGCTTCTTCAACCCCGGCCTCGTGGTGATCGGCGGCGGGGTGACCGGCCTCGGCCACACCCTGCTCGCCGCGATCCGCACCCAGGTCTACCGCCAGTCGCTGCCCCTGGCGACCGGCAACCTGCCCATCGTCCTCGGCGAGCTGGGCCCCGCCGCCGGAGTCACCGGCGCGGCCCGTCTCATCAGCGACCACCTTTTCTCACCCGCGTAACCCCCCACGCACCGGCAGCATCCCGCCCCGTCAAGTACGGCCCCCGCACCACCCGTAGGGCTCCTGGCACCGTCCGCGCGCACCACCCGAACCGCTCCGCACCACCCCCTTGCTCTGCCCTGCCCTGCCCGGAACCGGCCTGCCCCCGCAGGCCCGAACGGCCCGCCCGCCGAGGGGAACCCGCATGGCACCACAACCACCGCTGCTCAGCATGAGCGGCATCACCAAGTCCTTCCCGGGAGTCCGGGCCCTCGACGGTGTCGACCTGGACGTCCAGCCCGGCGAGGTGCACTGCCTGCTCGGCCAGAACGGCGCCGGGAAGTCCACCCTCATCAAGGTGCTGGCCGGCGCCCACCAGCCCGACACCGGCACCATCCGGTGGCGCGGCGAGCAGGTCACCCTCCGCTCGCCCATCGCCGCCATGCGCCTCGGCATCGCCACCATCTACCAGGAACTCGACCTGGTGGAGCACCTCTCGGTCGCCGAGAACGTCCACCTCGGCCACGAACCCACCACCGCCGGATTCGTCGTACGCGGCAAGGCCGCCCGAGCCTCGACGGCCGCGCTGCTGCGGCGGCTCGGGCACCCGGAGATCGCTCCCGGGCGGCTGGTCGGTGACCTGTCGGCGGCGCAGCAGCAGATCGTGTCCATGGCACGGGCCCTGTCCCACGACGTACGGCTCATCGTCATGGACGAGCCCTCCGCCGCCCTGGACCCCGACGAGGTCGACAACCTCTTCCGCATCGTCGGCGACCTCACGGCCGACGGCGTCGCCGTCGTCTACATCTCCCACCGCCTGGAGGAGATCCGGCGCATCGGCGACCGTGTCACCGTCCTGAAGGACGGACGGGCCGTCGCCGTCGGGCTGCCCGCCGAGTCGACGCCGACCCGGGAGGTGGTCGCGCTGATGACGGGTCGGAACGTGGAGTACGTCTTCCCCGAGCGGCCCGGCCCCGGGGCGTCCGCAGGCAAGCCGGTCCTCGAGGTGCGGGGGCTGGCGCGGGAGGGCGAGTTCGCGCCGCTGGACCTGACCGTGCACGCCGGGGAGATCGTCGGCCTCGCCGGTCTCGTCGGCTCCGGACGCTCCGAGATCCTGGAGACCGTGTACGGGGCGCGGAAGCCGACGGCCGGCCGGGTCGTCGTCGACGGACGTCCGCTCAAACCGGGCAGCGTCCGCGCCGCGGTCCGTGCCGGACTCGGCCTCGCACCCGAGGAACGCAAGGCGCAGGCCCTGCTCATGCTGGAGTCCGTCACCCGCAACGTGTCGGTGTCCTCCCTGTCGCGCTTCTCCCGCGGCGGCTGGATCGACCGGCGCGCCGAACTGGCCGCCGCCCGCACCGCCACCCGCGAACTGTCGCTGCGGCCCGACAACCCGTCCGTGCCGGTGCGCACCCTGTCCGGCGGCAACCAGCAAAAGGCCGTCCTCGCCCGCTGGCTGCTGCGCGGCTGCCGCGTCCTGCTGCTGGACGAGCCGACCAGGGGCGTCGACGTCGGTGCCCGCGCCGAGCTGTACGCGGTCATCCGGCGCCTGGCGGACGAAGGGCTCGCCGTCCTGCTGGTCTCCAGCGAAGTGCCCGAGGTGCTCGGCCTCGCCGACCGCGTCCTGGTGCTGCGCGAGGGCAGCGTCGTCCACACGGCGCCGGCCCGCGAACTCGACGAACACCGCGTCCTCGACCTCGTCATGGAAGGAAGTCCGGCGTCATGACGCAGCACGTGTCCCCGCCCCGGGGCGGCATCGGCAAGACGGACCCGGTGGGCGGGCCGAGCGCCTGGCGCGGCGTGTTCGCCCGCGTCGACGTCCGCACCCTGTCCCTGCTCGGCGTGCTCGCCGTGCTGGTGATCATCGGCGGCATCACCAAACCCGACGAGTTCCTCGACACCCGCAACCTGCAACTCGTCCTCACGCAGGCCTCCGTGATCGGTGTCGTCACCGTCGGCATGACCTTCGTGATCATCTCCGGCGGCATCGATCTGTCCGTCGGCGCGATCGTCGCCCTGGCCTCCGTGTGGGCGACGACCGTCGCCACCCAGGAGTACGGATTCGCGGGCATCCTGTTCACCGCGGTCGTGGTCGGCGTGGGCTGCGGACTCGTCAACGGCGTGCTCGTCGCCTACGGGGCGATGGTGCCGTTCATCGCCACGCTCGCCATGCTCGCCTCGGCCCGCGGTCTCGCCCTGCAGATCACCGATGGCAGGACCCAGGTCGTGAGCGTCGAAGGCGTGCTGGACCTCGGCGAGCGCGACGCGTACGTGCTCGGCATCCCGCCGCTCGTGCTGGTGTTCGCGGTCGTGACGGTCATCGGCTGGCTGGTGCTCAACCGCACCACCTTCGGCCGCCGCACCGTGGCCGTCGGCGGCAACAGCGAGGCGGCCCGGCTCGCCGGCATCGACGTACGCCGCCAGCGCCTGTACCTCTACCTGCTGTCCGGGCTGTGCTGCGGCATCGCCGCCTTCCTGCTGATCGTCCTGTCCGGCTCCGGCCAGAACACCAACGGCAACCTCTACGAACTCGACGCCATCGCCGCCGCGATCATCGGCGGCACCCTGCTCAGCGGCGGGCGCGGCACCATCACCGGCTCCGTGCTCGGCGTCCTGATCTTCACCACGATCACCAACATCTTCGCCCTGAACAACCTGCAGAGCGACGTCCAGGAGATCGCCAAGGGCGCGATCATCGTCGCCGCCGTGCTGGTCCAGCGCCGTACCGCGAGCACGACCTGAGGAAAGGGTTCACCGTCATGTCTCACTTCACCAGCCGCAGAGGACTTCTCTTCGGCACGGCCGCCGTGTCGGCCGGTGCCCTCCTCACCGGGTGCACCCGCAACGAGTCGTCGGACAAGGACGACAAGGCCGCGGACCCGCAGTCCGTCGCCGACAAGCCCGGCAAGCACGTCACCATCGGCTTCGCCGGCCCGCAGGCCGACCACGGCTGGCTCAACGCGATCAACGAGAACGCCAAGAGCCGCGCCGAGCGGTACGAGGACGTCATGCTGGAGATCACCGAGGGCTCCAACGACACCGCGCAGCAGATCGGCCAGATCGAGACCCTCATCAACAAGAAGGTCGACGTCCTGGTGGTGCTGCCCGCCGACGGCAAGGCCCTCACCCGGGTCGGGCTGAAGGCGATGCGCGCGGGCATACCCGTCGTCAACCTCGACCGGGTCTTCAACTCCCCGCAGGCCTACCGCTGCTGGATAGGCGGCGACAACTACGGCATGGGCCTCAACGCCGGTCACTACATCGGCGAAAAGCTCAAGGGCAAGCCGAACGCCCGCGTCATCGAGCTCGCCGGCCTCGACAACCTGGAGCTGACCAAGCAGCGCTCCCAGGGCTTCGACGACGCCCTGAAGAACTACCCCAACATCAAGAAGGTGGCCCGCCAGGCGGCCGCCTTCACCGTCGAGTCCGGGCAGGCCAAGATGGCCCAGCTGCTCCAGGCGCAGCCGAAGTTCGACGCGCTGTGGAACCACGACGACGACCAGGGCGTGGGCGCCCTGCGCGCCATCGAGCAGGCGGGCCGCGACGACTTCCTGATGGTCGGCGGCGCCGGCGCGCTCTCCGCGTTCCAGGCCATCAAGCAGGACGACGGCGTCCTCAAGGCGACCGTGCTGTACCCGCCGACCATGGCCGCGTCCGCCATCGACCTGGCGCGGGCCCTCGGCCAGGGCAAGGGTGTGGGAGGCCTCGCCGAGTTCGAGATCCCGGCGTCGCTCACCCTCTACTCGGCCGTCGTCGACAAGACGAACGTCGACCGGTACATGTCCACCGGCTTCAAGTAGAGGCGCCCGCACGCCGGGCCAGGCCCGCCCGTGCCCGCCGCCCACGAGGGCCGCGGGCACGGGCGAGGCCCACGGGTACCGCCGGGCGGCTCCCGGCGGGCCGTGGCCCGGCCCCGCCGGCAAGGGCCGCCAGGCCCCCGGACCCGGCAGGCCCCCGGACCCGGCAGGCCCCCGGACCCGGCAGGCCCCCGGACCCGGCAGGCCCCCGGTCCGGGAGCCGGCCGGGAGCTCCCCGGCCACGGGCCCCGGCCCGCGCCGGGAGAGCCGGTTCCACCCCCCACCGCGCCGTGACGACGAGGAGGACCTTCCGCATGGGACAGTCGCAGCAGCACGAAGGAGCGGAGAACGGCAAGCCGCCACTCAGGGTCGGCATGGTCGGCTACGCCTTCATGGGCGCCGCCCACTCCCAGGGCTGGCGCACCGCGGGCCGCGTCTTCGACCTGCCGCGCACCCCGGTGCTCGCCGCGATCTGCGGCCGGGACGCCACCGCCGTACGCGCGGCGGCCGACCGGCACGGCTGGGCGGCGACCGAGACCGACTGGCGTGCTCTGATCGAACGGGACGACGTCGACCTCGTCGACATCTGCACCCCCGGCGACAGCCACGCCGAGATCGCGCTGGCCGCGCTCGCCGCCGGGAAGCACGTCCTGTGCGAGAAGCCCCTCGCCAACACCGTCGAGGAGGCGGCGGCCATGGCCCGGGCCGCCGAGGAGGCCGCGCGGCGCGGACAGGTCGCCATGGTCGGCTTCAACTACCGCCGGGTGCCCGCCCTGGCCCTGGCCCGCGAGATGATCGCCGAGGGCAGGCTGGGCGCGCTGCGTCACGTACGGGTCGCCTACCTGCAGGACTGGCTGGTCGACCCGGAGTTCCCGCTGACCTGGCGGCTGCGCAGGGACCAGGCGGGCTCCGGGGCGCTCGGCGACCTCGGCGCGCACATCGTGGACCTCGCACAGCACCTGGCGGGCGAGCGGCTCGCCGGTGTCTCCGCCCTCACCGAGACGTTCGTACGACGCCGTCCGCTGCCCGGCGGGTCCCCGCAGGGCCTGACCGCCGAATCGGCCGACGGCACCGGGCAGGTCACCGTCGACGACGCCGCCCTGTTCACCGGCCGCTTCCCCTCGGGCGCCCTCGCCTCCTTCGAGGCCACCCGCTACGCCACCGGCCGCAAGAACGCCCTGCGCATCGAACTCAACGGCTCGGACGGCTCGCTCGCCTTCGACCTGGAGCGCCTGAACGAGCTGTCGTACCACGACGCCCGCGAGCCCGGCACGCACGCCGGTTTCCGGCGCATCCTCGTCACCGAGGCCGATCACCCCTACCTGGCGGCCTGGTGGCCGCCCGGCCACGGCCTCGGCTACGAGCACACCTTCGTCCACCAGGCCCGCGACCTGGTGCACGCCGTCGCCGACGGCGGCGTCCCGCGGCCCTCCTTCGCCGACGGCCTGCAGGTGCAGCGCGTGCTGGCCGCCGTCGAGGAGAGCGCCGGGAACGACGCCGTCTACACGCCCATCGCGGTCTGAGGAGGCCCAGGATGCCGCGCGACTTCACCCTGTTCACCGGTCAGTGGGCGGACCTGCCCCTGGAGGAGGTCTGCCGCCTGGCCCGCGACTTCGGCTACGACGGACTCGAACTCGCCTGCTGGGGAGACCACTTCGAGGTCGACAAGGCCCTCGCCGACCCCGGCTACGTCGATTCCCGTAAGGCCCTGCTCGACACGTACGGACTGAAGTGCTGGGCGATCTCCAACCACCTCGTAGGCCAGGCCGTCTGCGACGCCATCATCGACGAACGCCACCGGGCGATCCTGCCCGCCCGCATCTGGGGCGACGGCGACGCCGAAGGCGTACGGCAGCGGGCCGCCGCCGAGATCAAGGACACCGCGCGCGCCGCGGCCCGCCTCGGCGTCGACACCGTCATCGGCTTCACCGGTTCCGCCATCTGGCACCTGGTCGCCATGTTCCCGCCCGCGCCCGAGTCGATGATCGACCGCGGCTACGAGGACTTCGCCGAGCGCTGGAACCCGATCCTGGACGTCTTCGACGCGGAGGGCGTGCGGTTCGCGCACGAGGTCCACCCCAGCGAGATCGCCTACGACTACTGGACGACCGTACGCACCCTGGAGGCGGTCGGCCACCGGCCGGCCTTCGGCCTCAACTTCGACCCCTCCCACTTCGTGTGGCAGGACCTCGACCCGGTCGGTTTCCTCTGGGACTTCCGCGACCGCATCTACCACGTCGACTGCAAGGAGGCCCGCAAACGCCTCGACGGCCGCAACGGCCGGCTCGGCTCCCACCTGCCGTGGGGCGACCCGCGCCGCGGCTGGGACTTCGTGTCCGCGGGGCACGGCGACGTGCCCTGGGAGGACGTCTTCCGGATGCTGCGCTCCATCGGCTACCGGGGCCCCGTCTCCGTCGAGTGGGAGGACGCGGGCATGGACCGCCTCCAGGGCGCCCCCGAGGCCCTCACCCACCTCAAGGCCTACGACTTCGAACCGCCGACGGCCTCGTTCGACGCGGCCTTCGGCAACTGACCCACCGCTTCCCCCCGACCCCCCACTGCTGGACCCCGTTCGCTCCACCCGCTCGGCTCCGGGATGACGGCGCATCCCGGCGTACCGCACCGCCCGTACAACCCGCCTTTTCTGGAGGCATTCGTGCACGGCAACCAGCCCGTCCCCCCCACCGCCAGAAGCAGCACCCATGGACGACACCCGCAGGTCCGCAGGGCGGTGGCGCTGCTCAGCGGCGCCCTGCTCGCGGGGGCCTCCCTCACCCTGACCGCACTCCCGGCCGACGCGGACGACACCGGCCCGGCCGGGGTGCGGGCCGCCGCCGAGGACTTCCAGCAGGTCACCCTCGCCAAGGGCGCGCCGGAGGTCGGCGAGCCGATGTCGCTGGCCGTCCTCCCGGACCGCTCCGTCCTGCACACCTCCCGCGACGGCGTACTGCGCATCACCGACGCGGCGGGCAACACCGAGGTCTCCGGGAAGCTCGACGTGTACACCCACGACGAGGAGGGCCTGCAGGGCGTCGGCGTCGACCCGGCCTTCCTGGAGAACCGTTTCATCTACCTCTACTACGCACCCCCGCTGAACACCCCGGCGGGCGACGCCCCCGAGACCGGCACCGCGGCCGACTTCGCGCCGTTCGACGGCGTCAACCGGCTCTCCCGGTTCGTGCTGAACACCGACGGCACCCTGGACAAGGCCAGCGAGAAGAAGATCCTCGACGTGCAGACCTCACGCGGCATCTGCTGCCACGTCGGCGGCGACATCGACTTCGACGCGGCGGGCAACCTGTACCTGTCGACGGGCGACGACTCCAACCCCTTCCAGTCGGACGGCTTCACCCCGATCGACGAGCGGGCGGACCGCAACCCGGCCTTCGACGCCCAGCGCTCCTCGGGCAACACCAACGACCTGCGCGGCAAGATCCTGCGGATCAAGGTCAACGCCGACGGCTCGTACACGATCCCCGACGGCAACCTCTTCGAGCCCGGCACCGACAAGACCCGGCCCGAGATCTACGCGATGGGCTTCCGCAACCCCTTCCGGTTCAGCGTCGACAAGAAGACCGGGACCCTGTACGTCGGCGACTACGGCCCGGACGCGGGTGCCGCAGACCCGGCACGCGGCCCGGCCGGCCAGGTCGAGTTCGCCCGCGTCACCGGTCCGGGCAACTTCGGGTGGCCGTACTGCACGGGTGACAACGATGCCTACCGCGACTACGACTTCGCCACCGGCACCTCCGGGGAGTCCTTCGACTGCGCCGCGCCGAAGAACACCTCGCCGAACAACACCGGCCTGACCGATTTGCCGCCCGCGCAGGCCGCCTGGATTCCGTACGACGGCCCCTCGGTGCCGGAGTTCGGCGACGGCTCGGAGTCCCCGATGGGCGGCCCGGTCTACCACTACGACGCGGACCTCGACTCGCCCGTGAAGTTCCCCGAGGCCTACGACGGCGACTTCTTCGCCGGGGAGTTCGGCCGCCGCTGGATCAAGCGGATCACCAGCGACGCCGACGGCACCGTCCAGTCGGTCGACGACGTGCCCTGGACCGGCACGCAGATCATGGACATGGCCTTCGGCCCGGACGGCGCGCTGTACGTCCTCGACTACGGCACCGCCTGGTTCGGCGGCGACGAGCACTCGGCGCTGTACCGCATCGAGAACGCCACCGACGGCCACTCGCCCGTCGCCCAGGCCGCCGCCGACCGCACCTCCGGGCAGAGCCCGATGAAAGTGCGGTTCTCCTCCGCGGGCAGCAGCGACCAGGACGGCGACGCCCTCACCCACAGCTGGGACTTCGGCGACGGCTCCACCTCCACCGCGGCCAGCCCCACGCACAAGTACAAGAAGAACGGCACCTACACCGCGACGCTCACCGTCAAGGACGCCACCGGGCGCACCGGAAGCGCGAGCGTGCGGGTCGTCGTCGGCAACACCGCGCCCTCGGTGACGCTGAAACTCCCCGCCGACGGGCAGCTGTTCAGCTTCGGCGACGCGGTGCCGTTCAAGGTCGAGGTCACCGACCCCGAGGACGGTACGGCCGTCGACTGCGCCAAGGTCAAGGTCAGCTTCGTCCTCGGCCACGACACCCACGGCCACCCGCTGACCTCGGCCAACGGCTGCTCGGGCACCATCCAGACCAGTGCCGACGGCGGCCATGACGACGACGCCAACATCTTCGGGGTCTTCGACGCCGAGTACACCGACGGCGGGGGCGGCGGCCAGGCCCCGCTGACCACCCACGACCAGAACGTCACCCAGCCCAGGCACCGGCAGGCCGAGCACCACGACGACGCCTCCGGCATCTCCGTCATCGGCAAGGACGGCGCGCACGGCGGCAAGACCGTCGGCGACATCCACGACGGCGACTGGATCTCCTTCACGCCGTACGTCCTGAGCGACGCCACGAAGATCACCGCCCGCGTCTCGTCCGGCGGCAGCGGCGGCACCCTCGAGGTCCGTGCCAGCTCCGCCACCGGCACCCTGCTCGGCACCGCGACCGTGCCCCCGACCGGAGGCTGGGAGACCTTCCAGGACGTCGACGCCGACCTCACGAGGGCCCCGCGCGGCACCACCAGCCTCTACCTGGTCTTCCGGGGCAGCGGCACCGGAGCCCTGTACGACCTCGACGACTTCACCTTCACCACCGGCTGAGAGGAGGACCCCATGCGCACACGCGTACGCACCACCACCGCCGTCCTGGGCGCCGCCCTGCTCCTGGGCTGCGTCGCGGGCCCCACGGCCGCCCAGCCCGACAGGACCGGCAGGGCCGGCAAGCGGGTCCTGGTCTTCTCCAAGACCGCCGGCTTCCGCCACGACTCCATCCCCGAGGGCGTCGCCGCGGTGAAACGACTCGGCGAGACGGGCGGCTTCACGGTCGACGCGACCGAGGACGCCGCCGCCTTCACGGCGGACAACCTGCGCCACTACGACGCCGTCGTCTTCCTGTCCACCACGGGCGACGTCCTCGACGCCGCCCAGCAGACCGCCTTCGAGGGCTACATACGCAAGGGCGGCGGCTACGTCGGCGTCCACGCCGCCGCCGACACCGAGTACGACTGGGAGTTCTACGGCGGCCTCGCCGGCGCCTACTTCCAGTCCCACCCGGCGATCCAGCCCGCCACCGTGCGCGTCGAGGACCACGCCCACCCGGCGACGTCCGGGCTGGCCAAGACCTGGAACCGCACCGACGAGTGGTACAACTACCGCTCCAACCCGCGCGAACGCGCCCACGTCCTGGCCTCGCTCGACGAGTCCTCGTACACCGGCGGCACCATGAACGGCGACCACCCCATCGCCTGGTGCCAGGAGTACCGCGGCGGCCGCGCCTTCTACACCGGCGGGGGCCACACCAAGGAGTCCTACGCCGCACCGGACTTCCGGCAGCACTTGCTGGGCGGCATCCGGTACGCCATCGGCGACGCGCAGGCCGACTGCCGCCCGGAGACCGGCTACCGCCCGCTCTTCGACGGCACCCCCGCCTCTCTCGCGGACTGGCAGCAGGCCGGCCCCGGCTCCTTCGCCCTGGCCGACGACGGCACCCTCACCACCGCCGGCGGCATGGGCATGCTCTGGTACGCAGGCCGGAGCTTCGGGGCGTACTCCCTGAAGCTCGACTGGAAGATGGCCGGCGACGACAACTCCGGTGTCTTCGTGGGCTTCCCGCCCTCCGACGACCCGTGGTCGGCCGTCGACCACGGGTACGAGATCCAGATCGACGCCACCGACGTGCCCGAGAAGACCACCGGGTCCGTCTACGGTTTCCGGTCCGCCGACCTGAAGAAGCGCGACCGCGCGCTGAACCCGCCGGGGGAGTGGAACACGTACGAGATCCGCGTGGAGGGCGAGCGCCTCCGCGTCTGGCTCAACGGCGTGAAGATCAACGACTACACCAACACCGACCCGGCCCGCTCCCTGACCGACGGCCATCTCGGCATCCAGAACCACGGAGCCGACGACCAGGTGTCCTTCCGGGACATCCGGATCAGGGAACTGCCCGCGCGGCCGGCTGCCGGGGGGCACGAGCCGGTGGCCGGCGAGGCGGGGTCCGCGCAGGCCCCCGCCGAGGCGGCGCCGGCACGGATGCCTGCCGGAACGCCCGCCGAGGTGCCCGCGCGGGCACCCGCCGCGGGCGATTGAGCGGCGGCGGGCGGGGGACGCCGTACCCCCGCCCGCCGTCTCCACCACGTGCCCGGGGTGCGCACGTCCTCGCGCACCCCGGGTGTCCCGCAGGGCTCGCGTACGACAAGGAGGCTGCCCATGTCCGCGTCCCGTTCCGCATTCCGTTCCGAATCCCCTTCCGTGTCCCGTGTCGGCGTCTGGCTGATCGGGGCCCGCGGTTCCGTCGCCACGACCGTCGTGGCGGGCTGCGCCGCACTCACCGCAGGACTGCACCCGCCGACCGGGATGGTCACCGAGACACCCGTGTTCGCCGACAGCGGCCTGCCCGCCCTGTCGTCCCTCGTCTTCGGCGGCCACGACACCGTCGACTGCCCCCTGCCCAAACGCGCCGAGGCCCTCGCCGCCGGAGGCGTACTCCCGCCCGGCCTGCCCGCGGCCGTACGGTCCGAGCTGACCGCCGCCGACGGCGAGATCCGCCCCGGCGGCCCCCTGCCCGGCGACAACCGCGACACCGACACGCTGATCTCCGCCTTCGCCGCGGACCTCCAGGACTTCGTACGACGCAACCGCCTCACCCGCGCGGTCGTCGTGAACGTCGCCTCGACCGAACCCGCCCCCACCGGCTCCGCGCTCCCCGCCAGCTCCCTCTACGCGGCCGCCGCCCTGCGCGCCGGCTGCCCCTACGTCAACTTCACCCCCTCCACGGGCCTGCACCACCCGGCACTGGCCGAGGCCGCCCGGTCGTCCGGGCTGCCGTACGCGGGCCGTGACGGCAAGACCGGGCAGACGCTGCTGCGCGCGGTGCTCGGGCCGATGTTCACCCAGCGGGCCCTCGCCGTCCGCGCCTGGTCAGGGACGAACCTGCTCGGCGGCGGAGACGGCGCGGCCCTCGCCGACCCGGCAGCCGCCGCGGCGAAGAACGCCGGCAAGGAACGCGTCCTCGCCGACACCCTCGGCACCACCCCCGAGGGCGAGGTGCACATCGACGACGTGCCCGCCCTCGGCGACTGGAAGACCGCCTGGGACCACATCGCCTTCGACGGTTTCCTCGGCGCGCGCATGATCCTCCAGACCATCTGGCAGGGTTGTGACTCCGCCCTGGCCGCCCCTCTCGTCCTCGACCTCGCCCGCCTCCTCGCCCGCGCCCACGAGGCCGGCCTCTCCGGCCCCGTCGGCGAGCTCGGCTTCTACTTCAAGGACCCGGTGGGCACGTCCCCGGCCGGCCTGTCGGAGCAGTACGCGGCGCTGGCGGGTCTGGCAGAGCGGTTGCGGGGACCGGAGGAGACCCCTCGCCCCGCTGCGGCGGAGGGCACGGGCGACACGGGTCGCGTGCGCGACGCGGCCGCCGTGGGCGGCACGGACGGCGTGGGCGACGCCGGCGCCGCGGGCGACACCGGTGGCCCGGGCGCCGGGGGCGTCCCCGGCGAGACGGACGGTGCGGGCCGGGTGGGAGGCCCGGCCGGCCCCGGAGGCGGGGGCGGCGCGAGCCGTGCAGGCGGCCCGGGCGGCACCGGCGGCGCAGGTCGCGTGCGCGGCGCCGGCGGGGAGGACCGATGAGCGGGGACGGGGGAGCGGGTCAGCACGGACCTGGGACGGCGTGGAGCCCCGCCGCCACCAACCCCCCTGCCGCCACCAACCCCCCTGCCACCACTGCCCCCTGCACCGCCCGCACCCCGCCCACAGCCGCCGAGCACCGACGTGCCTGGGCCGAACTCCTCCGCCTCCCCGCCCTGTTCACCGTCCCCGGGGACGCCCTCGCCGGTGCGGCTGCGGCAGGTGCGCGACCCGGCCCGGGACTGCTGCTGGCCATCGGTTCCTCCCTCTGCCTGTACGAGGCCGGCATGGCGCTCAACGACTGGGCCGACCGCGCCGAGGACGCCGCCGAACGCCCGCACCGTCCGCTGCCCTCCGGACGGGTCCGTCCGGCCGCAGCCCTCGCCGCGGCCTGCGCCCTCACCGGCGCCGGGCTGGCCCTGGCCGCACGCGCGGGCCGCCCCGCCCTCGCGGTCGCCGCGCCCCTCGCGGCCACCGTCTGGTCGTACGACCTCGCCCTGAAGCACACCCCGGCCGGGCCCCTCGCCATGGCGGCGGCCCGTGGCCTCGACCTGCTCCTCGGCGCTGCCGCCACCACCGGCCACACTCGCGCGGCACTGCCCTCCGCCGCCCTGCTGGGCTCGCACACCCTCGCGGTCACGGCGGTCTCCCGCCAGGAGACCCGCGACGGTTCACCCCTGCCACCCCTCGCGGCCCTCGCCACCACCGGCCTCCTGGCCCACCTGGTGACCCGCCGCACCCCTGAGCCCCCGGCAGGCCGACGGGCAGCAGCCGCCCCCGGCCTGCCGGGTCCCCGAACCGGCAACGGCAGAGGACCGACCGGAGGGCCGGGCAGCGGGCCGGGAGGGCGCTTCGGCCCTGCCGTCCCCCGCCCCGCCACCACACAGGGCGCCGCGCTCACCACCGCGCTCGGCGCCGCCTACGCCCTCACCGCCGCGCGCCCCTACGTCCACGCCGCCCTCAACCCCTCACCCCCTCTCACCCAGCGCGCCGTCGGAGCCGGCATCCGCGCCACGATCCCCCTCCAGGCCGCACTCGCCGCCCGCTCCCGCGCGGGCGCCGTCGCCCTGCTGGTCGCGGCGCTGGCCCCGGCCGGACGGAGGTTCGCGAGGAAGGTGAGCGTCACATGAGCCCCCAGTCCCACCGGCCCCCGCACCTCCCGGCCCCCGCCGCGGCCCCCACGCCGACCTCCACGTCAACCGCCCCCGCACCCGCCTCCCTCCGCTTCGGCTACGGCACCAACGGCCTGGCCGACCTCCGGCTCGACGACGCCCTCTCCCTCCTCGCCGACCTCGGGTACGACGGCGTCGGTCTGACCCTCGACCACATGCACCTCGATCCGCTGGCCCCCGACCTCGGCGCCCGCACCCGCCGGGTCGCCCACCGGCTGGACGAACTCGGTCTCGGCGTCACCGTGGAGACGGGCGCCCGCTATGTGCTGGACCCGCGCCGCAAGCACGGCCCGTCCCTGCTGGACCCCGACCCCGGCGACCGGGCCCGCCGCGTCGACCTGCTGATCCGTGCCGTACGGGTCGCCGCCGACCTCGGCGCCCACGCCGTGCACTGCTTCAGCGGCACCCTGCCCGACGGCACCGACGAGGACACCGCGTGGGGACGCCTCGCGGACACCCTCACCCCCGTGCTGGACGCCGCCGAAACCGCCGGCGTCCCGCTCGCCCTCGAACCGGAACCCGGTCACCTCCTCGCCACCCTCGCCGACTTCCACCGCCTGCGCCGCGCCCTCGGCGACCCCGCCCACCTCGGCCTCACGCTGGACATCGGCCACTGCCAGTGCCTCGAACCCCTTCCTCCCGCCGACTGCGTCCGCGCCGCCGCGCCCTGGCTGCGGCACGTACAGATCGAGGACATGCGCCGCGGTGTCCACGACCATCTCCCGTTCGGGGACGGCGAGATCGACTTCCCACCCGTGCTCGCCGCCCTCACCGCCGCCGGCTACCAGGGCCTCACCGTCGTCGAACTCCCGCGGCACTCCCACGCCGGCCCGCACCACGCCGCCCGCTCCCTCCCCTTCCTCCGCGGCGCCGCACACCACGCAGCCACCACCCCACCCGGGAATGCCCCTCCCGGCGCCCCCACCGCGGCCTCCGCCGCCCCGACTTCCGGTGGTCCCGCCGCGGCCTCCGCCGCCCCGACTTCCGGTGGTCCCGCCGCGGCCTCCGCCGCCCCGACTTCCGGCGCCCCCACCGCGGCCTCCGCCGCCCCGACTGCCCACACCGCCTCCGTCCCACCTGCCCGCGACCGTTCCGCCACCCCCGAAGGGAGCGGCACCCCATGACCCGTCCCCACACCCCACCCGCCGCGACGGGCACCCCGGCGTCAGACGCGGAGCGAACTCCACCCGCCCTGTGCGCCCCCGTCGCCGAACTGCACCGCTTCGTCGTCGCGCACCTCGCCGCGCCCGGCCGCGCCTGGCTCGGCCAGGCCCTCCACGAGGCCGCCACGCACCCCGGCATCCACGGGCCGATCTCGGTGTGGGAACTCCGCCTCGCCGAGGCCGGCCGGCGCTGCGGCCCCGCCCACGCCGACGCCGCACGCGTCCTCATCCTCGTCGCGGCCCGCGCCGGCCTGGAGGCACTGAGCCGGGTGTACGCGCAGGGCACCGCCGACGAACGCCGCGCCGTGCTGCACGCCCTGCCCCACCTCGTGCCCGGTCCCGACGCGCTGCCGCTGGTCGAGGACGCGCTGCGTACGAACGACACCCGGCTCCTCGCCGCCGCCGTCGGCCCGTACGCCGCCCGGCACCTCGACGCCCACCAGTGGCGGCACGCCGTACTGAAGTGCCTGTTCACCGGGGTGCCCGTGGCCGTCGTCGCGGACCTGCCGCGCCGCGCACACCAGGACGCCGAACTCGCCCGGATGCTCGGCGACTACGCCGCCGAACGCGAGGCCGCCGACCGCACCGTCCCCGACGATCTGTACCGCGTCCTGGCCCTCACCGGGTCCGCGGCCCCGCCGCCGCACCGCGCGGACGACCCCCACGGCAAGGAGTCCTGATGCGCATCTTCGACCCCCACATCCACATGACGTCCCGCACCACCGACGACTACGAGGCCATGTACGCCGCGGGCGTCCGTGCCGTGGTGGAACCGTCCTTCTGGCTCGGCCAGCCCCGCACCTCGCCCGACTCCTTCCGCGACTACTTCGACTCCCTCCTCGGCTGGGAGCCCTTCCGCGCCGCCCAGTACGGCATCGCCCACCACTGCACGATCGCCCTCAACCCGAAGGAAGCGAACGACCCGCGCTGCCGGCCCGTCCTGGACGAACTGCCCCGGTATCTCGTCAAGGACGGCGTGGTGGCCGTCGGCGAGATCGGCTACGACTCGATGACGCCCGCCGAGGACACCGCGCTGGCCACGCAGCTCGAGCTCGCCGCCGACCACGACCTGCCCGCGCTCGTGCACACCCCGCACCGCGACAAGCTCGCCGGGCTGCGCCGCACCCTCGACGTGGTGCGCGAGTCGGCGCTCGCCACGGACCGCGTCCTGGTCGACCACCTCAACGAGACCACCGTCAAGGAGGCCAAGGACAGCGGCGCCTGGCTGGGCTTCTCCGTCTACCCGGACACCAAGATGGACGAGGCTCGCATGGTGGCGATCCTGCGCGGCCACGGCCTGGACAAGGTCCTGGTGAACTCCGCCGCCGACTGGGGCAGGAGCGATCCCCTCAAGACCCGCAAGGTCGGCGACCTGATGCTCGCCGAGGGCTTCACCGAGGACGACGTCGACCGGGTGCTGTGGCGCAACCCCGTCGCCTTCTACGGCCTCAGCGGGCGCCTGAACCTCGACGTGGCCCCGGCCGACGCCACCCACGAGGGCAACTCCATCCTGCGCGGCGGGGAGTGAGCCGTGCGGTTCCGCCACCCCGACGGCTCCACCGTCCACCTCGCCTACTGCACCAACGTGCACCCCGCCGAAACCCTCGACGGTGTCCTCGCCCAGCTCCGCGACCACTGCGAACCCGTCCGCCGCCGCCTCGGTCGCGACCGCCTCGGCATCGGGCTGTGGCTCGCCCGCGACGCCGCACACACCCTCGTCTCCGACCCGTCCGCGCTGCGAGGCCTGCGCTGCGAACTCGACCGGCGCGGTCTGGAAGTCGTCACCCTCAACGGCTTCCCCTACGAGGGGTTCGGCGCCGACGAGGTCAAGTACCGCGTGTACAGGCCCGACTGGGCCGACCCGGAACGCCTCGAGCACACCACCGCCCTCGCCAGAGTCCTCGCCGGGCTGCTCCCCGACGACGTCACCGAGGGCAGCATCTCCACACTGCCACTGGCCTGGCGCACCGCGGCCGGCGACGACCGCACCGAGACCGCCCTTGCCGCGCTGCGCATCCTCGCCCAACGTCTCGACGTCCTCCACGAACTCACCGGCCGGTCCATCCGCGTCGCCCTGGAACCCGAGCCGGGCTGCGTCGTCGAGACCACCGGCGACGCCATCGCCCCCCTTGCAGCGATCGGCCACGACCGCATCGGCATCTGCGTCGACACCTGCCACCTCGCCACCTCCTTCGAAGACCCGCACACCGCAGTCGACGCGCTCACCGACGCCCACGTCACCGTCGTCAAGTCCCAGCTGTCCGCCGCCCTGCACGCCGAACGGCCCGGCCGGCCCGAAGTCCGCGAAGCGCTCGCCGCCTTCGCCGAACCCCGCTTCCTGCACCAGACCCGCGTCACCACGGTCGACGGCCTCCGGGGCACCGACGACCTTCCCGAGGCACTCACCGGCCGGGCCCTGCCCGACACCGCGCCCTGGCGCGCCCACTTCCACGTCCCCCTGCACGCGCCCCCCGCCACGCCCCTCACCTCCACCCTTCCCGTACTGAAAGCGGCGCTGACCCGGCTGGTCGGCGGCCCGCACCCGCTCACCCGCCACCTCGAGGTCGAGACCTACACCTGGCAGGCCCTCCCGCCCGAGCTGCGGCCCCGTGGCCGAGCCCAGCTCGCCGACGGCATCGCCGCCGAACTCACCCTGGCCCGCGACCTGCTGACCGACCTCGGCCTGAAGGAACTGCCATGAGCACCCGCCCCACCCCGCTCCTCGTCCTCGACGTGGTCGGTCTCACCCCCCGCCTCCTCGACCACATGCCCCACCTCAAGCGGCTCGGCCAGTCCGGCTCCCGCGCCCCGCTCGGCACCGTCCTGCCCGCCGTGACCTGCGCCGCCCAGTCCACCTTCCTCACCGGGGCCCACCCCGCCGAGCACGGCATCGTCGGCAACGGCTGGTACTTCCGCGAACTCGGCGACGTCCTGCTGTGGCGTCAGCACAACGGCCTCGTCGCCGGCGACAAACTCTGGGACGCCGCCCGCCGCGCCCACCCCGGCTACACCGTCGCCAACATCTGCTGGTGGTACGCCATGGGCGCCGACACCGACATCACGGTCACCCCCCGCCCCGTCTACTACGCCGACGGCCGCAAGGAACCCGACTGCTACACCCGCCCCCCGGCCCTGCACGACGAACTCACCGCGAAGCTCGGCACCTTCCCCCTGTTCCACTTCTGGGGCCCCGGCGCCGACCTCGTCTCCAGCCGGTGGATCATCGACGCCACCCGTCACATCATGAGCACCCGCCAACCCGACCTGACGCTCTGCTACCTCCCCCACCTCGACTACGACCTGCAGCGCTTCGGCCCCGACGACCCGCGCTCCCGGCAGGCGGCCGAAGACCTCGACGCGGCCCTCGCCCCGCTCCTGGACGACGCCCGGGCCGAGGGCCGTACCGTCGTCGCCCTGTCCGAGTACGGCATCACCCCCGTCAGCCGCCCGGTCGACATCAACCGCGCCCTGCGCCGCGCCGGACTCCTGGAGGTGCACACCCAGGACGGCATGGAGTACCTGGACCCGATGGCGTCCCGTGCCTTCGCCGTCGCCGACCACCAGATCGCCCACGTCTACGTCCGCCGCCCCGAGGACCTGGAGGCCACCCGCGCCGCCCTCGAAGGCCTGCCCGGCATCGGGCAACTGCTGGACGACGAGGGCAAGAAGGCCCACCACCTCGACCATCCGCGCTCCGGCGAACTGGTCGCCGTCGCGGAACCGGACGCCTGGTTCACGTACTACTACTGGCTGGACGACGCACGCGCGCCCGACTTCGCGCAGCTCGTGGAGATCCACCGGAAGCCCGGCTACGACCCGGTCGAGCTGTTCATGGACCCGCTCGACCCCTATGTGAAGGTCAAGGCGGGCACCGCTCTGCTCCGCAAGAAGCTCGGCATGCGCTACCGCATGGCGGTCGTGCCTCTGGACCCCTCACCCATTCGCGGCAGCCACGGCCGCCTTCCACAGAGCGACGACGACGGTCCGCTCCTCATCTGCTCCACCCCCCGCGCCGTCGGCGACCGTGTCGCGGCCACCGACGTGAAATCACTGCTGCTCCACCTCGCCGGTCTCGCCGACGGGCCGGCGACCGACCTGTCCGTCACTCATCACAAGGGAAGCACGCACCACTGACAACGCCCATCGACTTCGAGGAGTCCCAGGCATGAGCCGCTCGTCGCACAACGTTCCCGACCCCGAACTCACCCACCGCCTCAGCCGACGAGGCATGCTCGGCGTAGCGGCGGGCGCCACCGCCGCGGCCCTGCTCGGCGCCGCGTCCCCCGCCACCGCCGCCCCGAACACCGCCGCCGCGTCGGCCGCGGGCCGCGGCCGTCCCGTCCTGCCGCCCGGACGGCTCGGCATCCAGCTCTACAGCCTGCGCGACAAGGTCTCCACGCTGGGCTTCGCCCCCGTCTTCGCCGAACTCGCCAAGTACGGCTACGACGAGGTCGAGTTCGCCGGCTACACCCAGGGCTCGGCCGGTCCCATCACCCTGGCGCAGCTCAAGCGCCTGGCGAAGGACCACGGCCTGCACCCCATCGGCAGCCACGTCGGCTACTACGCCGACAACGACCCGAACGCGTACACCTTCGCGCAGAACCTCACCCAGGTCCTCGACGACGCCGAGGCCCTCGGCCTCCAGCACATCGGCACCGCCTCCGGACCGTTCCGCTACGGCTCGACCGTGGACGCCTGGAAGCGGGCCGCCGAGGACTTCAACACCTATGGCGCGGCGGCGAAGGCACGCGGCATGAAGTTCTACCAGCACAACCACTCCGAGGAGTTCTCCTTCGCCACCGACGACCCCACGGTGCGGCTGTACGACGTCCTGCTCGCGGAGACCGACCCCGATCTCGTCCACCTGGAGATGGACATCTACTGGGCCTACGTCGGCCAGTTCCGCTTCTCCAGGCGGCCCGACGGCACGGCCGCGCCGTTCGAGCCGATCGACTACGTCCTCGAGCAGCCGCACCGCTACCCGCTGTTCCACGTCAAGGACGGCGAGCGAGACCCGTCGGACCCGTCCGGCTACCGCATGACGGACGTGGGGGACGGCGACATCGACTACCGCGGGTTCCTCTCCGGCGTGAACCGGCTGCGGGGCGAGCGCCTCGCACACCACTGGCAGGCCGAACACGACAACCCGGCCGAGTCCCTCACCTTCGCCCGCCGCTCCAGCGAGCACCTGCACTCCCTGCGCGAGAACTGCTGACACCCGGCACACTCCGCCGCGCATCGAGGAGCAATCGAGGAGGCCCTTCCCGCACCCCGGGGAGGGCCTCCTCGTAGCGCTCCCACCACCGGTTCACCTACGGACAGCGATGGATCGACGGCGTACGGTAAACCGGTCCGGGAAGGTGCCCAGGGAAGGCGCCCCAGTGGACGGAAACGCAGGTGAAGGGCACTGCGAAAGCTTGGTATTGTTGTCCTCGTCGCCGCGCGGAGAAGACTCCGCCGGGCGGCAAACACCTCGTCCGGGTGGCGGAATGGCAGACGCGCTAGCTTGAGGTGCTAGTGCCCTTTATCGGGCGTGGGGGTTCAAGTCCCCCCTCGGACACTCTCAGTGACATACAAGGTCCCGACCGTGAGGTCGGGACCTTTCGCGTGCGTCCGGCGCCGATCGCGGTCCGCCGCCGCCCGGGGGCTGTCACGGCCCGGGGACCGCCGCCGCCCGGGGTGGCGCGCTCGGCGCGACGTGGAGACGTTCTCGAAGCCTCCTCAAGGCCGCCCTCCCCATGGCGGCGAGCAACGCATCATTGCAAAACGTGGCCCCGCCAACGAAGTCCCCACAGGGACGGAATCGGGGATTCCCCACAGGGTGGCCTGGATCACTTTCGACCGTCTTTTCTGTCGCCCCGGCCGCACCTGGTTTCTCGGTGAAGCAACGCACATTGCCGACGGAAACCCGTGCGCGACGGAGGGGGTGGCGGTGTGCGCCGGTGCGCGGCGGTTTTCCCTTGCAGATGCAGGGAAGAACAGCGCGTCCCGGGGCGTCCCGGTTATCCCCCAAGGGATCGTCTGCGCAGTTTTCCTGACGTGTGTTCAATGGATAGTCCGGTGATACGATCACCGCGATTTGCGGAGCAGGCGGACAGGTGTACGACACCTCCGACCTTCAGGGACGTCCGGAGGATCACCCGGACAGAGGCGGTACGCCGGCCCATCCGCAGTGACGGGAATTCAGCAAGCCGACCGTCGGTCGCCTGAAGAGAGTCTTATGACGGAATACATGCAGAACCCGGTGCTCTGGGCTCTTCTCGTCGTGCTCGTTGCCGCTGTCGCCCTCATCGTCCGGCAGCGCAGGGCGGCGCGTGCATTGCGACAGGAGATTGCGGCGCTCGCGTCCCACAACGCCGAACTCGAGAACAACTATGCGCAGTCCGTCCGGGCAGCTCAGGAGGAAGCCGAGGAAGGCACGAAAACCGTGCTGAAGTCCGCGATGCGGACATTGCAGGGACTTGCAGCCGAACAGCAACTGGTCGTTTCCCGGCTGCAGTCCAAGTACGGTGACTCCACCATGCTGCAGGACCTGCTCGAAATCGACCACACCAACTCACAGTTCGGCCGGCGTGCCCAGTCCATCGCCGTTCTGTGCGACGGCTGGCTCGGCCGGCAGCGCGACGTGGCCTCCGTGTACGACGTGGTGCGCAGCGCGCAGGGCCGGATCCGGCACTACCGCCGGGTGGACATTCTCTCCCAGGTCGACTTCGGCATCACCAGCCGCGCCGTCGAACCGCTCGCGCTGGCCCTCGCCGAGCTCCTCGACAACGCCACCAGCTACTCCAGCCCGGACACCGTCGTCGAGATCAACATCCGTACCGTGCCCAAGGGCATCTGCATCGTCGTGGACGACGCCGGTGTCGGCATGAGCGACGAGGAACGCGCCCGCGCCGGGAAACTGCTCTCCAGCGAGATCGCGACCGGCGTGGCCGGGCTCGGGAACCCGCCGCAGTTCGGCTTCGCCGTCATCGGCGTGCTCTGCGAACGCTTCGGCTTCGAGGTGTCCGTGGACTCCGGCTCGCCCTACGGCGGAGTGCGCGCGGTGCTGCTGATCCCGCACGATCTGCTCACCGCCATGCCGGAGAGGAAGGCCCCCGCCCCGGTCGTGCCCGCGACCGCCGGCGTCGGCCCGGCCGCCGGTCCCGAGCCCTCGGTGGTCGGGTCCTCGACCGTCGACGGCCTGCCCAAGCGGCGCCGCAAGCGGCCGATGGCCATCGTGCCGGGCAGCGCCCCGGCCACCGGCGCACCGGCCCGCTCCGGCGCGGAGAAGGCAGCGATCATGGGCGCCTTCCAGCGCGGCACGCAGTCCGGCCGCGTCGCGCAGCCCGACTCCGCGGACGAAGAGGGCAGAACCCGTGGTGCAAGCAGCGAAGGTGATGAGGTCTCGTGACGCACGATCTGTCCTGGATGCTCGACAGCGCCCTGGAGATTCCCGGGGCACTGCACGCGGTCCTCATATCCGCCGACGGTCTGCTGATGGCAAGAACCCGGGACATCGGCAAGGACGACGCCGACCGTGTCGCCGCCGCCATGAGCGGGGTCCAGTCCCTCAGCCGGTCCCTCGGCTTCTTCTGCGAGGACGCCACCCAGCAGTGGCGGCAGACGCTGGTCGAGTTCGACGGCGGCTGGGTCTTCCTGATCTCCGCCGGTGAGGGCGCCTACCTCGGTGTCTCCGCCACGCCGGACGTCGACATGGCGGACATCACCTTCCGCATGCAGCAGCTCGTCGCCCAGCTCGGCAAAGAGCTGACGACGCCGCCGCGCGAGAACCTCGGCGCCCGCTCATGACCGGCCTCGACGGCTGGGAGCCGGAGGCGCCGGAGCTCGTACGGCCGTACGTCATCACCAAGGGCCGTGGTCTGCCCGACGAGCAGCAGCTCTCGCTGATCACCCTCGTCACCGCCGCCCCCGAGCACGCGCGCCGGCCCACTCGGCTGTCCCCGGAGGAGCAGAGCCTGCTGGACATCTGCTCCGCCGGGTACCTCTCGGTCGCCGAGATCGCCGGGCACACCAGGCTGCCCCTGGGGGTGGTGAGGATCCTCCTCGCCTCGCTCATCGAGGGCGGGTTCGTCGTCACCCGTCCGCCGGTGCAGCGCGCCGCAGTCGCCGACAAGCAGATCCTGGAAGAGGTGCTGCATGGTCTCCGCGCCAAGTTTGGATGAGCAGGACTACGTCCGCGACGGGGCGTCGCAGACCGCCGTGAAGATCCTCGTGGTCGGGCACTTCGCGGTCGGCAAGACGACGTTCATCGGGGCGATCTCCGAGATCGAGCCGCTGACCACCGAGGAAACCATGACCCGGGCGGCCGAGACCGTCGACGACCTCAAGGGCGTCAACGGCAAGACCACCACCACGGTCGCCATGGACTTCGGCCGGCTCACCATCAGCGACCGTGTGGTGCTGTACCTGTTCGGAACGCCGGGCCAGCAGCGCTTCGTCCAGGTGTGGGAGGACATGGCGCGCGGCGCGCTCGGCGCCCTGGTGCTGGTCGACCCCGAGCGACTGGCGGACTCCTTCCCCGTCATCGACCTCATCGAGCACTACGGACTCGACTACGCCATCGCCGTCAACCACTTCGACGGGTCGCCGCCGCGTGACGCGCGGGCGCTGCGCGAGGCACTGGACCTGCTCGACGACACCCCCGTCGTCACCTGCGACGCCCGCGACGAGAAGTCGTCGGCCGCCGCGCTGACCACTCTTGTCCGCTACTTGCTGGACCGTGCCCAATAGGAAGCTGAGAGCAGACATGGACGCTCACGACACCGCCCCGGTTCCTCCCCCCGGGTGCCCGGCCCACGGCTCCGGCGCCCGCGTGCCGCTGCACGGACCGGACTTCGCGGCCGACCCCCAGGCGTACTACGCCTACCTGCGGCAGTACGGTCCCGCGGCGCCCGTGGAGCTCGCCCCGGGGGTGGAGGCCACCCTCGTCACCGACTACACGGCGGCCCTGCAACTCCTGCAGGACTCCGGTTTGTTCCGCAAGGACTCGCGCCGCTGGCGGGCCTTCAACGAGGGCGAGGTCGCCCCGGACAGCCCCGTCGTACCCCTGCTGGCGTACCGCAAGAACTGCATGTTCTCCGACGGCGCCGAGCACCTGCGGCTGCGGCAGGCCGTCACCGACAGCATGGCCCGCGTCGACACACGCCGCCTGAGCCGCAGCACCGAGCAGGTCTCCGACTACCTGATGGCGCAGTTCTCCGGGCGCGGCTCGGCCGACCTGCTCGGCGACTACGCCAAGCAGTTGCCGCTGTTCGTGTTCAACGAGCTGTTCGGCTGCCCCGCCGGCATCGGCGACCGGGTGCTGTTCGGCGTCTCCGGCATGTTCGACGGCGTCAACGCGGAGAAGTCGGCCGAGGTGCTGTTCGAGGCCGTCGGCGAGCTCGTCGCGCTCAAGCGGGACCGTCCCGGCGACGACGTCACGTCCTGGCTGATGCAGCACCAGGCGCGGTTGTCCGACGACGAGATGGTGCACCAGCTCGCGCTGCTGCTCGCCGCCGGCACCGAGCCGCTGCGCAACCTCATCGGCAACGCTCTGCACCGACTCCTCACCCATGACGCGTACGCGTACAAGGGCGGGCTGATCGACGAGGCCGTCGACGACACGCTGTGGGAGAACCCGCCGATCGCGAACCTCGCGCCGCACTACCCGGCGATGGACATGGAGTTCGCGGGGCAGCAGCTGCGCTCGGGCGACCTGGTGCTCGTCAGCTTCGCCGCGGCCAACACCGGTCCGGCGCTGTCGGCGGCCCGGCAGGCGGGCAGCAACCGCGCCCACCTGGCGTGGAGCGCGGGTCCGCACGCCTGCCCGTCGAAGGAGCCCGCGCGGCAGATCACGGTGACGGCCCTGGAGAACCTGCTGACCCGGCTGCCCGACGTGGAGCTCGCCGTGCCCGAGGACAGTCTGAGCTGGCGTCCCGGCCCGTTCAACCGTGGCCTCGCCGCGCTGCCCACCCGTTTCACCCCGGTGCAGCCCGCCCCGCGGTCCGTACCCGGGGTGAGGCCGGAGACGGCGGCGTCCTCCGGCCGTGGCGCGGAGGAGCGCAGGAGCGAACGCGGCGGTCGCTGGAGCCAGTTCCTCAACTGGCTCACGAAGTGATCTCACGACACGCCTCACTCCACACCGGAGCATGAAGAATTTGCCTCACGGGTAGTGAGCAACGCGTTACGAGTGATGCTGACGAGGCTAAGGAGGTGTCGTGGACCACATATCCACTGACGCCGATTTCATGCACGAACCATTCGAATGGGACCGGATATCCGCCTCGGCGGGCGGGTATCTCCTTGCCCCCCAGGTGGCGTGCCACGGCACGCTCGGCGGCCTCGCGGTGGGCCAGCTGAGCCGGCTGTGCGCCGCCGCCGGCCTGGACCCGGTGGACACGCGCGGCTACGTCGAGGCGGTGGTCGAGGCCTTGGGCCATGCGGCCGCGCGGCCCCTCGACCTGCCGCCCGCCACCCCCACCTTCCTGTCCGACGACCACTCGCCGGTGGAGTACTCGCTGTCCTTCACGCCGGGCGAGGCACCCGTGCTGCGGGTCCTGCTGGACCCGGGCTGCGGCGCGGGCAGCCTGGCCCGCAGCGGCCGCGCCGGCCTGAACGTCGTACGGGACCTGGCCCGGCGCTGGAACTTCTCCACCGGCCGGCTCGACGAACTCGCGGACCTGTTCCTGCCGCCCGACCCGCAAGGCCCGCTCGCGCTGTGGTGCGCGCTGGAGCTGCGGCCCGGTGGTGTGCCAAAGGTGAAGGTTTACCTCAATCCGGGAGCCAGGGGAGCGAAACGTTCCGCTGAGACCGTACGGGAGGCGCTGCGCCGGCTCGGTCACCGGCACGCGTTCGACGCGCTGCCCCCGTCCGACGGCTTCCTGTTCTTCGCGCTCGACCTCGGCGACTGGGACGAGCCCCGGGTGAAGGTCTACCTCGCCCACCAGGACGTGTCCGCAACCGACGCCGCCGCGCTGTCCCGTACGGCCGACGACGCCGGGCACGCCGGATTCCGCGACTTCTTCCGCACCGTCACCGGTTCGCGGGGCGACGGTGCGGAGGGTGACGAGGCCCTCCTGCGGCGGCCCTTCCAGTCCTGCCACGCCTTCACCGAGACGGCGAGCGGACTGCCGAGCGGCTTCACCCTCTACGTCCCGGTCCGCGACCACGCCCGGCACGACGGGGAGGCCCTGGAACGGGCGGTCACCGTGCTGGAACGCCACGGCATGGACCCCCGCCCGCTGGTCCGGGCCGTCCCGGCGGTCACCGGGCGGCCGCTCACGGACGGCGTCGGGCTCGTCGCGTACATCTCCCTCGCCCACCAGCAGGGCAGGCGTCCGCGTGTGACCGTCTACGTCTCCGCCGAGGCCTACCGGGTCAGGCCGCCCAACCTCCGGGCCCAGCAGCCCGAGGCCGTGCACTGAGACCACCGGATCGGCCGGCGAGCGCATCCCCTTGAACGAGTGCTCAGGGCGCTTCGCGCGGCCGGTGGAACCGGGCCAGCCCGCCACGACCGTGCAAGCCCGGTCCGGTTCCCGCGCGTCTACGCGTTCTGCAACTCCCTGAGATCCCTCAGATACGTGCCGACGTCCACCTGGATCGAGGCTCCCTCGGTGCGGCCGTAGCGCTGCTCGACACCCGTCAGGTACGCGTCGATCTCCGCGCGCATGCCGTCCGGGGGAGGCAGCGGGATCTCGCCGTCGACGAGCCTCGCCACCCACTGCGCCTGCGCCTCGACGAGCCGCGTGATCGAACCCACGGGCCGGATCAGCCCGACGAAGTACAGGCCGGGGCGGTCCGGGGCCACGATGCGCCGGTACAGCCCGACCGTCCCCCGCGGGCCGACCGGGCAGTCCGGCGGCAGGAACGGGAACGCCATCCGGTAGCCGGTGCAGTAGACGATCGCGTCGGCCTCCTCCCACGTCCCGTCGGCGAACACCACGTGGTTGCCCTCGAAGGAGCCGATGGCGGGCTTCGGAATCACCGCGCCGTGCCGGATGAGGCTGAGGATCTCGTCCGAGATGGTCACGGCCGAGGAGAAGATCGGATGGTCGGGCTCGGGCAGCCCGTAGTCGGACAGTCTGCCCCGTGCCACCTGCAGTGCCTGCTCCACGAACTGCCGTTGCTCGGTGAACGACATGGACGTGAACCAGGGCGCCTCCGCTATCAGGTCGACCGATATGCCGTAGAGCTGCTTCGGTATGACGTGCAGCCCGCGGCGGACGGAGAGCAGGGTGCGGGCCGCGTGCCGGGAGACGTCCGCGGCGATGTCGACGGCGGACGCCCCGAGACCCACGACGACCACGCGCCTGCCCGCGAAGGACTCGCCGGTGCGGAAGTCCATCGAGTGGAGGATCGGTCCCCTGAACGTGTCGGCACCCGGCGGCAGGGGGTACGGCATCGAC
The DNA here is from genome assembly GCF_040638805.1 of Streptomyces sp. NPDC005925. Taxonomy (NCBI): domain Bacteria; kingdom Bacillati; phylum Actinomycetota; class Actinomycetes; order Kitasatosporales; family Streptomycetaceae; genus Streptomyces; species Streptomyces sp. NPDC005925. Next base: position 26,388 of record NZ_JBEXVL010000001.1, on the reverse strand, counting down.
GGCTCGGTGTTGTGCCCGGAGGCGACGATCACCCGGTCGAAGCGCCGCGCCGACACCGAGCCCAGCGCGTCCCGGCTGATCACCGTCCATGTCCCGTCGGCCGCCTCGCGCACCGACTGCACCTCGGTGCGCAACTCGACTCGGGACAGCAGACCGGCCCACTCGGCGAAGGCCCGCAGGTACGCGGCGACATCGCGGTGACTGGGATACAGCGGCAGTTCGGACGGCATCGGGAAATCCGCGTAACCCGTGAGTTGCTTGGCGCTGTTGAGATGCAGCGCGAGGTAGGCCGGTCCACGTTCACCGGCTCCCGGCTGGCGCCAGATGCCGCCCACGTCCGGGGCCTTCTCCAGACAGACGAAGTCGATTCCCCTGGCGTTGAGCGCGTGCGCCGCCGCCAGTCCCGACAGGCCTGCACCGATCACGCACACGCGCACAGGTACTCCCACTAGCCCGACACCACCCTCTCGAACGTGCATTCACTGCCCACCCGTTTCGCGCCTCACACCAGTACAGGCAGTTGCGGCGAAGTGTCGGTTCTCACACGGTCCCATATGGGGATGGGCGCCTCTTCCCGCGCGGGACATGCCGGTGAGTCACGGGACGGCCTCCACCACTGCTCGCCCGCGAGGCCGCTGATCCACTCGCGCCACGCGCCGCACCGCCCCCGCCGCGCTCGTCGCCGGCGACGCCCTCCCGCCCACCGCCCGCGGACCGGACGACGGGGCCGGCTCCTGAACCGACCCGGCCGCCACCCGGGCCGGCAAGGGGGCGCGCAAGGCGCGGAAAACCCTGTGCGTCCCCGCGCCGGGCCCACCTACACTCACGGCACAGAACGCGCGCCGCCCGGCCCGACCGGTGGCGCGTCGTCGTACCGAGTGTCCTGGACGAGGGGAGCAGAGCCGTGCGTGACCGCACCGCAGGCGCCGCTCCCCGCTCCCGGTACGAGGTGATCCTGGTGTCTCCGGCCGCCCGGTGCCCGCTGCGCGCCCGGCACCGGAGGCCGTGACCCCCGCCTGACGAACCCGCCCCACGACCACGCCCGACGGCCATGTCCGACGGTCACGTCCGGGGTCTCGCCGGGCGACGCGTCCGCCCACGCCACGCCGTCCAGGTGTGCGTGCCCGCCCAGCTGCGTCGGGTACGCGTACTCACGGCACATCGCGCCGCCCCCTCCAGGAACCCCTCGAAAGGCCCAGGGTCGTGCGCATCCACCGCAACCCGCTCGCCGTCGTCCGCAACCTCGGCATCCTCGCCCACGTCGACGCCGGCAAGACCACCGTCACCGAACGCATCCTGTACGCGACAGGCACCACGCACAAACGCGGCGAGGTCCACGACGGCACCACCGTCACCGACTTCGACCCGCAGGAACGCGACCGCGGCATCACCATCTTCGCCGCGGCCGTGAGCTGCGCCTGGCACGGACACCGCATCAACCTCATCGACACACCCGGCCACGTCGACTTCGCCGACGAGGTGGAGCGCTCCCTGCGCGTCCTCGACGGGGCGGTCGCCGTGTTCGACGCGGTCGCCGGGGTCGAGCCGCAGAGCGAGTCCGTGTGGCGCCAGGCCGACCGGCACGGCGTACCCCGCATCGCGTTCGTCAACAAGCTCGACCGGGCCGGGGCCGACCTCGACGCGGCCGTGGCGTCCGTCCGGGAGCGCCTGCACCCGGCGCCGCTGGTCGTGCACCTGCCGATCGGCGCGGAGGACGCCTTCACCGGCGTCGTCGACCTCGTACGGATGCGGGCGCTGACCTGGACCGGGGACCTGGCCGAGGAAGGGCCGGTGCCGGACGGGCTGCGGGCGGAGGCGGATCGGCGGCGCCGCATGCTGGAAGAGGCGGTGGCGGAGCGTCACCCGGCCGCGCTGGAGGAGTTCTGCGACCGGGAGACGCTCCGCGCGGACACCCTCACCGCGGCACTGCGCGACCTGACCCGCAGCGGCGAGGGCGTCGTGGTGCTGTGCGGCTCCGCCTACCGCAACCGCGGCATCGAGCCGCTGCTCGACGCCGTCGTGGACTACCTGCCCTCGCCGCTCGACGTGCCGCCCGTACGGGGCACGCGGGACGGCGCCGAGCACAGCCGGGCGGCCGACCCCGGAGAACCGCTCGCCGCGCTGGCCTTCAAGGTGAGCGCCACCCCGACGGGCCGGCTGACCTTCGTACGGATCTACTCGGGAACCATGGGAAAGGGGGACACCGTGTGGGACGCGACCGCGGGCCGCACCGAGCGGGTCGGCCGCGTCCTGCGCGTCACGGCCGACCGGCACGCGCCGCTGGAACAGGCGGTGGCCGGGGACATCGTGGCCGTCGTCGGACTGAAGTCCGCCCGGGCCGGGAGCACCCTGTGCGCGCGGCAGGCGCCGCTCGTCCTCGAACCGCCCGGCAGCGCCGAACCGGTCGTCTCGGTGGCCGTCGAGGCCCGCAGGTCCGCCGACACCGGCCGGCTGGCCGGCGCGCTCGCGCGGCTCGTCGAGGAAGATCCCTCGCTGGGCGTGCGGACCGACGCGGAGACCGGGCAGACAGTGCTGTCGGGCATGGGCGAACTGCACCTGGAGGTCGCGGTGGAGCGCGTCCGGCGCGAGCACGGCATCGACACCAGCGTCGGCAGACCGCGAGTCGCGCACCGCGAGACGGTCGGCCGCGGGGTGTCGGGTGTGGTGTTCCGGCACGTCAAACAGGACGGCGGGGCGGGCCAGTTCGCGCACGTCGTCCTGGACGTCGAGCCGCTGTCGTACGAACTCGGGACCGACGGCTTCGCGTTCCGTTCGACGGTCGTCGGCGGCCGGGTGCCGCAGGAGTACGCCCGGGCCGTCGAGGCGGGCTGCCGTGACGCCCTCGCCGAGGGGCCGCTCGGCGCTCACCCGGTGACCGGGCTGCGCGTGACGCTCACCGACGGGTCGACCCACGTGAAGGACTCGTCGGACACGGCGTTCCGCACGGCGGGCCGCCTCGGGCTCCGGGACGCCCTGCGGGCCTGCGCCATGGTGCTGCTGGAACCGGTCGCCGAGGTCACGGTGACCGTGCCCGAGGACGCGGTCGGCGCCGTGCTCGGCGACCTCGCGGCACGCCGCGGCCGGGTGACGGGCTCCGCCACCCGGGCGGGCTCGGCGGTGGTCACGGCGACCGTCCCGCTGGCCGAACTCTTCGGCTACGCCACCCGGTTGCGCAGCCGTACGCAGGGCCGTGGCACGTTCACGGCCCGGCCCACCGGCTACGCCCCGGCACCGGCCGCCACCGCCCGGGTGGCGACGGCCGGTTGGCGTGAGCGGCCGTCGCCGTCCCTGACGTGACGGCGCCGGCCGTTCCGACACGGCGACGGCCGGTCACCTCATGGCGCCGGCCGTTCGCCCCCGGCGCGTGCCGGTCGTCAGCCCGTGGAGGTCACGGGTAGGAGACCACCGTCGACGGCACCGTGTTCGTGCCCGACGTCGGCGACCCCGTGTCGTTGATGACGCACTCGTACTGCCCGTTGCCGCTGAGCGAGACGACGCTCAGGCCGTGGAAGCGCACACCGGGCGTGTTCGGGGCGGCGAAGCCGTGGTGCTGCACGATGCCCGGGTTGACGTTGTAGTAGCAGTAACTGCCCATGCCCCAGGCCTCGTGCGTGGTCACGCCGTCGCCGACGCGGTAGGCGGCGTAACCCTTGGTGGAGCCGTTCTGGATGGCCGCCTGGTCGGGGGCGTCGTACGCCTTCTCGTTCTGGAAGAAGATCGTGCGGCCGCGCTCGCCGAACCACTGCACGTCGTACTTGTTGAAGTGTTCGACGAACAGGCCGGTCGCGAGGACGTCGGCGCCGTTGACGACGAGGCCGTAGTCGCAGCGGTTGACGTCCCAGCCGACGCCCTCGCCGTGGTCGGCGCGCCAGATCCAGGTGTGGTCGATGATCGTGTTACGGCTGTTGACGACGATGCAGGTGGTGGCCTTGCCCGCGCCCGCGCCGCCGACACGGACGAACACGTCCTGGACGGTGGTCGGGTTCGCGGAGTGGTCCGCTGACGCGCCCTCGGGTCCGACCTCCAGCAGGGTCGCGGAGTTGACGGTGCCGGCGTCGATGAGGAACCCGGCGAGCCGGACGCCGTCGACGTCGGCGACCTTCAGGGCGGTGGCCCCGTTGTCCGGGACGATCGTCGCGTATCCCAGGCCGAGCACCACGGTGTTGGCCCTGTCGACCTGGAGGGGCTTGTCGACGTGGTAGATGCCCGGGGTCAGCAGCAGGTGGAGTCCCTGGCCGAGCGCCTGGTTCAGGGTGTCGGCGCTGTCGCCGGGCCTGGCGACGTAGAACTGGGTGAGCGGGACGGAGGTGCCGCGCGGGGTGCCGCTGCCCCAGGTCACGCCGCGGGCGTTGGTCCGCTTCTCCGGCAGGAAGACCTTGTAGTCCGCGCCGTCGAGGTACAGGAACGGCTTCTCGCGGGAGACGGGCGTGGTGTCGAGGGTGGTGTACGGCGGGTTGGGGAAGCCTGTCGCGGGAGCGCCCTCGACGCCGGAGAACACCATGTTCCACACGGCGTTGGTCCAGCCGCCGACCGTGCTGTCCCGGGTGTACCACTGCTGCTGCGAGTACGGGCCGACCTGACCGTCGATCCGGCTGTCCGCGATGTAGCCGCCGCTCGCCCAGCCGTAGCCGTCGGGGGCCAGGTTGAGCCCGCCGCGCACGTGCATGCGGCGGAACGGGGCCGCCTGCGCGACCGCCCACCGGTTGGTGCCGTTGACGGGCACGAGCGCGAGGTTCTCCGCCGAACGCCAGAAGTTCTGCGTGGCGTTGCCCTGGAACCAGCCGGCGTCGACCGTCACGTCCCCGTTGATGGTGGTGTCGTCGGGGGACAGGCCGAGGCCCATGATCGAGGTGTAGAAGCCGAGCTGGGCGTTGAGGCCGTTGTACGTGCCCGGCTTGAACAGCAGCGCGTAGCGGCCCTGACCGAACTGCGCCGTCTCCTGCTGCTTGAAGATCTCGTCGAGCTTGGTCTGGATGCCGGGCGTCGACGGGTCGAACACGATGACGTTCGGGCCGAGGTCGCCGCCGGCCCGGAGCTTGCGCGGCTTCTTCTGCCGGGCCGTGGGGGCGGTGGGGGCGGCCGAGGCGGAGCCGGCCAGGCCGAGCACGGCGGGAGCGGTCGCGGCTGCGGCGCCCAGGACGGTCCGGCGGCCGATCGAGGGCAGCCGGGAAGACGGGGAGGAAGCGGGCATGTTGGCGGCTCTCCTGGTTCAGGAAGTGAACGTGGTGGGGGGTTTGGGAGCGCTCTCTCGGCGTGCATGCTTCATCTGGCGGAAGCATGAGTCAAGAGGTGCGACCGATTCTCGTGTGCCGCGGGCGGCCGACGGGCGCCACTTCGGGCCGCGGCCGGCGCGCGCGCCGGCCCGCGCGCGGGTGTCCTCCGGAAAGCCTGGACCGATCCGTGCCGGAACTCTTGACGGACGGCGCCGACGGAGATTAACTCACGTCCTAAATTAAGCCATGAGGACTTCGGGACTCGAACGAGCACATCATCGTTCGCGGTGTCCACCCGCAGCCCCGTGCCACGCCCTCCCGGAAAGGGACACCGGAGCCATGCGCAGTATCCGAGCCGCGGCCACAGGCGCCGTCACCCTGTCTCTCGCCCTCGCCGCCTCGGCCTGCGGCGGCGGTTCGCCGACCGGCGGCGGATCAGAGGACTCGCCGAAGGAACTCACGTACTGGGCCTCCAATCAGGGCGCCAGCATCGAGGTCGACAAGAAGGTCCTCCGCCCCGAGCTCGACAAGTTCGAGAAGCAGACCGGCATCAAGGTCAAGCTGGAAGTCGTGCCCTGGTCCGACCTGCTGAACCGGATCCTCACCGCCACCACCTCCGGCCAGGGCCCCGACGTCCTCAACATCGGCAACACCTGGAGCGCCTCGCTGCAGTCCACCGGCGCCCTGCTGCCCTGGGACGCGAAGAACTTCGGCAAGATCGGCGGCAAGGACCGCTTCGTCGACTCCGCGCTCGGCTCCACCGGCGCCCCGGGCAAGGACCCGGCGGCGGTGCCGCTGTACTCGATGGCGTACGCGCTCTACTACAACAAGTCGATGCTCGCCGACGCCGGCATCACCAAGCCGCCGGCCACCTGGGACGAGCTGGTCGCGGCCGGCAAGAAGGTGTCCAAGGACGGCAAGTGGGGCCTGGGCATGGAGGGCTCCAACCCCTCGGAGAACATCCACCACGCCTTCGTCTTCGCCAAGCAGCACGGCGCCGACTTCTTCACCGCCGACGGCACGGCCGACTTCACCGACGACGGCGTCGTCAAGGCCGTCAAGCAGTACGTCGACCTGATGGCCAAGGACAAGGTCATCGCGCCGGGCAACGCCGAGTACGCGCAGAACCAGTCCGTGAGCGACTTCGCCAAGGGCAAGACCGCGATGCTGCTGTGGCAGTCCGCGTCCGCCAACCTCACGTCGCAGGGCATGAGCGCGGACGACTACGGCATCGCCCCGGTCCCCGTGCAGTCCGGCACCCCCGGCACCGGCACCCACGTCAACTCCATGGTCGCCGGCATCAACATGGCCGTCTTCAAGAACACCGACAACCTCGGCGGCGCCACCCAGTTCGTGAAGTTCATGACCAGCGACGCGGAGCAGAAGATCCTCAACACCGCGTACAGCACCGTCCCGCCGGTCAAGAACGCCCAGTCCGACCCGTCCTTCAACGCCCCGGACACCGCCGTGCTCAAGGAGACCCTCGCCACCAGCGCCGTCGCCCTGCCACAGGTCGCCGACGAGTCCCAGTTCGAGACGGCCGTCGGCACCGCCGTCAAGGAGCTGTTCGCCGACGCCGCCGCCGGCCGCACGGTGACCACCGCGTCGGTGAAGGCGAAGCTCGAGAAGGCCCAGCAGCAGATGCCGAAGAAGTGAGCACCGACACCGCCATGACGACCCCAGTCGCCACGGAGCGGGCGGTGCGCAAGAGCTCCCCCGGGACGGCGCGCGGTCCCCGCCGCCGTCCCGGGCGGACCCGCCGCGTCTCCCTGCCCTACCTGCTCCTCCTGCCCGCCCTGCTCCTCGAACTGCTGGTCCACCTGGTGCCGATGGCCATGGGCATCGTGATGAGCTTCAAGGAGCTCACCCAGTTCACCCTCCGCGACTGGAGCACCGCGCCCTGGTCCGGCCTGGACAACTACGAGCTGTCCGTCGACTTCGACGCCCCGGCCGGCGAGGCCCTCCTGAAGTCCTTCTTCGTCACGATCGGCTTCACTCTCCTGTCGGTCGGCCTGTGCTGGCTGATCGGCACGGCCGCCGCGATCTATATGCAGGACACCTTCCGCGGCCGCGGCCTGCTGCGCGCCCTGTTCCTGGTGCCGTACGCCCTGCCGGTCTACGCGGCCGTCATCACCTGGGTGTTCATGTTCCAGCACGACAACGGCCTGGTGAACCACGTCCTGCACGACCAGCTCGGCCTCACCGACGAGCCGTCCTTCTGGCTGATCGGCGACAACAGCTTCTACGCCCTGCTGATCGTGTCGGTGTGGAAGGGCTGGCCGTTCGCCTTCCTCATCGTGATGGCCGGCCTGCAGAACATCCCCCGGGAGCTGTACGAGGCCGCCGCGCTCGACGGCGCCGGACTGTGGCAGCAGATCCGCCGCATCACCCTGCCGTCGCTGCGCCCGGTCAACCAGGTACTGGTCCTGGTGCTGTTCCTGTGGACGTTCAACGACTTCAACACCCCGTACGTGCTGTTCGGCAAGACCGCGCCGCCGGCCGCCGACCTCATCTCGGTGCACATCTACCAGGCGTCCTTCACGAACTGGAACTTCGGCGCGGGCGCCGCGATGTCCGTCCTGCTGCTCCTGTTCCTGCTGGTCGTGACCGGTGTGTACCTCTTCCTCACCTCGCGCGGAAGGAAGGCCGGCCATGTCTAGCCGGACCGTGTCACCCCCGGACGGCGCCGTGCCGCCGACGTCCCGTACCGCGCCGTCCGTGTCCCCGACGGCCCCGCCCCGCTCGTTCCTGTGGTCCCGGCGGATCTTCCTGACCCTGCTCACCGGCTTCGTCCTGGTGCCGGTGTACGTGATGATCTCCAGCTCCCTGAAGCCGCTCGCGGACGTCACCGGCACGTTCCGCTGGCTGCCGAGCAGCCTCACCGTCCGGCCCTACATCGACATCTGGTCGACGGTGCCGCTCGCCACGTACTTCATGAACTCGCTGATCGTGGCGGGCGCGGCGACGGTCTGCTCGGTGGTGATCGCCGTCTTCTCGGCGTACGCGGTCAGCCGCTACACCTTCCGCGGCAAGCGCGTGTTCACCGTGACCGTCCTGTCGACGCAGATGTTCCCGGGCATCCTCTTCCTCCTCCCGCTGTTCCTCATCTACGTCAACATCGGCAACGCCACGGGCCTCGCCCTGTTCGGCTCCCGCGCCGGCCTGATCCTGACGTACCTCACCTTCTCGCTGCCGTTCTCGATCTGGATGCTGATCGGGTACTTCGACTCGGTGCCGCGGGACCTGGACGAGGCCGCGATGGTGGACGGCTGCGGACCGCTCGGCGCGCTGTTCCGCGTCGTCGTGCCGGCCGCGATCCCGGGCATCGTCGCGGTGTCCGTGTACGCCTTCATGACCGCCTGGGGCGAAGTGCTGTTCGCGTCGGTGATGACCAACGACACCACGCGCACCCTCGCCGTCGGACTCCAGGGCTATTCCACGCTCAACGACGTGTACTGGAACCAGATCATGGCCGCCTCCCTCGTGGTGAGCGTCCCCGTGGTCGCGGGCTTCCTGCTGCTCCAGCGCTACCTCGTCGCCGGGCTGACGGCCGGAGCCGTCAAGTGACCACCCAATCGCCGACCCACCTGCCCGACGAAGGGAATTCCGTGACCATCGACTTCGCCGCACTCCCGCACGACTTTCTGTGGGGCACGGCCACCTCGGCCTACCAGATCGAGGGCGCCGTGGCGGAGGACGGCCGTGGCCCGTCGATCTGGGACACCTTCTCCCACACCCCGGGGAAGATCGACGGCGACGACAACGGCGACGTGGCCTGCGACCACTACCACCGCTGGCGCGAGGACATCGAGCTGATGCGCGAGCTGGGCACCAACGCCTACCGCCTGTCGGTCGCCTGGCCGCGCGTCGTCCCGGGCGGCGGCGGCCCGGTCAACGCCAAGGGCCTCGACTTCTACGACGAGCTGGTCGACGGGCTGCTGGAGGCGGGCATCACCCCGTCCGTCACCCTCTACCACTGGGACCTGCCGCAGGCTCTCCAGGACCGCGGCGGCTGGCCCGAGCGCGAGACGGCCGAGCACTTCGCCGCGTACGCCTCCGTCGTCGCCGAACGCCTCGGGGACCGCGTCGGCCACTGGGCCACCCTCAACGAGCCGCTGTGCTCGGCGTGGATCGGTCACCTGGAAGGCACGATGGCCCCCGGCTGGACCGACCTCACGGCCGCCGTCCGCGCCTCGTACCACCTGCTCCTCGCGCACGGCCTCGCCGCGCGGGCGATCCGCGCGGCGGCCCCGGAGGCCCAGGTCGGCATCGTCAACAACCTCTCCACCGTCATCGCCGCGAGCGACAGCCCCGAGGACCGGGCGGCTGCCGTACGCATGGACGGCCACACCAACCGCTGGTGGCTCGACCCGGTGCACGGCCGCGGCTTCCCGGCCGACATGCGCGAGCACTACGGCGTCGAACTCCCCGAGCGTCCCGGCGACCTGGAGACCATCGCCGCGCCCCTGGACTGGCTGGGCCTGAACTACTACTTCCCGCAGACCGTCGCCGACGACCCCACGGGCCCGGCGCCCCACGTCCGCATGGTCCGGCGCGAGGGCGTCCCGCGCACCGGCATGGACTGGGAGATCGACGCGAGCGGCATCGAGACGCTGCTGCTGCGCCTCACCGGCGAGTACGGCGCCCGCAAGCTGTACGTCACGGAGAACGGCTCGGCCTTCCCCGACGCCGTCCGCCCCGACGGCACGGTCGACGACCCCGAGCGCCAGGACTACCTGGTCCGGCACCTCGCGGCGTGCGCCTCGGCAGCCCGCAAGGGAGCTCCGCTGGGCGGCTACTTCGCCTGGTCGCTGCTGGACAACTTCGAGTGGGCGTACGGCTACGACAAGCGGTTCGGCCTGGTGCACGTCGACTACCGGACCCAGACCCGCACGATCAAGGGCACGGGCCACCGGTACGCGGACATCGTCCGCGCGCACCGGGCCCGGGCGCGTGAGGCGGCCTGAGCCCGGGACCTCCCTGCCCCCCGCGGGAACCGTGCGGGCCGCCGCCTGCCGAGACGGGCGGCGGCCCGCAGACCCGCGGGCCCGAACGGCCAGTGGCGTCCGGCCTTTCCTGGCTCGAAAATACGTACGCACGCGCGCCGGGAACCTGGCACCATGAAGCGCTGCGGTGTGCGTTGCCGTGGGCCGAGTGTCCTGACCGAGGGGGAAGCCGTGGCGGACTGGATCTACGTCCTCGACCAGCGCAGAGACACTCTGGAGGGGGAACCGGCCGACAGGGAGACGATCCGCCGTCTGGCGGAGGAGGAACCCGAACTGGAACTCTGGCTCGGCCGCCGCAACCGCATGAACCCCGGGGACCGCCTCTGGTTCCTCTTCACCCACCCGCACCCGGCGGTCGCCGCCGTCGCCGAGGTGGACCAGGAGCCGTGGGAGGAACCCGACGACCCGGACGTCACCTACCTCGTGGCCGCGACCCTTCTGCCGGAGGCGACGAAGGCCCTGTCCCGTGACCCGGTGAGCCGCGAGGAACTGGGCGCCGGGCAGATGCGGTCGGTGCGGAAGGTGAAACCGGAGGAACTGCGGGTGCTGGTGGAGCGGGCGGGGCTCTGAGCACCGGCGACCCGTCGGCCCGTCTCACCGTCGCGTCGCCGCTCCGGGTGCGCGATCCCGCTCCCGGTGCGTGATCTTCGCGTCCCTGACGGGTCTCCAAGACGCGTGACACGCCCCGGCCGCCGTCCAGGCGGCCCCGGGGGAGGCAGCCGATCACGTCGAGGAGCGACTAACGGCCGGGTGCCCGCTGGCTCTTGGAGCGGCGGACCGCGGCCTCCAGCAGAATGCCCACCAGTTCGGTCTCACTGGTCCTGGTGAGTAGCCGCTTGGGCACGATCAGCAAGCCGACCTTCCACCCGAGGCGGCCGGTCACCACGTAGACCCGCTCCGTCTCGTAGTAGCGGTACATGGTGCGCCACGGCACCCGCATGAGTACCTCGGATCCGCGGGAGACGACGCAGCCGGCGTCGTCGATGACGGCCTGCTTCTCCCCGGTGGCCTGGTCGGCACGGAACATACGGCCGGCCAGCATCGGAGGCAGGAAAAGACCGAGCGCACCGTAGACAAGGGCGAGCGTCAGCAGACCCGCGTTGATCGGGTCGCCGTGGGCGGAGGGCTTCAGGCTCAGCGCCGCCGTCACGGCCGCAGCCACGACAATGAGCCACCGCAGGTGCCGGAGCCATCCGGTTGCCGCGAAGGCCTCGTCGAACTCCTCCCGCGTCAGGATGCCGCTGAAGGTGATGGTTGTCTGCCGTATGCCGTCCACGGGCGCGGAGCCTACAGGCCCGCGCCGGCCCGCCAGTACCTGGCCGGGAACGTGGGCCGTCCGAGGTCCGGCACCCCACCTCGTGTCCCTGGGTGAGCCTGCTGCGGCAGGCGAGCATGTCTGCCCTGATCTCCGGAGGCTCCCTCGACCGGGCGGCGGTCGGCCTTAGTCTTGCGGCCATGGCCGACGTCTTCGAACTCCAGCTCGCACTCGACCTGCCGGACACCCTCCCGCCGCGGGAAGTCGCCCTCCTCCGCTGGCACCTGGGGCACGAGGACGGCGAGCAGGACGGGACCTACGTGTACGAGTACCCCCTGTGGGGCGAGCGGGGTCCGGCCCGGCGCGTCGGAGGTCTGCAGCTGGCCGAGCTGCGGCCGTCCGACCGCGGCTATGCCCTGACGGTTCGTCAGGAGATACACCCGGACAGCTTCACCGACCTGCGCGCGATCCTCCAGTGGCTCGGCCCCCGCACCACGACCGTGGGCCCGATCGGACACCTCCGCTTCTACGAGGAGCACGTGCCCTCGGTGCTGGTCGCGGAGTCGGGGACGGTGAGCTGCGTTTCCCTGCGGGCAACGGGGGCCGTGAAGGTGGGGGCGGAGGGGTTTCCGTACGGCTGAGCCGCGAGCGGTGGGGCGACCGCTCGCGGCACGAGGCGCCCGGACGCGGATATCGTGGCTGAGGCGGATCACACAGGAGCTGGGGGCGGCATGGGGCTGGCGAACGAAAAGATCATTTCTCAGGTGGAGGACCTGCTGAACGGCAGGGTCGTCATTCCGTCCATTCAGCGCGACTTCGTCTGGATGAGGCCCGACGTACGTGATCTCTTCGATTCCCTCTACCGGGGTTACCCGGTCGGCGCGCTGCTGCTGTGGAAGACCAGCCTCACCGTCCCCTTCAAAACGGCAGCCGTCGTCCAGGTCGACAAGTCGGTGAACCAGCCTCTCTATCTGCTGGACGGCCAGCAGCGGTTGACCTCCCTCGCCTGGGTGTACCGGCCGGAGACGAAGGCCGACGGGCGGCTCATCGATCTGCGCTTCGACGTGCGTACCGAGGAGTTCGTCAACCCCAGCGCGGTGCAGAGCAAGGACCCGATGCTGTTCCACGTGTCCACGCTGCTGCAGGAGAACGTGCAGTATCACGAGGTCCTGAAGGCCGCGGGAGTGGAGTACTCCGACCCGGACTTCGGTTTATGGATGCAGCGCCTGCAGAAGGTGCATGACATCCGCCGCCAGGAGATCGCCGTCATCACCTACGAGTCCGACGACTACGAAGAAGTCGCCGAACTCTTCGCCCGCCTGAACAAGGGCGGCCGGCGTCTATCCAAGGGCGACCTCGTGTACAGCGCCATCGCGGCCCGCTGGTCCGAGGGCCTGGACACCATGGACGCCTTCCACCGCGAGCTGCAGGACAGCAACTTCGCCCTGAACAGGGAGGCCGTCCTGCGCCTCATGAGTCTCCTCGCGGGAACCGGCGCCCACCACATCAAGCTCATCGGGGCGGATGTGGACGAGGCCGCGCTGAAGGAGGCCTGGCAGGCCACGGAGAGGGCTCTGCGCTTCGCCATCGACTTCCTGAAGGGCGAGTGCTCGATCCCCCGGTCGGAGATTCTGTCCTCGCCGAACGTGACGATCGTGCCTGCCCTGCTCCTGTACCACCGGGACGGCAAACTGCGTCCGGGGGAGGCCCAGCTGCTGCGCCGCTGGGTGTACACGGCGATGGCGTTCAGTCACTACTCGCTGCAGGTGGAGGGCAAGCTCGACGCGGAGGCGAGGCTCATCAAGTCCCGCGGCGGAGAGGACCTGTTCGCGCAACTCATCCGCAGGGCTTCCGGCACACGGTCCCTGGACAGCGCCCTTCACCCGAGGGACCTGGAGCAGAAGTACTCCACGCACCCCTTCTTCAAACTGCTCTACATCGCCGCGTTGCGCGGCACGGCCCGGGACTGGGCGACCAACATCGCCATCAGCGACCAGCCGATGAACAGCAGCGCGAAGATCGAGTTCCATCACGTCTTCCCACGCGCCCGGGTCCAGGCGGCGTACGCGAAGGAGGAGTGGAACAGCCTCGCCAACCTGGCCTTCATCACCGGCCAGACCAACAAGATGATCTCCTCCAGGCTCCCCGCCGAGTACATGACGGAGATCGCGCCGGAGCGTCTGTCCGAACAGTGGATCCCCGACGACCCGGAGCTGCGGTCCATGGACCGGTTCCCCGACTTCCTGGCCGCCCGCAGGCGCCGGCTGGCCAACGTCCTCAACGAACTGCTGGGGCTTCCCGCCTACGCCGAGCAGGCCGCACACCGGGAGACCGACGAGCCGGCCGCCGACGAGGAGCTGATCGTGGAGGACCCGGCGGCGCCCACGCTCGTCGGAGCGGAAGTGCGGGAACTCCGCACGGAGCACGGCGTCGAGATCCACGCGGTCTACGAAGGCCGGCGCGCCGACGCCTACTACGACCCCTCGTCCCGCACCGTGACGATCCCCTCCGGCCCGGGCCGCGGCGCGTACGACAGTCCCAGCGGCGCGGCAGTCGCACTGGTGCAAGCACTCAACCCGCACGTGAATCCGAACCGGAACGGATGGTCGTTCTGGACCGTCACGGCCACGGGGAAGCTGTTGCAGAGCATCCGGTAGCCCACCGCGCGATCGTGGCGGTCCGGGCGACCTGTCGGGTGTTCCGGCCGCGCGGGAGCTCCCGTTCCCCCCGTGTCATCGAGTCGCTGCGGCGGTGACGGGGAAGTGACTCGCGTATGCCGCGTCAGACGCGGGGCCGCGTACAAGAATGTGTTTTTCCGCTCAGTTCCGACCGGCTGCGGGCCGTTGCGGAGAGGGAGCGGGGCACGCGCAGGCGGTGGCGTTCGGTGTGCGCACGGTCCGCGCCGTCCGCCACAGCCACAGCACATCCCGCCCGAACGACCACACCAGCAGCACCAGTGCCACGCCCACCACGGTGCCGTTGACCGTGTGCGGCAGCACCCGTGCCGCTGCCACCAGCAGCAGCACCCCCTGGGAGGCCGCCACCGTCTTCCGTGCCGTGCTCGCGGGCAGCGGAGCCGTCAGCCACGGCCAGACCCGGGCCGCCGCCACGAACGCGTAGCGCATGGCGCCGATCAGCAGGACCCACGGGCCCAGTTGAGTCGACACGTACACGCTCAGCACCAGGATCAGGAACGCGTCGACCTCCATGTCGAAGCGGGCACCCAGGGAGGTCGCCGTGTTCGTGCGGCGGGCGACCCTGCCGTCGACGCCGTCCAGGAGGAGCGCCACCGCCGTCAGGCCGACCAGCAGGGTCACCGGAGGCGAGTCCCGGAAGGAGTCCGCGACCAGGGCCGCCACACCGCCGACCAGCGTCGCCCGGCCCAGGGTGACCCGGTTGGCGAGGCCGAGGGAGGTCAGAGGGGAGCGGCGCAGGGCTCGCGACAGCACCGAACGGGTGGCGAACGCGAACGTCAGTCCGGTCAGCCAGCCCGCCGGGCCCATTCCGGCCGCCGCGCCGAGCAGGCCCAGCAGCAGGATCTGTGCGCCCGCGCCCAGCGCCGTCTCCTGCTGGACGAGCCTCGCGTCATGCGTGTTGTTCAGGGCCACCGAACATTCCTCCGGCCGTGTGACAGAGTCGATCGCTCACTCCCGGTACGTGAGCAGCTCCCCGATCGTTCAGGAAGGACTCCATGAGCGCCATGAGCCGCACCGCACGCGCCTTCTGGCTCGACTCGCCCGGCCGAGGCGTCA
Organism: Streptomyces sp. NPDC005925; assembly: GCF_040638805.1. Classification (NCBI taxonomy): domain Bacteria; kingdom Bacillati; phylum Actinomycetota; class Actinomycetes; order Kitasatosporales; family Streptomycetaceae; genus Streptomyces; species Streptomyces sp. NPDC005925. The sequence goes on along the minus strand of NZ_JBEXVL010000001.1, from coordinate 11,162 downwards.
TCCGGGACGTCGACCTTCCGGAGCCCGCCGCCGACCAGGTGCTCGTGCGTTCTCTGTACTCCGGCGTGAGCCGTGGGACCGAGACCCTCGTCTTCCGCGGCGGCGTTCCGGAGAGCCAGCACGAGGTCATGCGGGCGCCCTTCCAGGAGGGCGACTTCCCCGGGCCCGTGAAGTACGGCTACCTCAGTGTCGGGGAGGTGGAGCGCGGGCCGGCCGAACTGGTGGGCCGTACCGTGTTCTGCCTGTATCCGCACCAGACGCGGTACGTCGTCCCGGTCACCGCCGTCACTCCCGTGCCGGACTCCGTGCCCGCCGCGCGTGCCGTGCTCGCCGGGACCGTGGAGACCGCCGTCAACGCCCTGTGGGACGCCGCGCCGCTGGTCGGCGACCGGATCGCCGTCGTCGGCGGCGGCATGGTCGGCTGCTCGGTCGCCGCACTGCTCGCCCGGTTCCCCGGCGTACGCGTGCAGGTGGTCGACGCCGATCCCGGCCGCGCCGCCGTGGCCGCCGCCCTCCGTGTCGGCTTCGCCGCTCCCGGGGACGCCCTCGGTGACTGCGATCTCGTCGTGCACGCCAGCGCCACCGAGCAGGGCCTGGCCCGCGCACTCGAACTGCTGCGGCCCGAGGGCACGGTCCTCGAGCTCAGCTGGTACGGCGACCGAGCGGTGGCCCTGCCGCTCGGCGAGGCCTTCCACTCCCGGCGACTCGTCATCCGCAGCAGCCAGGTCGGCACCGTCTCCCCGGCCCGTGCGCATCGCGGTTACGGGGAGCGGCTCGCCCTCGCCCTCGACCTGCTCGCCGATCCCGCCCTCGACGCGCTGGTGACGGGAGAGTCGGCGTTCGACGAGCTGCCCGAGGTGCTTCCCCGGCTCGCCTCCGGGGAGTTGCCCGCGCTGTGCCACCGGGTCCGCTACCCCGTTTGAGGAGTCCGGGCGGGCAGAGGGACGTACCGGGGTCTGAACAGGGGAAGGCAGTCAGCCGTACTACTCGGCATCCCCCGCGGTGATCAGCGGGGACCGGCGCGCCGCACCTGGAGGGTCGTCCGTTGTTCAGCATCACGGTCCGCGATCACCTCATGATCGCCCACAGTTTTCACGGCGAGGTCTTCGGGCCCGCGCAGCGGCTGCACGGGGCCACCTTCCTCGTGGACGCCACCTTCCGGCGCGAGCAACTGGACGAGGACAACATCGTCGTCGACATCGGCCTCGCCACCCGGGAACTCGGCGCCGTCGTCGGCGAGCTGAACTACCGCAACCTCGACGAGGAGCCCGGCTTCGCCGGCGTCAACACCTCCACCGAGTACCTGGCGAAGGTGATCGCCGACCGGCTCGCCGCCCGCATCCACCGGGGCGCCCTCGGCGAGGGCGCCGCGGGCCTCGCCGGGCTCACCGTCACCCTGCACGAGTCGCACGTCGCCTGGGCGAGCTACGAGCGCGCCCTGTGACCGCCGACCTGACCGCCGGCGTGACCGCCGACCTGACCGCCGGCGTGACCGCCGGCGTGACCGCCGGCGTGCCCGACGACATCGCTGCCGGCGTGCCCTACGACGCGACCGCTGACTCGGCCGCCGACGTGACCGCCGGCGTGGCCGTCGACATCGCTGCCGGTGCGACCGCTGACTTGGCCGCCGACGTGACCGCCGGTGCGACCGTCGATGTGCCCATCGACCGGGACCGGCCGGCCCGCGCAGCCGCTTCCGCCCGCGCGGCAGCGCCCCCGGCCCTGCCCGCCGCCGCTCCCGCGCCTCCGGCCACTCCCGCGCCCCTGGCCGCCTCCGCTCCCGCGCCCCTGGCCGCCTCCGCTCCCGCGCCCCCGTCCGCCTCCGCTCCCGCGTCCCCGGCCACGCCCGCGCCCCCGTCCGCTCCCATTCCCGCGCCGGCCGCCTCGGCTCCCGCGCCGGCCGCCTCCGCTCCTGCCCCCGCTCCCGCATCCGCGCGGTACGTCGGACCGGGGAACGGCCGGATCATCCCCATGCCCCTGTGCACCGTCCACTTCGTATTGCCGGGCGGCGTCGACGACCCGGCCGCGCCCAGCGGCGGCAACGCCTACGACCGGCGCGTCTGCCTGGACCTGCCCGGCTTCGGCTGGCGGGCCCGGCCGCACACCGCACCGGGCGACTGGCCCCGCCCCGGACCGGCAGCCCGTACCGAACTCGCCCGTCTGCTCCGGGAGTTGCCGGACGGCAGCGTCGTCCTGCTCGACGGCCTCGTGGCCTGCGGCGTCCCGGAGATCGTCGTCCCCGAGACGCAGCGGCTGCGCATCGCGGTGCTCGTGCATCTTCCGCTCGCCGACGAGACCGGGCTCCTCCCGGCCGTCGCCGCCGCACTCGACGCCAAGGAACGCGCCGTACTGCGAGCCGTGCCCGCTGTCGTCGCCACCAGCCACTGGGCTGCGCGCCGCCTCGTCGCCCACCACGGACTCGACCCCGGCGGCGTCCACGTCGCCGCGCCCGGCGCCGACATCGGGCCCCTCGCGCCCGGCACCGACGGAGTCTCCCGGCTGCTGTGCGTGGCCGCGGTAACGCCACGCAAGGGCCAGCACCGGCTGGTCGAGGCACTGGCCGCGGTGGCCGACCTGCCGTGGACATGCGCCTGCGTCGGCGGGCTCGGCCAGGATCCCGGGTACGTCGCCCACCTGCGCACCCTCCTCGAACGGCACGGCCTCACCGGCCGGTTCGAACTGACCGGGCCCCGCACCGGTGCCGCCCTGGGCGCGAGCTACGCCGCCGCCGACCTCATGGTCCTCGCCTCGTATGCCGAGACATACGGCATGGCGGTCACCGAGGCACTCGCCCGCGGCATCCCCGTACTGGCCACCGACGTCGGCGGGCTGCCCGAGGCGCTCGGCCGCGCGCCCGGCGGCGCGGTGCCCGGCATCCTGGTCCCGTCGCAGGACCCGGCCGCTCCCGCCGCCCTCGCCGCCGGGCTGCGCGGCTGGTTCGGGGAGGCGGACGTACGGCGCCGGCTCAGGGCCGCCGCCCGGGGCAGGCGCGCCGCCCTGCGGGGCTGGGCCACGACGTCCCAGAGCCTGGCCGGAGTGCTGCGCCGGCTCTCGTACGAACCCGGGAGGGCCGCATGACGAAGGCGGTGCCCGCGCGACGGGACAGCGCCGGCGACCGGAGTCCGGCACGGCAGGGGCCCCTGCAGACGGGTAGCGCGGACCTTGACGTCGGTCGCGGACCCACCGCCGTCGTCCCCGGCGCCGGGCCCGTCACCCGGGCCGTCGCCAAGGCCGTCATCCGGGCCGCCGGCCTGCCCGGTGGGCGCCCGGGGGAGCCTCCCGGTGAGTGCACGGGGGAGCGACCCAGTGAGTGCCCCGATGAGCCGCCCGCCGTGCGGCTGCGGGAGGAGGGTCCCGGCGAGTCGCCCTCCTACGCGCCCGAGTGGCTGGACCTGAGGGAGGCGCCGGACGCGGCGGCCCGGTCGCGGGAACTGCTCGACCCGCTGCGGACCTGGCTCGCCGACCAGCCCGATCCATCCGCCCCGTCCAGCTCTACCGCCCCGTCCGGTTCTTCCGCCCCGTCCGGTTCTTCCGCCCCGTCCGGCTCGACCGAACTCTCGGCCTCTTCCGACCCCTCCGACCCCTCCGACCCTTCCGACCCTTCCGACTCCTCCGACTCCTCCGACCCCTTCGATTCCTTCGACCGGTCCGACCGGTCCGACCGGTCCGGGCCGCCCGGTCGGCGACGCGGCGGTCTGGTGGTTCACGACCTCGGCTGCGGCACCGGCTCCATGGGCCGTTGGCTCGCACCCCGGCTGGGCGGCCCCCAGCACTGGGTCCTGCACGACCGCGACCCCCGCCTCCTGCACATCGCCGCTGCCGCCTCGCCGCGCGCCGCCGCCGACGGCGGCCACGTCACCGTGGAGACCCGCCGCGGTGAGATCGCCCACCTCACCGCCGACGCCCTGGCCGGCGCCTCCCTCGTGACGGCGTCCGCGCTGCTCGACGTGCTCAGTGCCGCGGAGATCGGCGTTCTGGCCGCGGCCTGCGCGGGGGCGGGATGCCCGGCGCTGCTTACACTGTCCGTCGCCGGACGGGTCGAACTGACCCCGTCCGATCCGCTGGACGCGGAGCTCACGGAGGCGTTCAACGCCCACCAGCGGCGCTCGGGCCTGCTCGGGCCCGACGCGGTCGCGGCGGCGAGCGACGCGTTCACCGCGCACGGCGCCACGGTGCGGCTGCGGCCGAGCCCGTGGCGTCTCGGCCGCGACGAGCGGGCCCTGACGGGGCATTGGCTGCGCGGCTGGGTCGCCGCCGCCGTCGAACAGCGCCCCGGCCTCCGCGGCCCCGCCGACTCCTACCTCGAGCGCCGGCTCGCCGCCTGCGACGCGGGGAAGCTGAACGTCGTCCTCCACCACACCGACCTGCTGGCCCTGTGCCGGCGACCGACGGGCGGAGCGCCGTGACCGGCCGAGAGCGGCATCCGGGGCAGGCGGCTCCGCCGGTGCGGGTCCCGGGCCCCCGCCCGAGGTCCGTCCGCACCTCGGTCCGCATCCTCCCGCGCACCGTGCTTCCCGCCTCCCTTCGCACCCACCTCGGCACCCTCGTGGGTGTCGTGATCCTCGGCGTACTGCTCCAGCGGCTGGGGACCGGCGTGTTCCTGGACGGCCTGCGGCGGATCGACGGGCCGACCCTGCTCGTGGCGGTCGGGATCGGGGCCGTCACCACGGTGTGCAGCGCCTGGCGGTGGGTTCTTGTGGCGCGCGGCCTGCGCATCCGGCTGCCGCTCGGCCCGGCCGTCGCCGACTACTACCGTTCCCTCTTCCTGAACGCCGCCCTGCCCGGCGGCGTCCTCGGCGACGTCCACCGGGCCGTACGGCACGGTCGCAGCGCCGGTGACCTGGGCCGTGGCGTGCGCGCCGTCGTCCTCGAACGCGCCGCCGGACAGCTCGCGCTGGGCGTCGTCGGTGCCGCGGTGCTGCTGAGCGTGCCCTCGCCTGTGTCGGCCGTCGCCCGGCGCGCCGCCCCGCTCGTGGCGCTCGGGGCGCTGGGCGCGCTCGCCGTCGTCCTGGCCGTCCGTATGAACCGGCCGCCGGCCGCCCGCCGCAGCCGTGCCCCCAGTACCGCGCACACCGCGCTCGGGGAAGCCCATGACGCCCTGCTGTCGCGCCGCAACTGGCCGGGCGTCGTCGTGTCGTCCGTCGTCGTCCTGGCCGGGCACCTGGCGACGTTCGTGGTCGCGGCCCGCGCCGCCGGGTCCGCCGCGCCCGTCGCCGTGCTGCTGCCGCTCGCCGTGCTGGCGCTGCTGGCGATGGGGCTGCCGCTGAACGTCGGCGGCTGGGGGCCCCGGGAGGGCGTCACCGCGTGGGCGTTCGGCGCGGCCGGGCTCGGCGCGGGCAGTGGCCTCACGGTCGCCGTCGTGTACGGGGTGCTGAGCTTCGCGGCGGCCCTGCCCGGCCTGCTCGTGCTCGCCGCCCGTTGGTACGGGAGCCTGCGCCGAGCCGACCGTCAGGGGCCGGCCGGAGCCGGGTCGCCGCCGAAGCCGGTGGACTCCGCGGCGCTTTCGGACGTCAGCAGGGAGAAATACGCGCCGAAGGAATCCGCGAGGCTCGCCAGGATGTCCTTCCCCTTTTCCGCGGAGCCCAGTGAAGGGCGGCCTATGACCCCCGAATCCGTATAGCCGGACATACCGAGAGTGAGCAGATGGCGCCGGTCGTCGGCGATGAAATCGGAGGTCTCGTAACCGGGTCGGACGTATTCCGGATGGGTGTGCAGAAGGATGGAGGTCTCGATTTCCCCCGCGTGCATGTCGGTGAGCAGTGACGTGGCCACCCCGGCCCGCTGCCGCGCCGCCTCCCAGTCCTCCGCGGCCGGGAACAGCGCCATCCGCTCGCCGCGTGCGCCGGATTCCTGAACGAGGTTGCCCAGTACGTAGTTCCCGCCGTGCCCGTTGACCAGCACCAGCACGTCGACGCCGGACCGGCGCAGCGAGCCCCCCATGTCCCGTATCACCGCGTGAAGGGTCACCGAGGAGATGCTGACCGTCCCCGGCCAGGCCGCGTGTTCGTGCGAGCAGGAGACCGTCACCGGGGGAAGGAGATGCACCGGGTACGCGGCGGCGACCTCCCCCGCTATCGCGCAGGCGACGAGCGTGTCCGTCGCCAGCGGCAGGTACGGGCCGTGCTGCTCGAAGCTCCCGACCGGCAGGACCGCGACCTGTGTGCGGACGCCCGCGCCCCGCGCCCGTACGTCCTCGGTGGTGTCCACCGGCACCGCACCGTACGCCGCCGTGCGCGTTCCCGAATCACTCATCTCTTCACGGCCTTTCGTCACTGTTGAGGAACCCGGATCATGACAGAAAACCTCGGCGTCATCGGCAAGAGGAACAACGGTCAAAGGAACAACGGTCAAAGGAACAGCGGTCGGAGGAGCGACGGTCAGGAGAAGAACGGTCAGAAGAAGAACGGTCAGGAGAAGGACGGTCAAAGGAACAACTGCGAGGCGAATACCGGTGAGAAGCCGGCGCAGCGCTCGGGCGTGGAACGCGTCGTGCATGTTTCGTTGCCCACGCTGTACGGGCATTTCCGTGCGGTCGGTTACCTCGACCACGACAGCGGTGACGAGCAGGTCGCGCTGGTGCACGGCGACGTCGGCACGGGCGGTGACGTCCTGACCCGGCTGCATTCGGAGTGCCTGACGGGTGACGCGTTCGGCTCGCGGCACTGCGAGTGCGGCGACCAGCTCGCTTCGGCGCTGCGTGCCGTCGCCGCCGAGGGCAGTGGCGTCGTCGTCTACCTGAGAGGGCACGAGGGCCGCGGCATCGGCCTGCTGGCAAAGCTGCGCGCGATGGCGCTGCAGGCGGAGGGCCTGGACACGGTGGAGGCGAACCTCGCCCTCGGCCTGCCGGTGGACGCCCGCGACTACGGCGTCGCCGCCCGCATCCTCGACGACCTGGGCGTGACCTCCGTCCGTCTGATGTCCAACAACCCGCGCAAACGCGAGGCGCTGCTGAGCCACGGCATCCACGTCGCCGAGCAGGTGCCGCTGCTGATCGAGCCGTGCGAGAACAACATCACCTACCTGCGCACCAAGCGGGAACGCCTCGACCACCACCTGCCCCACCTGGACGCGGTGGCGGCCCACTGGCCGTGAGCGCGAGAAGGGTCCCGCCGGGCCGCGGCGGGACCCTGGTGCGCGGGGCGCGGACGCCGGCCCGTGCCCCGACGTGCCGCACGACGGGCGGCGGGCGGCGGGCGGCGGGGCAGGGCATGGCATGCGTCCGCGTACGCACCGCCCCCGGGTCAGTCCGTGACCGCCTCGTGCACCAGGCGCTTCAGGTCCGGGAACACCGTGTGCGAGGACTTCGGGCGGACCTGGGTCATGAACTGCACCGTCAGGTCGCGGCCCGGGTCGACCCAGAACGTCGTCGTCGCGACGCCGCTCCAGCCGTATGTGCCGAGCCCGGACGGTACCTGGGTGCGCGACGGGTCGATCACCACCGAGACGCCGAGCCCGAAGCCGACGCCCTCGTTGCCGGGCTCGTCGTGCGCGGGACGGCTGCCGACCGTGCGCAGGTCGGCGCCGCCGGGCAGGTGGTTGGACGTCATCAGGCCGACCGTCTCGGGGGAGAGCAGGCGCACGCCGTCGAGTTCGCCGCGACGGCGCAGCACCTCCATGAAGCGGTGGATGTCGTACGCGGAGGCCACCAGGCCGCCGCTGCCGGACAGGAACCGCGGCCTGCCGTGCAGCGGCAGCCCCGGGATCGGCTTGATGCCACCGCCGTCGGCGTCCCCGTACAGCTCCGACAGCCGCTCGGCCTGCTCGTCGGTGACGCAGAACCCGGCGTCCGGCATGCCCAGCGGCCCGAAGACGCGCTCCGCCAGGAACACGTCGAGGGGCTGCCCGGAGACCACCTCGATCACCCGGCCGAGGATGTTGCTGGCCACCGAGTAGTTCCACTGGGTGCCCGGGTCGAACTGCAGAGGCAGGCTCGCGTACACCTCCATCGACTGCGCGAGGTCCTTGCCCGGCGGCACCGACGACTCCAGGCCCGCCTTGCGGTAGAGCGCGTCGACGGGGTGGGTGTGGTAGAAGCCGAAGGTCAGGCCGGCGGTGTGGGTCATGAGGTGGCGCAGGAGGACCGGTCCGGCGGCGGGGCGGGTCCGGACCTCCGCACCGGATCCGCCCTCATACACCCGGGCGTCGGCGAAGACCGGCAGGTGGCGGTCGAGCGGGTCGTCGAGCGACAGCCGGCCCTCCTCCATCAGCAGCAGCGCGGCGACCGCGGTGACCGGCTTGGTCATGGAGTAGATCCGCCACAGCGTGTCCGCCTCGACGGGCAGCCCGGCCGAGATGTCGCGGCTGCCGTGCGTCGTCAGGTGGGCGACGCGCCCGCCGCGGGCCACGGCCACCAGGAAGCCGGGCAGGCTGCCCTCGTCCACCGCGCGGGCGAAATGCCGGTCGAGGCGTTCCAGCGCCCCGGCGTCGAGACCCACCTCGCCCGGGTCCACCTCTTGTCGCAGCTGTGCCATCGTTCTCCTCCGTCACCTTCTCGAGGTGCGGTCCGGCATACCCGCACACGGACCCTCTCAGACCTCTGCCGCCGCGCGAAGATCACGAGAAGCGGCAGGAGGAACCCGCGGACGGCCCGGACTCCGGGGCGGCGAGGCGCGGGGAAGGGCCGGAGCCCTCGGACAAACCGGGCGGGCGGGCGCCCGGGGGAACACCATGGCGCTCCGACCGCCGCGGCACATGCGCCACGCGGCGACGTGTGCGAGCCGATTCCCCTCACTCGTACGGACGGCCCGGCACCCTCCCACGGCGCGCGGCGGCGGGAACGGCACACGCCAGGCCGGCTGCCCCGCGTCCACCGTGGGGGCTCAGGAACGGCTGACCGTGCGCGTCACGCCCGCCAGGACCGCGCTCGCGAGGATCCAGCCCGTGATGACGAGGACGTACGAGAGGATCTGGTACCAGCCGTCGGGGGCGAACGCGGCCTCCTGGCCGAAGGAGATCACCGGGAGCAGCAGGTCCAGGGTGTAGAACACCGGGTGGAAGTGGGGTGCCTCGGACGCCTTCAGGGCGCGCGGGTGGTGGAGGGCGTAGGCGACGGAGCCCACGGTCAGCAGGGACAGCAGCCAGCCCGCGGCGCGCAGCGGCCGGAAGCCGTAGCCGACGGTGGCGTCCTGCACGACTCCCCACATCCGGCCGTACCACGGCAGGGTGCGCCGGTGCCGGCGCTGCTTGGCGAGCTGCACCAGGCGGGCCGCGTCGTCGTCGCCGATGCGGCGGTAGGCCTCGGCCAGTTGCTCGTAGGCGTGCGGGACGTAGCCCTCCCGGTCGCGTTCCAGCATGGGCAGGCGGTGTGCGGCCGGTTCGTGCGGTGTGAGCGTCGTGTAGACGAGGCCGTTGAGCAGTACCTGGCCGGGTGCCGTGCCGGGGTCGAGGAAGAGGACTTCGAGCTGTGCGCGCCGCAGGTTGAGGGTGCCCTCGACGGCGGGACCCCGGCGCAGCCACAGTTCGCCGAGGGCGGCGCTGCTCGCCCGCAGCGCCGTTCCGCCCGGGTTGGACAGCCGGGTGTACGACAGGTCGAGGCGGCCGGTGACGCGGGCGCCGCGCAGGCCGATCCAGCCGTCCACGTCCGCCTGCCTGATCAGCACGTCGCCCTCGACGGTGAGGGTCTCCGCGTCGACGGCGCACTGCCCGGGGTTGTGCAGCCGCGCCTCGGTGAGGTTCACCGAGCCGGTGATCTTGGCGCCGTTGAGCCGGACCGGTCCCTCGGCGCGCAGCCCCGGCGCCCACAGGTCGGCGCCGACGACGGCCTGGTTGAGCTGGAGCACGGGCTGGGTGAGATCCGGGTCGGCGAAGGCGGCGCTCTCCATGTACAGGCTGCCGGAGATCTGCGCCCCGCCGAGGCGCACCCGGCCGAGGAAGCGGCAGCGGGTCAGACGCAGCACGCCGTCCACCGTCACGGCGTGCGAGACGAGCCCGGGCAGGACGGACTCGCTCAGGTTGAGCTCGCGCAGCCGGGCTCCGTAGCAGCGGGGCGCCTCGTCGAAGTGACAGTGGCTGAGGCGCACCGGCTGGTCGACGGTGGCGTACTGCAGGTCGAGCAGGCCGGTGACGCGAGCCCCGGCCAGGCTGAGCGAGGGTATCTCCCCGTCCTCCCGTGGGCAGTTGACGAGCAGATACCTCAGCACCGAGGCGCGTACGGTCCGTTCCGGCCCCCAGGACGCGCCGTCGGCAGGGTCCTCGCGCCCGGGGGTACGGAAGTCCACGGCCTCGCCGCGGGGGACGGCCCGCCACACCTGTGCCTCGGCCGGGGTCAGATCGTCGATCTCCATCAGCGGCGACTCTGACCCGGCCGCGCCGAGGTGTCAACCGAGCCTGTGGACCTACGGCCTGACGTTCCATTCCGCGACGACGGGCCTGCCGTGTTCCGTCGACAGCCGGTTCAGTGTGCCCGTCTCGATGCGGAACAGCCGCCCCTCCGCGGGCCGCAGGCCGAGCCGCCGGGCGGTGAGCACGCGCAGGAAGTGCGAGTGGGCCACGAGGAGGACGTCGCCGCCGGCGAGCGCGGGCACCGCCCGGGCCAGGGCACGGTCCGCGCGGGCGCCGACCTGCTCGGGCGACTCGCCCGGCCGGTCCACGGGTCCGGGCGGCACGCCGTCGGTCCACAGGTCCCAGCCGGGCCGGTCGCGGCGGATGTCGGCGGTGGTGACGCCCTCGTAGGCGCCGTAGTCCCACTCGTGCAGGTCCCGGTCGAGCACGGCCCCCGTGACACCCGCGAGGTCGGCGGTGCGCCGGGCGCGGGCGAGCGGACTGCTGAGGACGAGGGAGAAGCGCCGCCCGGCCAGGAGGGGGGCGAGGGACCGGGCCTGGGCCTCGCCGCCCGGGGTGAGGGGCAGGTCGGTCCAGCCGGTGTGCCGGCCCGACCTGCTCCACGCCGTCTCACCGTGCCGGACCAGCAGAAGGTCACCGGTCCGCGCCTCCGAACGATCCCCCGCCCCTCCTCGGACGTCCCCCACGGCGCCCTACTTCCCCGTCGCCGACTCGACGGCGTGGCCGCCGAACTGGTTGCGCAGCGCCGCGATCATCTTCATCTGCGGCGAGTCGTCCTGACGGGATGCGAACCGCGCGAACAGCGACGCGGTGATCGCGGGCAGCGGCACCGCGTTGTCGATCGCGGCCTCCACCGTCCAGCGGCCCTCGCCGGAGTCCTG